>PAYF01000017.1:7906-25990 GCA_002714745.1 Methanobacteriota archaeon | reverse complement strand
TGAGTGGCGGACGCGGCAGGATTCGAACCCGCGGTCCCCGGCTTAGGAGGCCGGTGCATTATCCAGGCTATGCTACGCGCCCGACCACGCCAGCACCCATCCCCCAACAAAGGTGACGCTCGNAAAATTGCCCTCCAACACCCCAGAACCAGCCGATGCCATCAAGCATCCAACGTTCTCCGTCACANCATGGAGGACCCCAAATCCAGCCTCCCNACNCCNTACTCNGACTCTGGTAGGTTNGGCAGCACTAGACAGCGAGCNCTATCGCGCAGAGTCGCNGCTAGNGATGCTGGCAGNCGCCTTTGGACCNGACTCTCAGTNTTCGGCCCNACTCCANCTCTGAGAGTCNTNCTTTCCGCTTCCGCACCCATNTCAGCNGCNCTTCTTCTGACAGATTGGNCNTATGCATATCATGAGACAGCCATAGNAATCTTCGCNGCACTNACTCTGCTACTNATNCCCACAAATCTCGCTGCGGTATTCTCNCAAATGTCNGCNCGNGANNGACTCAAACTAAGAGANGGAAGTAGNAGTACAATGGATGCGTATCCNGGTGTNGANAGNATNCTCAATTCNCTTAGAGATCGCCTTCTNCGAGAGAGAATCNGACTCTTCTCCTCGAGCATCGCATTNCTCTCAATTTTAACAGTGTGGAAAATGGAGGCGGGTNCCACCCTNGACACCCTTCTACCNCTCTCGGCNAGCGCATTAGGNGCNCTCTGCTTNTGGAACTCCTTTTTCTTGGACGATTCGATTCCTATGCGCTCGAATTCCTTCCCGCTTCTTTCCCTTCATGCACCGACATTGCACAACAGCATNCTNACTAGGCCNCTATCNGATCTCATGGTTGCTCATCTAGACCCTGAGACCGCCGCTGCATGGGATGAGTGGATGATAGCACTGGAAGGTAGCGTGAGGGAAGACCAGACTCCCGAATCCGCAATCGAGCACCTACTGCGGGCTTTGCATCTCAACACTCAGGGCCTGCTTGATGACGAACGCATGATGACCGAGGCAAAGCAGGTGTTCAAGGTGCGTGCGACAGACCAGTTAATCGATACTGAGAACAAGTTCAATCTGAAATCACTCCGTACACTTATGGCACACACTAGGGCATGGGAACCGGGGCTGTTCAGACTGATTGACAGGCTACAAGATGCAGCACTCCGAAGAGGACCAAGCCTCAACTCGGAACCATGGAGACTAGACCTAGATATCCCTCCCCGCTGCTCTCAAGGTCAGGCCGATCTATTTGTGATGCTTCACAACAATACNGACACCGCAGCAGAGGTCGCTTTCGACATCGTTACNGCGGAGGGNGAGCCCANCCTGCAAACCATTGGAGTAGAGACCAAACCATCACGCAGAATCAGACGAGACGGNGCTTCCGATTTGGTCGAGACACTTGGTCGCCTNCTGGATGACGCNACCGTGNTGTGGCTTGGTTTGGCCTGGCCCGACACCAATCGAGGNCCCCATCCAGTTCAGGTTACTCTCAAGGGTGAGCGCGGAGAGACTCTGTCAGCCATGGTAGTAAAGACCACACTTTCCCACAACGCNCAGCAGGAGAGCGCGACNCAGCGAATGGCCGAAGCATCNTCCTCAGTCAGAAGACTGGCTCTTTCAATGGCTGATTAAGGATTTTCGGGACGTAGTCCCGAGCGTCACGTTCATGACAGGACTTCTATTCGTAGAACCAACATGGAGTCGTGGGATGTAGTTGTAGTCGGTGCGGGCCCCGCGGCACTGCGAGCCGCGATTGCATCAGCGGATGCAGGTTCTTCTCCCTTGATGATCGATGCACAAGGCACAGGAGCAGCTTCCGGCGGTGCACCGACCGCTGGCCTAGCCGTATCGATTGAAGAAACAGANTCTTCTGCCCACCTTGAGGACACAATCGCCGCCGGAGGCGAGTCCGTTAACAAAGAGGCAGCCACCAGAATCTGCTCGCAAGCAGTTTCCACACTCGCAGAGTTGGAGAGGTGGGGCCTAGTTCTTCGCAGGACCGATGCAGGCCTGCCTCATGCATCTGACGCCCCAGGTCACACTAGGCCGAGGATGACAGGATGCGGTGACAGCACGCTCCGTGAAGTAACCAGAATCCTAGAGGAGCAGGCAATCAAGAGGGCGATACCTAGGCGAACAGACATCGTCCCCATATCACTGGTTATGGACAATAAACAGGTCAGGGGAATAGTCGCACTCGACCTCATGTCGGGTAAGANTGTTAGCATTCAGGCCAAGGCNATAATTCTCGCNACNGAGGGTCACCAAGGAATGTGGTCGGACCCCTCAGAAGGCTCAGGCNCAGGCTCCGCATTGGCCGCCCAGGCNGGNGTTGGGCTTTCCGGNATGGCANACACNCCACAACACGCNCTGTCAATGAGNGGCACNGGATTAAAACTCCCATTCGATCTTCTTGGTTCGGGAGGCAGACTGCGAAGGGAGGANGGCGAAGANGTCGGCCCCGANNCNGTTCTAGANGGNGANCAATGCGTNTTGGACCTGCGTTTCCTCGACTCTGAAGCCGCAGTCTGGTTCGCTCAAACATCCCGCCGAGTCAAGGACCGTGCCGGCCTCGACATCTCGACTGAAGTCATTCCTCTGTCTTCTTCTGTAGCTGAGACTACGGGCGGCGCTCCAGTAGATGAGCACGGAAGAGTGACTTTCGAAAATGGCAGTATGTGGTTCACTGGATTGTACGCTGCTGGCCGCTCGGCCCACACTGGGATGCACGGCTCTGGGCTTCTCGCTGGCAACATCTTACTGGAGGATTTGGTCGGCGGGAACTCCGCTGGCCAACACGCAGGAGGGTGGGCTTCTCAGGCCGACTTCGCCTCCTCATCCTCCATTGAAGCCGCCACGGAAGGAGCAGAAAGTCAACTCAACAATTTGTCTTCTGGCACTGGTGATCCGGTTAGTAAAGTGTCCAACTCATTGACATCAATCATGTCTGCTGTGAACGGCAGCAGAGACGAAGCCGCCTTAGCTAAGGCAACCAAATCTCTCTCCGATCTTCGCAATTCTGGAATGGTCTTGTCAGACAACTCACGTGTCATGAACACCGAGCTGGCCACCGCTCTCCGGCTTCAAGGAATGTTGACTCTTGCCGAGACAATCGTCAGTGCGGAGGACTAGGATGTCGCAAGGCGAACCTAGTATTTTCTCGCTGATTATCGACGGCCAACTACCTTGTCACAAGGTGTACGAGGACGACAGTGTATTCGCATTCCTCGACATTAATCCGTGCAGCACCGGCCATACTCTGGTCGTACCAAAAGAGCAGGCGACTACATTGGACCAATTGAGCGACGAATCTGCTGCAGCTATCGGCACCGTGCTCCCGCGAATCTCTAGGGCTATTCTAGAAGTCACGGGAGCCACCGATTTCAATGTCCTTCAGAACAACGGAGAGGCGGCTTTCCAGTCAGTCTTCCATGTCCATTTTCACATTATTCCGAAGCATGAGGACGGCAGCGGCTTAGCATGGCCATTCATCACCACACAACTGGACCCCGAAGAGGGCAAAACATTAGCCGAGAGCATTCGAAAACTCTTGGGATGACCCGGTGTGTTCTCAACCTGAACCCCACCCCAGCAAACGTGAGCGATGCCGACGAAGCCCCAAATGTCCTTCCGGTTCTGTCAAGCAGCGCTACAAACATAAATTCTCGAAAACTCATGCAAGTTCCTTGGGATCACAGTGGTAAACACCCGGGAAACCGCCCGTTCTGGAGCCTACTCACGAATACAGTCGATATAGCCTGGTCGTACCTCTTCCGAAGAGTTGAGATTGACCACGAGCCTACGCACGAGGGAGGACTAGTATACGCTTCAATTCACATAAATGGTCTGGTTGACCCACTGGCGATAATGAAATCCCAATCTCGCAGGATTATTTCCATAGGACGTCACGACATCATGACCATGCCAGTGATTGGCTGGCTCACTCGCAGAATGGGCTCTCAACCCGTAATCAGGAAGGCAGAGATTGAAGGCGGATTTGCAGACAAGGAACTAGCCACGAAAATCAACCAAAGAAGCATGCTGACGATGGCCAACTGTATCGCGTCAGGCCACGCAGCTATTGTAATGCCAGAAGGAAAGTCGCATCAGGACTCGCACCTGCATGCCCTGCGAACCGGCCCCCTGAGATTCACCTTGAATGCAGCCAGCATAGCACACCATCGGGGCCTGGACAACCCAATGATTCAGCCCGTCGGTCTTCACTACAGGTGTCATCACTGGTTCAGGACGGATATCTACGTCGAGTTCGGAGAGCCTCTGATTATTCCTCTTGTCGGAGAAGAGGAGACCCACCGTAGGGTTTCTGAAGGCGAATGGATAGAGCCTCCTGCCGAACATGTGATCCCCCTAAAGGAGGAACTTTTCGACAAACTCTCCCCCATAACTCCAGACGCGCCAGATTGGGAGACTTACAGAGCATGGCACCTTCTAGGCCACCGTCGCGCAAACCAGGATGGCAGTATATTGTCTTCGTACAAGGAGGAAGTCCTTGCCGCACGCGAAGTCAGAGATTCTTCGCCCACTGACCCTGTGCTAAACAAAGCCCGAGAGGTCGCGCAAATACTCCATTCACATGATCTCGATTCTCGCAGCCTTGATTCAGAGGGCCGAATTAAACGAGAATCTTCATTCTTTTCAGCCATTTTAGGCTCTCTCCTGATGCTTCTATCTTCACCCATATCAATTCCTTCTACTGGTTTGCAGGCCTTCATCGGCTGGTACGTCGGCGATCGAACCGATGAGGGAGTTGACGCTAGAACCACTCACCACATGATTGGCGCCGTGTTCTCGCCACTCCTGATGTGGCCACTCATCTCGTTTATTGCGGGGATTTTCGTCGTCGGGCTTGAGCCCGTTTTACTGGCATTTGTAATCCTCTCTCTTCCAGTATTCCATATCTCCAACTTAGTTTTCTTGAGAGGCTATGACCTATGGGTAGATTATGGCGACGCGAAGAGAAGGAACTCTCTGGCCAATTCAGAGGAAGGCAGAAGGCTGGAGGAAGTGACAACTCAGATTGATTCTGAACTCGTCGTTCTCAAATAGGTCGGTCTATTCGTGATTGACATGAACTCGCGCGAGGCCTCCGACTCAATCAGGGATTGGCTGAACAGCGAGCGTCTAGAAGCAAGAGAAGTCTCGGATAACCAAGCCTTACTGCACCTGCATGTGAGATACCCGCCTACCAAGCAAGGACACGTATTCAATGTGGTAATCCCGAAGAACCGGAATCTAGCCCTAATCTATACAGTCACACGAGTTGATGAAGGCCAGCAGAATCAGATGGAGGACCATTCGAGAAACGCCTCCGATGAATGGGAAGGCTGGCTTCATGAGACTAGAATACACCTTACTCAGGCGGATTTGGATTGGGTACTCCACGTCGGCAAGAAGAGTAACGACACACCTGGGCCTCTACAAGCATTCAACCTGTCTCGCCCAATTTGGTTCGATGGCCTGACTCAGAATGAATTCATGCACACAATGCGACACCTTTGGCTCACCAAGTTGGCTTTGATTCACAAGATCAAATTCTGCTATGGGCCGGGAATAGGTAAGCCGGGACCAGTAGATGACTGGATTTCCAAGAAGACTCAGAGCCAGAGCGGAAAAATGCCAACAACTCAAGAGGAACCCTCGCCGATAGACACCGATGAGACCGGGGGCTTCGGTCGCGATTTCGATCCTGCAGACTGGGCCTAATCCCGAACCTCCCTCACGCGCGCGAGTGACCGATAAGGGTCGAGGTTAAGTATCGTTGAACCTCGAACGAACTCGTTACAGCAGTTGTGCTGGAGGGTTTGAAATGGAAACTGGAAAGATGAGAAACAGTGTGTCAATGGTTCTTCTGATGTTGATGAGCACCTTCGCGGCGATAGATATCCCTGAGGCGAAGGCAAGTGAGGTAGTATTGACCGATGCGATACAGATAGTCAACGGCGGCTCTGCGAATGACCGCATGGTAGCCACCGATGCGGATTCGATGGGCAATGTCCACTTCGTATGGAGTAGGAACACCCAGCACCTGTACTACCAGATGCACGACCCGAGAGGTGACGTGGTGATTTCTGAGACCCAAATCTCCAACCCCGGTGCCCACAGGGCATGGCATCCCGACTTGGCTGTCGACGACAACGACAACGTCCACATCACCTGGACTGACAAAGCATCCCAGTGGGCGATTATGTACACTCTGATTGACCCATCACAAGACGATCAGAGCGGGGACGCGGCGATTGACGACGTAATCTCCCTCATCGATGACTTCGAAGTGTCCGTCCACACCCAGAACCGTGACTGGCCGGCAATAGACACTGATTCCGAAGGCAACGCCCACATTGTTTGGGAAGACTCCTTCGAGCAGTTGGACAAGTTCTACCAACAGCCTCAGATTTACTACTCTATGATTGAGCCGGACCTGATTTCGAGAGAAGCTATCGTAGCTGTCGGCGAGACTCTTCTAACCCCAATCATTGGCCACAAGGGCCACCCCGATGTGGCTGTAGACCTCGACGACTTCGTGCAGATTGTTTGGGACGACACTAGAGGCGGCAAGGTGGAGATGGTAGCACCCATCGACACCTCAGGTTCGATGAACACTGAATGGGCTGACATGTGTGTCGTGTTCTACGGGGGCTACTTCGCCAGTGGAGGCTACTTTGAGGGTCTGAAGCCAATGCTGCTGAGGGCCAACATGACTGTTTACGAGACCCTGTATGCCCTTAGTGGAAACTGGCCCTCTGCTGCGACAAGTGGAAACTGCGCCGCTGCATATCAAACTGGAGGCTCAGGAAGCCAAGGCCCCAGAACCACCCCCCTAGGCCTAGTCCCTGGTGATGACTCCGGCGGGATCAGGGAACTTACAGAGGTCGTATACAACAACGGCGCCGTCAACCTCCCACAGGATGGCGGTTACTACAGCGAGTTCTGGGGCCCCGGCTCCACTTGGGCTTGCATGTCCTGGAGAGACGCCTCTGGCAACGTCCCGGGCAACCCCCCGACCCAGTTGGACCACCGCTGGAATCCCAATGCGACCAAGATAATCATCCCAATCTCCGATGAGGGCCCGTATGGTGGTGACCCCTCCCAGCAGTCTGATGACACCCAGAGCATCAATGAGGCTCACGACGCCTGTGTCGAGGCCGGGATCATCCCCGTCCCTCTGCTTGCTGCAGGATTCGGCTCCGGCTCAACTAATGTCGGCTCGCACATGATGGATCTCGCACAATGCCCCAATGGCTTCGTCAGCATGAACACCAGAACATGCCCCGGATCTAACATCAGACTGACCGACGCTGAGGGACAGATGTACAGTTTCCCGACCACCGCTTCAAACTCGGCCGAACTACAACTCATGGTCGAAGCCATGGTATATCTCTCAACCAACAATTCTCGCGAGATTTACATGACAATTCTCGATCCACTATCTCTTCTGGAAAACCCGCCACCGACATGGCAGAAGGGCGACTCAGGGACCTTCGTCGACACTACCGCAGACAGGTACATCGAGGACCTCGGACCATCCATTGACGGCCTCGGCTACGGCAACCTCGTTGTCGTTAACGACACCAGAATCACACTGAACGACGCCTACAGCCTGCATCCCGCAATCGCTGTTGATAACTCCGGCAACACCCATCTGGCTTGGATGGATGGACGGGCTTATGGTTACGACATCGACGTCAACTACGAGATTTACTACACNCGACTNAGACTCAGGGGAGCTGGAGAGTGGNACGGCGCTCCCGACGGCCTNCCGACATACGGAATCAAGCAAATTGTCGANTCAGCCATCTCTGATGTNGAGGGCATAGAGGGCATTCCNACAGATCGACCCTTTGGNCCCAACTCTCACATGCCCGCGATTCTAACCGACTCCTTCGACAATGTCCACCTCTCNTGGCTGGACAACTCCAATGAGACTCAGGGNGAAACGGTTGTCTACACTAGATTGAATCACACCAACAATGACTATCCGAATGGATTCCCACTGAACTCTCTCGCGGTTGGTATCNTAGATCCCTGGGAGATTATCCCAATCACTGAATGGCAGTCTGACAAGCTTGGCCCNAACTCCCCGGCTGTCCCCGACCTTGGACAGCCTCCTGCCTTCGCCAACGACCTAGGCAGCGGCGCCCACGTAGCTTGGTCAGATACGAACAAGTGTAACGAGGTCAGCAACGGGGGCTCCTACACCCTTTGCTATGTACACGTGCTCACCGGACTGGTCGAAGTCGCCTTGACCGAGACCGAGACATATTACCACACCATTGAGCCGGGTGAACAGACCGTTTACAACATGACAATCTCCAATCCCACACCAGGACCAGCGGAACTTGTCGCTGACACCTTCACCGTGACTATGGAAGGGGTCCCGAACAACTGGACTGCAACACTCTTCTTCACCACCAACCACACACCGATTTTCGACTCCACTCCGGTGTTCCTGCGTGGAGGTGACGTAATCCCGATGTACATGCGCGTGAGGGCGCCTTCGATCTATCAGGCTCATGCCGACGAACTGGCAACCATCTCGGTTAACGCGATATCATACAAGGACCCGGCCATTAGGGATGAGAGAATCACGCTGACCCTGATGGACGTGGTGCATGGAATAGATCTCGACACGAGTCACTACCAGGTCGATGTGGAGCAAGGAGAGTCAGCCTTCTTCTCAATCACAGTGACGAATACGGGTAACGTGTACGACACCTTCGCTTTCTATGACCCGTCGACTTTGGAGGGACAGGTCGAATGGGCACTGCCCTTCGGTTGGGGCCTTAGTTTCCCCACATCGCTATCGCTGGACCCTCAGCAATCTGTGACTAGGAATCTACAGGTGAGTGTACCAACTTCTCAGGAGCCCGGTACCTTCGTGATATATCTCAAGGGCTGGTCAACCGGAGAGCCCGTTCTCTCAATCGACCAAGGCACGTTTGATGTCCTAGAGCTGTGGATTAACGTCTCCATCAAGAGTACAGGAAACATCGTATTCCAGATGGGAGATACCACTCAGTATGTTCTTCCGGGCGACTGCTCGGAGTTTGACATCGAGGTGACTAAGCACTTCACTCCTGGCTATCTCATCTTCACCACACCAGGGGGGCCACAAGAGAGGCCACCGGAGATATCTGAAGAGACTTGGCGTTTCAATCACTGGACGGTTGATCTTGACTTCTCTGAAGCACCCGGCGGAAACGCAATCCCCGATAACTCACCTCGGTATTGGTCCGTGATAGATACTCCATTCACGGTCACGGCGATAATGTGCGCACCATACAATGCAACTGCCGGTTTAGGTGATGCAATCACAGTGAAGGCACATCTTGAGGGTGCCCCCAGAGTCAGAGACTCTGTGGTTTTGCTGACGAATGTCATTCAGGAGTACAACCTAGAAGCAGAGGTACCGGAGACCATCCTGTCCCTCTATCCGGGTCAGACCTACCAACTAGACACTACTGTTGAGAACGTCGGCAACGGCGCTGATAGATACGATATCACAGTCGAGTCGATTATCGACTCTCAAGGTGGCTCACATGTATGGGACATCGATATCCCAAGAGTACTGTTCGAAGAGCTGGATCGCGATGACTCTCAGACAATACCAATACTCATTTCTATTCCAGAGATGACTCTAGCAGGTCAGTACACCGTAGTACTCAACGTACTCAGTGAGGAATCCTATGATGGTACGAAGGTTAGGGACAAGATTGAGTTGCAAGTCGAAATTATCGAGTTCCACGACATGAGAATCGAAGTCGATCCGATGGTCGAGAGTAAAATCAAGACCACTGCTCCTGGAAGAACTGTACGTTTTATCATGAATGTGACCAACTACGGAAACGTCCCCGATCAACCGACGATTCACAACTATACCCAACAGACAGGGGCTTCGAACACCATGGTATGGCAGACTATGCCTTCTATGGCGCCATTACTATCCAATTGGGTTGTAACCTACGCTCTGCTCAAGGACTTCGACACCGAGTATCCGATTGAGATTCCGTGCGTCGGTCAAACACCAGAGGACACTCTGACCCTCGGCGACCCTGAGCCTACTGAAAACTGCTTCAAGTCGGCTAGTACGAACGCAATCACTCTGCCTATTATGGAAGCCTATACCACATTACAGATTGTCGTGATAATCCAGATCGACCCTGCAGCGGCTCTATCCAATCGTGAGATTGGAATTAAGGTACTTTCAGAGTACGGCTCTTCTGAGGCCGGTGGGGACCACGATGAGACAGAGATCTGGGATGATTCTTGCACATTGGATGAGAACAAGGACGGCCTCCCTGACAACTACCGGCCTAACTGCGACACAAATGAGCAGATTGTGGAACTTCGCTTGAGGGCACCCGATCTCAGAATACTCGATGTGGAAGCCACCATCAAGACAGGCGACGTTGGTGAAATGCTCTCCGTGAATGTGATGGTCGTAAATGAGGGCAATGCCCACGCTACCGATGTCAATATCATTCTCTGTGTGGATCAGACCATGTCTGATATCAAGAAGAACGGATGTGACGAGGACAACGTCGTTTACAGGCAGATTGTGCAAGCCATTATGCCCGTAGAAGANCCCACNGAGGCACCACAGATTGCAATGNTGTACAGAGTNGAAGCCGGAAGACACNATGTNGTCGTNGTNGTTGATCCTGACAATGTCATTGTTGAATCCNACGAAGACAACAANATGCAGAAGGTATCTGGTAAGATGGGTTCCAATNTAGGTGTACTNGATGTCGGTATCGANATTATCGCTCAGTTTACTGTTCCGACACTGATTGTAGGCGCGACACTAGCACTGCTGGGCGTCGTTGTCGTCGTGATGAGAGGTCGCAGAGANGAAGCGAAGTTACGCTATGCAGAGAAGACCAGCATGCTNTCCAATCTAGATGATGAAGACCTAGTCTTCTGATTAGCGAGCCAACCACCAAGGCAGGGGNGTCCCCTCNCTTGCAGCCACTAGGCTACCTTGGCCAGATGCGAACTCNCGNAGTAGNCTTTCTCTGATTTCNCCCATCATCTTTTCAGCATCNTCNGATCTTATACTCANNCCATGTGAAAANGCATCNAGGTCCAAAGGCCTCCTTGGCTCGTTCATCATGGCGTGTGCCAGTTGCCTCTCCTCATANGTTTCAGAATCCTCTGAGATGCTTGGAGAGACCTTACGCATGACTTGTTGATGAAGAGCGATGATGGCGTCTCTACGCTCGTCAATTCGCTCTAGGGCCATGTCCAACTCGGAAAGCATACCCATCGCCTCTCCCATCGGAATCTTGCGGCGTGTCCCAAGCCTGTCGACCACACCATCCAACTCGTCGGGTAGCCGATTGGACAACCGCATAGGNCCACCAGGGGGGATTTTGCGATGTTCGGCCCTGAACAGATCAGGCCCGAGATCTAGGCGAAGTGAGAATGACTGATTGACTCTATACATCTTGGTNGGNGGACCACCTTTTCCTGAAGGAACCCTCTCAGAATCAACGAATCCAGCTTTCTCGAGTACCTTGAGGTGCTTTACTACNGCTTGCTGGCTGACATCGAGTAATTCCGATAGTTGCAGAGGGTAATGCGGCTCCTTCACTANCTTCCTCAANATCTGNCTGCGAGTAGGGTTTTCCAGGATGGTTAGAGCCTCATCGAAACCGACCATGTACTTACCAACCTGAGGTTGGGTAGTGGAGGTCTTCTAAAAACCCAACTTGAGCATAGGATAATATCATTTGAATCGATGAAACATATCATGGGAGCGGCCAAGACGGTATTCCTTACTGTACTGACGATAGCCGGAATCTTGCTGCTAGCACTGTCATTCGCTGCTTCCTATGCCGATGAGTACCTCAATGAGAGGATTTCAGAAGATTGCGAGGACGAAGTTGGAACCATTGGTGAAATAATTGGGGCCGACGAGGGCCAATGCCAAGACGCCCGGGATTTGCGCGAACAAGTAGACTCTGTAGGACGATTGATTGGTTTCGTTGGGGCAAGTTGCCTAGTCTTTACAGCCCTGATGATAGTGTTTCGAAGACGAGGTGACTAACCCTCATCCCACCATTCCCACTCGGGTTTAGGCTCGTCATTCGAAACTTCTTCCTGAGATATTGACTCGCCTGCTTTTGTTTTCCCTGTATCAGCGAACGGATCTGGAATGTCGGCCCCAGGCTCTGCCTCTATGCCGTGGTATTGACGATACAACTCATCGGTGGTCGGCAGCCTGCCTTGGTTGTTCAGAACTACGGGGGAATTCTCTTTGCCCCTACTACCCCATCCTACCAACGCTAGAATCAACCCAATCACCCCGAATACCGGACCTAGGCAACAGCCAACCATCATCACCACGAACCAGGGCTTGGTGAATAGGGCGGCTTGTGCCGAGACATCATCAACGAACCACAGAGTCGTCAAACCGTCATTATGCAGGGTGTATTCCCCAGCAGCAGAAGACCTGAACACTCTCACGGCGACATATGATGACCCATCCTCTCCAGTCCTCGTGATATCCAATGCCGTAGGGGNCGAACCCTCATCTTCTTGCCCAGCNGNATCTATCATTCTGAGGTTTGCACTATCATCATCTTCCAATCTGAGTGCGACATATTCTCCTAGAGTTGCAATCTCTACCTGACCACTCTCCCCTGGCTGTAGCTCCAACATGTTGTTCTGAGCAGGGTCCAACTGCTCATACATCGACGGCATTGCATTGTAGTAGGATACCACACCGATTAGCAGCAACAGAACCGAGACTCCGGTTAGGCGCTTGGCCCACTGCAGGGCGGCCTCGGTCATGATAGTTGGTGGAGAGCCCTCGATATCAGGGTTCTGAATCAGTAACGCAGTCCGACATCAGGGTGAGCCAACTTCTCTGGGAGATAGGTATCTGTGACGAAGTCTAGGCCGTACTTAGCGAGTGACTGCTGTTCGGACTTCTTACCGAGTTCCTGCATCAACTCAATCTGCTGCTGCCACCAACCCGATGAGAAACGCGGGTCACTAAGTTCCGCTTCTAGGGCCCCAATATCTTGCTTTGACAAGTCATCACTGGGTAGATCGTAGGCTAATATGTCGTCAGCAGTGATGCCCAGATAGATTGCACCCTTGGTTGCTAGATACTCAGAGATGTGTGCCGTCTTTATCGCTCCATAAGCGATACTAGCGAAGATTCTGAAGGACCAAGGGTCGCAGTCAGCGAAAACCACGATTGGCTTGCCCCATTCATCGCTCATCCTCCTCATGATTCGTCTGGTGGAACGGGCCGGTTGTCCCTTGAGGTGAATCAGGGCGCATCTGGCCTCCTCATCAAATCCGTTCTCTATCAATCGGTCGAACATACCACCTGTCTCTATTGCCATGACGAAGTCAATGTCTTCATCGATTAGACGCAATTTCTCTGACTCCACATTGTAGGGAACGCCGTAGCCAGAGTCGCCCACATCATCCCGGCAGTTAATTCGCATCCAGTCGCCGCGCCTATTCCTCTCCTCAAAGGTAACATTACCGATGATTCGGGCACCATCTTCCTCTGGTCTGAGCTTGAAGTCCTCACGCAGGCACTTGGTGACTATTTCTAGATCCTCAGCTAGGTTGTTGCTTTCGTTCTGAGAGTGGAACTTACCGTTACCCCATGCTTCTGAGATGTAATACATCTCTCTCAGAGTCGATGACTTGCCGCTATTGATCATACTCTCGATGAATTCAGTCACATGCAGAGAGCGCAGCAGTTGTCGTGCAGAGCCCAGACTAGAGGCATCACGCACTGTTTTCTTCTTGCCATACTTGTAGACACCCAACTTGTCATCGAATCCAATGTTGCTCTTGGTGCGAACTGGAAGAGTCATAGTCGGCGCAACTCCCTTCAGCATCTTGTCGTGCATCTCTGCTGCCACGTTGTGCAGAGCCTCGATGACGTCCTCCTTCGGCTTGCTGTCAGTGATACTCATTCATCCACCCCCTGATCGATAATCAGAGAGCCATAATCCGGTTCAGCATCAATCGCTGAATCCCCCTCTTCAACTGAATCTGCTCTCTCAGACAAACCCGCTACAATGGGGTCTTCTCTCGATTGAGCCTCCTCGACGGCAGCATCCAAAGCCTCGCGTTTCCTCATCTCCTCGAGCAAACCCTCGTCTATTCTATTGGCTCCGATGATGTCTTTCGAGCCGCGGAAGAATATCTCAGTGTCATTCCAGTCTCCCTTGCTCAGACCGGACAAAGTGAATGAGATGGTCGCAGATGAACCCGGGCCGAGTGTATCGAGCCTCCAAGCCCAGAGCCCTCGAGCCTCTTTTCTCCCACCGAGCGGATTGTCCTCAATTTGCACTGTCTCGGATTCAGGCCATTTAGCGAGAATTGTGTACGCTCTAGCCCTGGNGGTATAGTTGAACACNGTGATATCGCAGGTGGCGAGTTTCCGCTCACTGTCCCAACCCAATTCCTCTTCGCAGAATACATCNTTCATGATTTGCGTNATTACCGGGGTGAGATCCGGCTCCTCNCTGCCAAGCANCTCCGANGACTTCTCCGAAATCTCAGGCAGAATGATATTAATCAACTCAAACTTCTCTCGCGCTTTCTTCCTCTGAGAACTCTTCNTCAGGTGTCCCTTCAGNCCACGTCCGACCTCAAGCAGCGCCCTTCTAATCTCTTCAAGGACCTCTTCGTTTGTAGCGACAGCTTCCTTCGCTTCGCTGGTGAATTGCACGTTTGTTGANGCGAGATGAACTAGAACTGCAGCNGGACCCTTGGGTATGCCCTTNCCNCCCGGCTGGTCGAGNCCNTATCTCTTCCAATCCACAGCCTCAATTGCTTTGGTCAGCAAACACCCTCCTTGCTGGTACATCAGAGGAACTCTGTTCGCGAAGCGCAGTATCTCAATAGGNCTGTCTGAGCCNAAATCTCCNCCGAACACTAGCCCCACCTCNACCTGAAATGGATTNCCCTGACTGACCCTTGGNTCCCTAGTNGCGGTGGATGCGAAGCGGGAATCAATCGCCTTGGATAGNCCCTTCTTGATTANCAGNTCCTCAATTGGAGAAAGGCAGTCTGTTGGTGGGTTGAGGAGCTTGACTTTCTGAAAAGAGTCGAGAACTTTCTGGGCCTCTTCTGCCCTGATTCTACGGGGTTGCCTGCTCTCATCCAATTCCGATTTACTCAGAATCTCTCTAGCGGCCCGCATACTGACTCCTGAGAAATTGTGCCTAAGGAATGAAGTCATCTTCCTCTCTTCGGCCTCCCTAAGCATCCGCTGCAGGGTACCAAGATGAATACCATGCGGATGTGGCTTAATCTCCGTCACAACAGTGGGCAACCTATCTGTGGTACGCGGCCAGTGCCCCTCCTCGATTACATCGCCATCACGATCTCGGACTACCAAGCTGATTGATGCATGAGGATTTACTATCGAAGTCATTCTGAGATACTGGTAGACTGACTGCCGCCCCCTCTGGTACTTTGCCTTCATCTCGGTTCTGATTCTGAGGCCATGTGTGACCTCCTCCCCTGTCAGACCATCAATCCAGACATCNCTCCGCTCTCCCGACTTGATGGCCCGGTTCTTTCGAGTATCAATTCCAAGATCAACATAGACCGCGGACGAATCCTCCTCCACCTTCGAGATGACACTGGTCTTACCACCTGTGGTGAGTTGAGAGTACATCACGACGCCCGTGATTCCAATTNCCTGCTGCCCCCTAGTCTGGCGTATGGCGTGGAAACGAGAGCCGAGAAGAAACTTCCCGAATACATGCTCGATTGCACCACGCGGAATTCCCGGACCATTGTCTTGGGAGATTAATTCCAATCGGTCTCCCTTGAGCCGATTTATCTCAACTCTGATGTCTGGAAGCTTCCTATCTTCCTCACAAGCATCGAGAGAATTGTCGACGGCCTCTTTCACAGCGGTGATTATCGATCTCTGTAGAGAATCGAATCCGAGAAAGTGTTTGTTCTTCTCGAAAAATTCGCTGATTGCTATTTGCTTCTGCTTTCCGGGCGGTGGATTTTCCTCAGTCATTCGCAACCCTCCAACAGGTCCTCCCATGCCCGAATGGCATAGGGCCTCTTTTGGATGAGAGGCCCCGGACAAGGGACGCACTTAACCCTGTGCGAACAAACCCGGATGCCAAGCCGTAATCTTGCCCATGAAAGCACTAGCCATCACAGTCAGTGGGCTTGCGAGATACAATCGCCCCGGCCCCGACCGACCCTGATAATTCCTGTTGATTGCTGAGACGGTTACCTGATCCTCGTCATCGCTAATCCCCGGACCAGCACCGATGCATGCACCGCATCCAGGATCGATTAGCTTGATTCCTGCCCGCTCGAACATATCGCTCCAACCTTCTCGCTCAGACAGCTCCTTGACCGTTTTCGAACCGAATTGGATGTAGCAGTCGACATTAGGTGGGATAGTCAAACCAGCATCTAATGCAGACTCAGTCACTCTGGCGTAGTATGCGAAATCATCGTCCTTACCAGCAGTACATGAGCCAGCGTATGCGATGTCGATCTCCACATCTCCAAGACTATCGATATAGGCTCCGTTGGTGGGGTCAGATGGAATCCCCTTGTCGGGGTCTCCAGGATGAGCGACCATCGGTCTAATCTCAGTAAGGTCGATGGTGTGGACACCCCCATCGTACTCGGCTCCTTCATCCGGAAGCACGAACGCATCGCGCACGGCCTCCTCATTTAGGCCGGGGCGCCTTTCCAGCAACCACTCAACAGTCAGATTATCTGCCTCACAAATCCCCGTCTTTGCACTACATTCAGTTGCCATGTTGCAAAGAGTTGCCCTCTCATCCATCGAAAGGCTGGCTAGACCGGATCCACCGAATTCCATACTGCGATCAAGAGTCTCAGACTCAGAGGCGTACTTCCAGAGGATGTGAAGAATCACATCCTTAGCAGTGCAACCAGGATCGAGAGTACCAACTAACTCGAAGCGAATACTCTCTGGGACTTGCACAAAGGCGAATTGATTGTGCACGAGGTTGGCGTACTCGGTGGCTCCAACTCCGTAGGCCAGAGCATTTGTCGCCCCTCCCATGCATGTGTGTGAGTCTGTGGCTTGGATGAAGTCTCCAACATCGATGAACTCCTCGCGAGCAACTTGGTGACAGATGCCTGGACTGATACCATCCTCGGCAGAGTAGTCTCTAACTCCTGTGTGCTGTTGGAACACTCCTTGCATGTCTCGAAGAGTCTGGATCTTGTCGGTGAACTGACCGAATCTAGGCACGCCCGTTGCATACAGCAAATGGTCCTCAAAGACAGCGAACTTGGACGGATTTGGCAGCGAGTACGAATCCCCATACTCCAGCTTGAGGAACTCGTGAACCTGAGCGGTAGTGAACTCGTGCGAGTACCCTCCATCGACTTGGGCTAGAACGGCATCTCCTGGCTCGACATAGCGGGCAGCACCGTTTCTACCGAGCANTTTNCTNGCAATCATCTTCTCAACCATNTTCATNGGTCTNGGNGGNGTNTCCAACTCNGGNAACNNGACNNNCCCGNGCTNNAGNTTNTGNGCGAANGGNANNATNCCNCCNTTCTCNACNATTAGTCTAGTNACNGGATCNTANTCNGNNACGAACTCATCCAGAGANANACTCTCTCCNTNCTGNANTCTCCNNAGNATNNNNTGGTCACCCATNAGTTGNCCGAGNTTGATGTTGTTNCGCTCNTGNATTGGTGCNAANGAGGCNGCNATNACNATNCGTATTCCAGACCAACGCTCNCANTGGGCNGCAGTCTCTCTNCTNGANCCNGTTCCTTTACGATGCCCAGAGACNATGACNTCNAANCCACCATCNAGNANNGCNCGAGGNTCNAACACNCTCCTTCCATCNTGTATNAGNCCNGCGTAANCATTCTCNGNGATNANNGCAGGATCATGGTCGAAGCANACCCAAGCNGGAGTCATCACATCNGTGTTGATNTCATCTAGAAGNTCATCTACNTCNAGNTCCTCNATNCGCAGATNNAGNCCNTCATAGAGNTGCTTTCGGATNAGNTCNANATCCTTAGTCAGNAAGAGCACCCTNNTNTCNG
>PAYF01000017.1:0-7901 GCA_002714745.1 Methanobacteriota archaeon | reverse complement strand
AGCGAAACCTGCTCGGGCGGCCAANTCNTNGACACTAGACTCTCACCNTCNTCANACTGCGTNAATAGAGNGCTCTATTTCATNATTNTNAATGNNCAANNCNGAGANNAATGGNNNNCAGTNTNACGATTTAGNCACTTTTGTNNATACTGTCACGCTTAAATAACATGGTCNTTCGGGNTTTATTACCTTTGCTNGCGAAGGTAGGGTGATGGAATGGCAAACGATGANGGCTATTTAGTTGAAGACACAGTGAAGTGCAATGAATGCGGAAGCAGGAACCTGAACAGGGACGAGACTCGAGGAGAGGTCGTCTGTGAGGATTGTGGACTCGTTCTGGAAGACAATGTNATCGATCAAGGCGCTGAGTGGCGCGTTTTCAGCCCCGAGCAGGGCGACCAGCGCGCACGTACTGGCGCACCAATGACTGTCATGCTACACGACAAGGGTCTGTCAACCGATATCGACTGGCAGAACAAGGACTACTCAGGTAAGGCAATCTCAAGCCGCTACCGAAGCCAATTCTATAGAATGAGGAAGTGGCAGAAGCGCTCTCGAGTCAGCAACGCCACGGAGAGAAACCTCGCCATGGCCCTTGCTGAACTTGACCGCATGGCCAGCCGCCTCGACCTACCAAAGTCGATTAGAGAGTCGGCTGCTGTGAACTACAAGAAGGCAGTCGAAGCCAGACTAATTCGCGGCCGCTCGATTGAAGGTGTCGCTGCTGCAAGCCTCTATGCCGCCTGCAGGCAGTGCAACAACCCACGAACTCTCGATGAGATCGGAGAGGCTAGNAGGACCGGAAGAAAGGAGATTGGNCGAACATACCGGTTCATGGTTCGCGAACTCAAGATGAAAATCCCTCCAACCAAGCCGGAGGACTACATACCTAGATTNTGCTCGGGCCTACACNTGGATGCTGAGGTCCAGTCGAAGGCATACGAGCTGATTGCCGCCGCTCAGGAGAAGGAACTCACCAGTGGGAGAGGACCAACCGGAATTGCAGCATCAATCATCTACATTGCCAGCGTTCTGTGTGGCAAGCGCAGAACCCAGCGNGAAGTCGCTGAGGTCGCTGGAGTCACTGAGGTTACNATNAGGAACCGCTACAAGGAACTGATACAGAACCTCAACATCGAACTTGAGATTTNAGCGCTGACCGGGTCACGAACATCCGGTGGTTGAACCACAGTCGTTGCACTTCAGGCAGGTGCCGTTACGGACCATCTGACTGCTGCCGCAATCATCNCAGATGTCTCCAGTGAATCCCCTCTCACGCGCTGCTTGAATGGCGCGAGCCTCCTCATCTCTCTCTTGTAGAGGGGCGACNGTAGCATCCAGAGTCATCTGAACCTCCCTCTTCTCACCCTCTGTCCTCATCANTCCTTCATCAGTCATCTCGGGNTTNCTNATNGAGAACTGATNGAAATCCTCTACTGCTACNTGGGCTAAATCATCCCTTCCNGCGTACTCAATGGCGAGCTCTCTGAAAATCCAGTCAACTAGGCTCGAGGCCATCTTGACTCTCCCACTACCTCCTTCTACCATTCCACTAGGCTCGAACTTCTGGAAGGTGAAGACCTTGATGAAAGCATCCAGAGGAACGCCATGCTGCAAGGCTATAGACACCGCAATGGCGAANTGATTGAGCATTGCTCTCCAAGCAGCTCCTTCCTTGGAAGTCACTAGGATAATCTCACCGAGCCTTCCATCTGGATACTCGCCAGTGATTAGCCTCACACTGTGCCCACCAATTCTCGCTTTCGTTGAGGTAGCCCTCTTCTTGTCTGGCAAAGCCCTCCTAGTGGCGATGAAGTCGACGAAGGACTGAGCCACCGGCTGAGCTATCGGCTCTGGCACAGGCATAACCTCGACCACTTCCTGCACCATCTTCTGCTTGACCTCCTCCAGAGGGGCCTCATCTTCGAGATCGGTCTCATCAACCAACTGGTTCATCAGCGGCTGAGAGAGTTTGGAACAATCGCGGTATACTGCACAGGCCTTGTTCATCGTAGTATGACTGAGGTTGTANGCCTCACGCACATCATCCACAGTAGAGCTGGATGGCATGTTGATTGTCTTGGAAATCGCTCCAGAGATGAACGGCTGAGCAGCAGCCATCATCTTCACATGTGCGGGCCATGCGATTGACCTAGTACCCTTGGCCCCACAAGGTGTAGCGCAGTCGAACACCGCGAGATGCTCTTCCTTGAGTCCAGGAGCTCCCTCAATTGTTAGGTTTCCGAAGATGTGGTCTTGGGCACCTACAATNTCATCATTAGAGAATCCTAGGAAGCCAAGCGTGTCGAAGAACGGATCCTCGAACTGCTCCTCACTCATTCCGAGACTTCCCGTGCACACATCTTTGCCGAGCAGTGAAGGAGCGAAGGCGGAGCGCAGGTCGAAGACATCCGCTAGGCTCCCTTCTACAGCGGCTAGGTCGGCCTTGCTGAAACCAGCGTCGATTAGACGATCCAGAGTGATATTCGGACAGCCTGTAAGTCGGCCGGTACCGAGGATGTACTCCTCGATGGCCTTGCACTCGCTGTCGGAGTAGCCAAGTCTGCGCAGTGCGCTAGGCACTCCCTTGTTGACAATCCTGAGTGAACCTCCTCCAGCCAAAGTCTTGAATTGGACAAGCGAGAATTGTGGCTCTACACCGGTGGTGTCGGCACCCATGATGAGTCCGATTGTACCCGTTGGCGCAATCACAGTAGTCTGAGCGTTCCTGTATCCATGCTCCTCACCATCTCTTAGGGCGCGATCCCAAGCTCCTCTAGCTGCCTCAAGCAAATCCTTCGGGCACTTACTCGCATTGATTCCCATTGGCGGGACAGCCAATCCCTCATACTCCTCTACAGGAGCATCGTAAGCTGCTCTCCTGTGGTTCCTCATCACCCTGAGCATGTGCTCGGAATTCCTCTCATAATCGGCGAAGGGCCCCAAAACCGAAGCCATCTCGGCACTGGTCGCATAAGTCTCACCGCACATTATCGATGTGATTGCGCCACATATCGCATAGGCCCGCTCATCATCGTATGGAATTCCCATGTGCATAAGAAGGGAGCCAATGTTGCAGTAGCCTAGACCTAGAGTTCTATACTCGTACGACTTACGAGCAATTTCCTCAGATGGGAACTGGGCCATCAGCACGCTAATCTCGAGAGTCATTGTCCACAGCCTGACACTGTGTCTGAAATCATCAATCTGAAATGTCTGAGTATCCTTGTCATAGTAATGTAGGAGATTGATGCTAGATAGGTTGCAAGCCGTATCGTCTAGGAACATGTACTCCGAGCAGGGGTTAGAGCCGTTGATTCTCCCTCCCTCCGGACAGGTGTGCCACTCGTTGATGGTGGTGTCAAACTGAACTCCTGGGTCAGCACATGCCCAAGCCGTGTAGGCGACTTTGTCCCAGAGGGCTTTGGCATCCAGAGTTTTGCAAGGCTCGGGTTCTCTATTCTGAGCCTCAGATTTCTCCAACTCGGTTCTCCAGTACAAATTCCAGTCCGCGCCTTGGCTGACTGCGTCCATGAATCCGTTTGGTACTCGCACCGAATTGTTGCTGTTCTGACCTGAGACGGTGAGGTAAGCCTCACCCTGCCAGTCAGCATCGAAGACCTCGAAGTCAACACCTTCCCATCCCTGTTTGGCGAGATCGACAA
The DNA here is from genome assembly GCA_002714745.1 of Methanobacteriota archaeon. Lineage (GTDB taxonomy): Archaea > Thermoplasmatota > Poseidoniia > Poseidoniales > Thalassarchaeaceae > Thalassarchaeum. Next base: position 4,236 of record PAYF01000017.1, on the reverse strand, counting down.
TTCTCTGGATATGAGGTTGTGGAACGTGCTCCTTGATGGCACCCACCATTGCTCTTCGAAGTCCGAGATTGGTCTTCTGGTCGAACCTACCCTCCTCGTCCCCATGCTCCCAGATTGCCTCCATCAGAGAGTTCGCATGCTTTTGTAGGATGTTGCTGCCAATCACGAGAGAGGAGACCTTCTCCTCCTCACTCGACTTCCAATCGATGTACTCTTCGATATCAGGATGGTCGAGATCAAGAGTCACCATCTTCGCTGCCCGGCGAGTAGTTCCACCGGACTTAATTGCGCCAGCAGCCCTGTCACCAATCTTCAGGAAAGACAGCAGCCCGCTTGAGCTCCCCCCTCCTGATAACGGCTCTCCAGCACCTCTGATTCTGGAGAAGTTCGAACCTGTTCCAGAGCCGTACTTGAACAGTAGAGCCTCTCTGTTCCAAAGTCCCATTATCGACTCTGTTCCCCCTACTAGAGAGTCTGATACAGACTGGATGAAACAGGCGTGTGGCTGAGGGTGCTCGTACGCATTGGTGGAGAATTCCAGCTCGGCTGTCTCAGGGTTAACGAACGAGTGTCCTTGGGCTGGCCCCTCTATACCGTAAGCCCAATGCAGGCCGGTGTTGAACCACTGGGGGCTGTTAGGTGCGGATCGCTGACTCGCAACCACATAACACATCTCATCGAAGTACGCGCGGGCATCAGCCTCGCCGGCGAAGTATCCGTACTTCCAGCCCCAGTAGGTCCAGGTCCCTGCGAGCCTCCGGAAGAGCTCTCTTCCGTCGGTCTCCCCACCCATTCTCTCATCAGCCTCAANTGTCTGAAGCTTCTCNTGGTCCGGCTCACTTCGCTGTAGCCAGACTGGAATATCNTCTTCCGCCACCTTCCTCAGGTGCTTTGGAACGCCCGCCTTTCGCAGGTACTTCTGTGCGCAGACTTTGCCCGGAACTCCTGCGAATCCCGATGGTAATTTGACGCCNTCGATGGAGTCTGCCATNGANCCGTCCGGGTTTCTAATCTCGACATCCATCTCNATCCATTCGAACGCATCGAACGGGTCATCACCTGCGGTGGTGAAGCGCCTCTCGACGACCATGCCAGTTTCTGGGTCGCCGGTATCGACATCTCCCTTGACTCTGGTCTGCATCTCAATTCCTCTTGATTTTGCGCTCGCCTTTCACCTTGCGCGACGCAAGGGATTCCGTCTTCTGGATGGGCGGTGTTTAACCATTGAGGACGAGAGAGGTTTGGCGACTGTCGAAATCCCAATTTCTAACAGTTCGACAAACCGTCTCAGGTGTTAGATTTCGCTAGGGATTCATCTCCAAAGTCCAGTCAAGTGTCGCCCCTGCTCTAGTGATCATTATGCCAACGCTACAGAGCTTCTCGTGACTGTTCTCGATGATGCGACGAACAAGCTTCTCGGGAACATCTCCCCTCACGATATATCTCATGTTGACACTTGTGAAAACCTTGGGACTTTCCGGAGCTCTNTCNGCCTCGATAGCAACGGTCANCTCCTCAAGATTNTCAACCCGGTCCTTTAGGCCACCAACCACATCAATCATCGAACAGGCGGCGTGACCGTGCAACACCATTTCCATAGGGCTGGGGGCCGATTCGTTGTAGATACTGAAACGCTTCCCACTAGGTGTGGTTCCGACATATCCGTCACCGTGTGTCCAGCTGACTTCGCCCTTCATGCACTCCGACTGGAGCCATCATGCTTGAAGGGTTGTCTTGAAAGAGGGGGGGCAGGTCGCCGGTATGAGAGAGATGGTAGCAGGCAGTAGAATTTCGATGTCCGATGGACGACTANAAGTCCCNGTCGACCCCGTNATTCACTACATNGAGGGAGATGGAATTGGGGTAGATATTACTCCCGTAATGATGGCTGTGGTAGATGCTGCAGTCGACGGCGCCTACGATGGTGAGCGCCAAATACACTGGAGCGAGGTTCTAGCCGGGCAGAAGGCGTTCGATGCCACAGGAGATTGGCTTCCCGAGGCCACCAAGCAGGCTATGCGAGAGGGTTTGGTTTCAATCAAAGGTCCTTTGACCACACCCGTCGGCGGGGGTATCCGCAGCCTGAACGTAGCTCTCCGCCAACAACTCGACCTCTATGCTTGCGTGCGGCCCGTGCGTTGGTACGCCGGGACACCAAGTCCCGTCAGAGATCCCGGTGCGGTGGACATGATAATCTTCCGAGAGAATAGTGAGGATGTCTATGCGGGCATCGAGTGGGAGGCTGGTAGTGACGAGGTTCGCAAGGTCATCGACTTCCTGCACAGCGAGATGGGAGTCGACAAGATTCGGTTTCCCGATACTAGCGGCATCGGCATCAAACCAATCAGCCAAGAGGGAACTGCCAGAATTGTCCGCGCAGCCATTAACCACGCTATAGACAGCGACAGTGACAGCGTCACTTTGGTTCACAAGGGCAACATCATGAAATTCACAGAAGGAGGATTCCGTGACTGGGGCTACCAACTAGCTAAGGACGAATTCGGAGCTACTGAGTTGGATGGTGGACCTTGGTGCACCCTGACCAATCCGAGTACTGGTTCTACAATCACCATCAANGATGTAATCGCGGACGCGATGCTCCAGCAGGTACTGACTCGCCCTCGCGAGTACGGCGTGCTGACCACGATGAACCTCAATGGCGACTACATCTCTGACGCACTTGCAGCCCAGGTAGGCGGCATCGGCATCGCTCCAGGAGCCAACATCAACTACGACACGGGTGTTGCTATCTTTGAGGCCACCCACGGCACTGCCCCGAAGTACGCCGGTCAGGACAAGGTCAACCCAGGAAGTCTAATTCTTTCAGCAGAGATGATGCTGAGGCACATCGGCTGGATTGAGGCCGCCGATCTCATCGTGAAGGGTATGGAAGGAGCAATCAGTGCAGGAACCGTAACCTATGACTTCGAGCGGCTGATGGACGATGCTACTCTGCTGAAGTGCAGTGAATTCGGTACCGCTATTATCGCACATATGTGAGTTGAATCCATGGATTTCTCTTCACTCAATCTNTGTCAGCCTTTGCAGGATGCTCTTGATGAGATTGGGTATGTCTCGCCGACGCCGATTCAAGCCCAAGCAATCCCCGACCTGATTGAGGGCCGNGANATGCTCGGNTGTGCCCAAACTGGCACNGGAAAGACNGCAGCATTCGCCCTACCAATTCTCNATGCTATGACTCAAAATTCGCAGGACGNACCGCGCCGCATCCGCACTCTGATCATGTGCCCAACACGCGAGCTTGCAGCCCAGATTAACTACAATATCGAGCAATACGCTCGATACCTCGATATCCGCTCTATGGCTATGTTTGGTGGAGTATCGCAACGACCTCAGGAAAGGAAGCTACGTCACGGTGTTGACATCTTGGTAGCCACCCCCGGTCGCTTGCTTGACCTCATCTCGCAGGGGNATGTTGACCTCTCCCATGTGCGATTCCTTGTTCTCGACGAGGCCGACCGAATGCTCGACATGGGTTTCATCCGAGACATTCGTAAAATTCTAGCACAAATCCCAAAGAAACGCCAGAGTCTACTGTTCAGTGCCACAATACCTCCCTCGATTGTCGATTTGTCTAACGATATGCTCCACAACCCAGTAAGTGTCTCAATCACCCCTGAATCGACTACCGTAGAGGCCATTGAACAATCTCTTATGTTTGTCATGAGGAGTGATAAGCGAGGTCTATTGACTTACATTATCGAAGAAGAGAGCCCCGAAAAGGTGCTTGTATTCTGTCGCACTAAACATGGTTGTAATCGCATTTCTAGACAACTCGGTCAAGACGGCATTGATGCTCTCCCAATCCACGGTAACAAGAGTCAGGGCGCGCGTGAGAACGCACTCCGGCGTTTCCGCAATGGAACTCTTCAGGTACTAGTCGCCACCGATGTGGCGAGTCGCGGTATCGATGTCTCCGACATTAGTCACGTCATCAATCTAGATCTGCCTAACGAGCCCGAGGTCTATGTGCACCGCATTGGACGTACTGGGCGTGCAGGCCGAGGAGGAACCACTATCGCTTTTTGTGATGAGAATGAAGGTGAGTATCTGCGTGGTATCGAGAAGATGATTCGTCAGGACATTCCAGTAGATGAGAGCCATCCCTTCCACTCTGAGAAGGCCCGGTCGCGCAAGGGAAACAAGGCACCTAAGAAGCACCAGAATCGAGGCCGCGGTCGACGCTATCCTCGCCATCACAAATCCAATGGCAAA
>PAYF01000016.1 GCA_002714745.1 Methanobacteriota archaeon | reverse complement strand
GTGGGCGTTTGACATGTGGCCTGCTCTTGGCATGATAGCTGGTGGTGCACTGCTTTGGACAGTGTACTCACGCTGTGATGCATGGGTTACTGCTTTCGTAGTGATGGCTATGGGTACCATGGTCGGAAACTCGATGGGCATGGCATCCAACCTAATGGGCGATGGCGGCGACATAGCTGCTATGGCTAGCCACTGGGTCCTTGATGGCCTAATGGTTGGTATCGGCGCAATGGCTTCGGTCAAGATTGCCGAGATGGCCTAATCATTCTAGGAAACTAGACTGACAGGAATACGTAAGGCGGACTGGGGGGCAAACGCCTCCCAGTCCAGCCGTTAAAGCACCCACCTAGAGCATTCGCTCTCGGTGGGTTTTCTTCATTTATTCACTTAACAAGCGGTAAATTGCTTGTCAGTGCATCGATTTCTGAGCGTGGCCCGGGCCCTATGCCGAGAACTGTTACTGTTCCTGCAGGAATCTCAGTGTGGCCTGCATCGGTCACCATGTAGGATACAAGACCACAGATCCTTGCATCTCCGTAAAGACGTTTGATAGAATCTAAGTCGGGTGCTTCACACACAATCTTTCTTGCGCCGGATCCGGAGTATCTCTTCAGCATCCTAGGATCGTCTCGCTTAGCCTTGAGTATGCATTCAGCTACAGCATGGCCGCATTGGGCGGCTAACTTACCGCGTGACAAATCCAGATCGGCTCTGGTCACTAGGACCATTGTAAGCTCAGAGGGTGCTCGAGACAGAATCGTTCACCGCCATAGGAGAAGACGTGTCGAGATGCTTGGTCATGATTTCGCTCAGGGGGTTTGCCAACCAAGCAGCGAATGCGACATTGCCGGCCGCATGAAGCAGATCGAATGGAAGTCCGGCTACCATGTAAGGAAGTAGAAGTTCGCTTCCCATAGAATGTAATGCGCTGATTGAAACAATCCAGTCGAATGCGAAGCCCGAGGCTGCAGCCACCATTGCCAGCCTCTCAATATTCAGTCTTCCATCTACTAGCAATCGGCTGGAGAGTAGTGCTCCTGCAACTCCTACCGCAGACCATCCTACAGCCTGGTACAACGACCACAGGCCATGACCGAGAATCAGGTTGGAGCACAGAGTGACCGCAGTGGCTAGGGCTATGGCCCTAGGTGCTCCGTAGTGTATTCCGGCTAGCAAAACGATTATTGTGACAGGTTGTACATTGGGAATTGGGTCCAGCAGAACCCTTCCTGAGACAGCGAACACGCATAGCATAAGCAGCAGAATCCAGTCGCTTCCGGATTCTAGTCTGCGCTCTGCTTTCCAAAGGGCCCAACCAACCAGGCACAGCATTGCTGCGTTGATTAGCAGCATGCCATGAGTTCCGATTGTGACTGCGTGGGCATCGAACATGTGCGCTTCCCTCCTAGTCAGATTCAACTTGCTCTTGATGGTTGTCCTATACTCATTCTCACCAAGTCTCAATGGACCATGTGATTACGCTATCTGCCTTCAAGGTTAGATCGCTGATTCCGACCATTGCCATCTGCCCATTATGGAATAGGCTCCAATAGGCTCCCGAGGTATCGGAGCAGGTTGAGGCATCGCATGGATTGACTCCCGCTATCGAGTTGATTTGCAAGCCGAAGGTGTACTGGGTTGAGTTGTAAGCAAAGTCTCCTCCAGAAGCTGTAACCGCCTCATCCATGAGTTCTAGGCCGTTTTCGAAGTTTGAGAAGCCGCCGATGCATGCACCAGTATGGTTCCAATCAGAGTCGGTCATGAACTGTGTTCCATCGCTGTCTATGTGATATCTAGCTCCGTCATATCCGTCTGGAGCATGGTCATCAGGGAAGTGGAAGCAGACGACTTGTTTGCCTTCCCATATGTCAGGGAGGCCGTAGTGAGAGTCATTCTCATCGTCGATTAGTTCTGATGTCATCCTGGCCCACTCACTACTAAGGGTTGGGAAAGAAATCAGTAAGAAAATGACCCAAGCCAAAGATAGAGACTTGAGCCTGTTCTCATCCTCAACTGCACCCCCTACTGCTATCGTGATTAGTACAAAGAGAGCGAACAGGGCTACGATATCAGACACGGATTTTGAGGGGTTTACAACCGGTTATTCAATCTTCTTCGGATGAAATCTCTGCAATCCTAGAGCGTAGTGCGTTGCTTACTGCCTTTCCGTCAGCAGAGCCTCCAAGTTTGCCCATTACAACCCCCATCAGAGGCCCCATCGCACCCATTCCTCTCTCACGAATCATGTCTGCATTCTCGGCCACCACTTCATCTACTGCTGCCTCGACTGCTCCTGTGTCTGCAGGAGTGAATCCGTTCTCATCTGACTTGGCGGAGAACCATTCCAGTCTGTGTTCGAATCCCGAGTCGATATTAGGCCCCTCAAGCCAGAGCATTCGTGCCATCGGTACCACGCCCTCTCTCGTCACCACCCCTGTCTCACGGGCGTGGATTGCTAGCATCAGATTGGGCCAGGGTACATCTGCCTCATCTCTGCCACTCCCTTCTGCAACCTCAGAGCGGAGATTGTCAAGAATGGTTGAGCCCCATGCCTTCGCAGGCACGGGTGGGCATCCACAGGGCCCTCCTTCGACTCCCATAATGAGAATATCATCCATCTCCGAACCTAGAATAGCCTCAATCTGGTTGTCCGAGATGCCGGTCCCCTGGAGGCGTTCCCTCCTCTGCTCAGAAGTTAGGGGGAGTTCCTCATTGATGCTGTCCCAGTGTTCCTCAGAAATCTCTACAACAGGTATGTCGGTCTCTGGATACATCCTAGCCCCACCAGGAAGTGGTCTCATCGCGGTGGTCGTGCCATCGTCGGGCTGGCCCCTCTTGATGACGACATTGCGGACTTCTTGAGGGATGCGATGGTATGCAAGTCGAGCGCGCAGGACTGCTGATTCCAAGGCCAATTCCGCCTGCCATTCAGAGGCCACGCACAGAGCAAATGCATCCTCATCTGTTAATGACAGGGCTTCTCTCACAGCTTCAACTTCTGAAGATGAAATGTCGTAGGCTGGTAGTTCATCAGAGTGGAATATGCCGGCCACTCCTGCTACCTTAGCTGCGCTGGCGAGTTCTCTACCGAGACGTGGTAGTTGCGAACCTTTGCTGTCAGTCTTTCTCGATCCAAGTTTTCCGGCGAATCCAGAAAGTGGTACTGCCAATACCCTGGAGCCGGATGAAAGGGAGTTGCGAACCATCTCTGAATCACAGTTCTCGAATAACTGAGTCATGTCATGTGCATCTAAGGGAAGCCTAGCAGCGGCGGCAGCGGCGACTCTGTTCTCCACTGGTACCTCGTCATCTGACCTGTCTTCGGGCAACGGAGGTAGCCCTGCCTCGCTGCGGAGTTCGCCTGCCATCCTGTACATGTGGAGTTGTCTAGCCATCTCCAGTCTGATTATTCGTGGAATCCAATCTAAGTCCTGACAACCCTTGATTTCTACCCGATCACCACATGCTATACTGACATTGAGATCCTGGCGAATCGAGCCAAGTCCTCTTCTGACTCTTCGAGTATCTCGCAGTAGTGTTCCTAGTGCTAGAGCCGTCTCTCGAGCGTGCTCGGGTGACTTGATGTCTGGTGCTGTGGCAATCTCAACTAGAGGCATTCCAAGTCTGTCCAGAGTATAGTAGACCACTTCACCTGATGATGATGGTTTGGTGTCGAGTTTTCTTGCAGAGTCCTCCTCAAGGCAGATTACATCAACACCGACATTCCCTTCCTCGGTTTGGACCGTTCCGTCAGTTGCCACTAGGGTTGTCCTCTGGAATCCGCTGGTGTTAGACCCGTCGACAACTGTTTTTCTCATCGCCTGCAAGGCAGATACTGGTTTGGCATCCATCATCCCAGCCATGGTCAGAACAATGTCGATGGCTTCGTCGTCATGCTCCAATGGAGGAGCCTCATCTAACTCGATTAGGCCAGCATTAGGAGGCTGGAAATAAACGAAGGAGCGGTTTCTCCTCTGTTCAAACCGCGCTGCGACATCAACCTGACCTGATTCTCCCTCCGAGGCTCTCAGTCTGCGGCTTGAGTGAGTCCATCCCTCTGGAATCTCATCGATGCCGTAGTCGAACAGTTCGCTGGGCATCCTTGAGTGGAGTTTTCCGGTGTCCAACTGCTGATGAATCTCCAACCCGCACATGAAACCCAAGGCTACGGGATCTAGTTCACCCGCCTCGCTAACGTCACCACGCGGTTCCATGATGNCTGCGNAGAGGCGCTGTTCAATAGACTCAACGGGCGAACTGGTAGATATCGTTGCGAGGGCTGAACAACTCGCCACTAACGAGCATNCGNTGGATTACNTCATCCACGGCGGTATCGGGAATCTTTCTNGCCGAGGCTGCNTTGTAGATTTCTGTGATGTTAGCAGTACCGTCNCCGGTTCTACAGACGTCTCTTACTATGTTGCGAATAGTTGTATTATTCGAACGGGCTGCAGCAGANACNCCTGAATATAATTCTGAGTCGTCCTCAATGTTCGATTCTTCTCTCCAGTGTCTGAATACTGCTAGGGCGACCTTNGCATCATNACCGGTAGCGGTGTCTCTGAGGTGCATCCTAGCATGGGCTTCTGTAAGCCGNATCAGGGCCTCAAGTGCACGAGCGGTAATCGGTATAACNTCNGATTCACCCATCTGNTCCTCTCNTCCGTAGGATTGNCTCTCATCTGTGTAGTACTGTAGTATCTTGGCTCTTGCATCGGCATTGAGGTCGGGATGNTGGTTTCNCTTNGCATAGGCGATGTACTTACGCAGGAATTCCAGAGAGAGGTGTTCGGTGTCATCCACGGTTAACGCGTAAACCTCGTCCTTTACCTCCTCGGATGGGTCCAAACTGATGGCTTCCTCAATTTTGGTCTCGCTGACTCCCTTCGTCCTGTTGTCAAGAATATATCTGGCAATCCTCTCATCGTCTTCGACTTTGACTTCGTCTCTAAGCATCCAAATGATATCGAATCTCGAAGCTAGTGGAGGAGGCAGACCTGTCTCGCTATACGAGCGCATAACACTCTGGTTTGGTCCACGCTTCGAGAATCTACCATCTTTCGGGTTGGCAGCTGCTAGAATAGCACAGCGTGAGGGGAGGGTTGCAGTAATCCCTCCCTTGGCGACGTTAATCTGCTGCTGCTCCATTGCTGGGTGCATGACCTTACGATCATCCTCGCTAATCTTGTCGAACTCATCTATTGCTGCCAATCCCCTATCTGACAAAGGCAGGACTCCTGCCTCCAATGCNAATCTTCCATCTCCAAAGGCGTCCCTGACAGCCGCAGCGGTCAGACCGGCCCCCGAAACACCACCTCCNGATGCGAGCTTGCCACGGGGCGAGATTTTGGACATNTAGTTCAGGACTTGCGACTTAGCGACACCGGGGTCTCCCATGAGGAGAATGTGGATATCTCCACGTGTCCTAGTTTTATCTTGGTTGATTCGAGAAACACCACCGAACAGTTGCAGAGCTAGGGATCGTTTGACGTAATGCATCACGCCAGTAGCAAAAACAGAAGGAGCGATTGAATTCTGCATTAGACCCATCAAATCTTCTCTTCTTGAAATCTCGAGAATCTTATCNCTATCCTCATCACTGATTTTGATTTCATTGAACGGTGTGCTCTCATGCTCGGAACTGACTAGATGGTAAATCACATCGAACATCGGAGTCTTGCGGTTCCTCTTGACCTCGCTGCGGACAACAGGCATCACATTAGCGATTATTCTCTCTCCTGGCAGGTGTCGATTGACTTGGTCTCCCTCAACCAGAACAGTACCCCTNGTTGGCTGCGCTCCGCTTGGCACGCCCTCTGGCAACTCTTGNATCTCTATCCACTGGTTATTCACCATCCTAGACACGTTGATGACGAGATTGAAACGNGTTGGGTTGTCCTTTGAGGTACGGCTCCCTCCGCAACCTGAGTCGGTTGGGCAGCGAAGTGGCTCAATCAATTCCCTCTCATTCTTCTGNCCTACCTCGATGGTATTGCCACATGCCTCGCAAGTGAACACCGCAATGTGGAGTCTTGGCTTGAGATCAGAGATCTTGGTNATGATGACCTCGACAGAGCGCAGGCGCTCGATATCTGCAGTACCAATGTCGCGCAGATTTCTCCTGCTATCCCGTGGCAGTTCGCCGACACGTAGCATNGCATCGATATCTTCGCCTCTATCTCTACAAATCTCAACTAGTGTCTGTGAGCCTCGGTCGAGGATCTGTCGTGGATGTTGAAGTACATCCTCGGCGAACTCAGGGTCGAAAGCTTGGAGCTCGTGGAAGGGTATGTCTAGGTAGGGTGGAGACTGCTTAGAAAGGATGAGAAGGATGTCATCCTCTTTCGCCTCGGTGAGGAAGGTTCGCCATCTCGCAGAGGAGTCGTGTGCAGCCATTGTCACAATTTACACCGCCGGGCGTGTGCCCTNCGTTTCAAGGTCTATGAATAGTGCGGCGACTAAATCCAACCCCTGTGCTTCCACTGCGCAAACACCGCTGCTTCCAGAGGCCAAATGAAGCACTGAGAACTTCCACTGCAGTATCCTGTAAGTTTCGCCCAACGCAGTAGAAATCATCCTTGGGATTTGTTCAAGCACCGTTGCACAATCGCCCACTCATGGAACACACACGTTCAGGAAGTGATATCCTTGTGCGAGTTGACCCGGGGGAGGAAATTCACGCAGCACTAAAGGAGTTGGCAGATGATCTTGGATTTGATGCGGCCGCCATCACAAGCGGCATTGGTAGAACTCGTGACAATCAATATGGATACATGAATGAGGAAGGTGTCTACAAAAGACGGTCTTTGGACCCACCATCTGAATTGGTGAGCCTTTCAGGTAACATTGCTCGCACACAAGAGGGGAAGCCGTTCACTCATATCCATTGCTGCTGGTCTGATGATGACAATAATGTCCTTGCTGGTCATTTATTTCAGGCGACAGTNCATGTTGTGGCTGAAATTCACATCAGAGTTATGGATCATGCTTCCATGACGCGTTGTCCCCTTGCTGAGTTTGAGTTATTGGGTCTAGAATTTGACTAAGAAGAATACGATGGTCAGATAGTGATGCGCGTTCTGTTAGCCTAGGAAATCAGTGAGAACCTAGGAAGTACTCGCCGATCTCAGGGTCCGTGAGGATATGCTGGGCATCTCCCGTGTGGACAATCTTGCCGTTGGCCATGATGTATCCACGGTCCGAGCGAGATAGTGAAAGTCGGGCATTCTGCTCGACAATGAGAACTGTAATCCCCTGCTCGCGAAGCGAGTCTATTCTCTCAATGATTTGTTGCTGGTAAAGTGGTGATAGGGCCGCTGTGGGCTCGTCCAGCAGAAGGAATGACGGGTTGGAAATCAGCGCTCTTGAAATCGCCAACATCTGGCGCTCGCCTCCAGATAGTGAAGCCGCTACATCGTGAACTCTGTCACGCAGGTCAGGAAACATCTCCAGAGATCTCTCGATTCTATCATTCAGCGTCGAGTTATCGAGAGAATTTCCTCCCATCTGCAGGTTCTCCATGACAGACAATGAAGGGAACACATTGTCTACCTGAGGAACATAGGCTATACCATGATTCACCAACTGATCTGTCCTCCATCCAGAGACCTCGGTACCGCGGTACTTGACTCCTCCAGAGTAGTATGTCGCGATGCCGAAGATGGCCTTGATGAGAGTGGACTTTCCACACCCATTGGGACCGATGATGGTGACGAACTCGCCCTCATCTACATGTATGTCGATCCCATATAGTATCTGAACTGAGCCATATCCTGCCTGGAGGTCTGTGATTTCCAAAACTCTGCTCATTCAGAATCCTCCTGTATATCTCCAGAGGCACCTAGATAGGCCTCGATAACTTCTCTGTTTCCTCTGACCTCATCGGGAGTTCCTTGCATCAGAATCTCACCCTCGTTCATTACTATGATACGGTCGACTCCTTGTCGGAGAATGAAGTCCATGTTGTGCTCGATAATTAGAACAGATATGCCGGTTTCATCGACTATGTTTCTGAGATTGTTGAATATCTTCATGGCCAAAGGTCCCGCTACTCCTGCAACCGGCTCGTCTAGCAGAAGCAACTTCGGGTCGCCCATCATCGATCGGCCGATGTCGACTAGTTTGCTCTGNCCNCCNGATAGTTCGCTGGTCAGATTGTGAGCCATGTGTGGAACCTCTAGCTGATCCAGAACNGANTAGGCNCTCTCCAACCTTTCAACCTCATCCGGGTTCGAGTCAGGAGTCAGAACTGCTCTGATTCTGTCTGAGAAGGATGAGCCGAACTGCCCTCTGGGCGGCACCAGTAGATTCTCGATTACGGTCATTTGACGCCACAGCCTCGTGTGCTGGAATGTCCTCGTCATACCGAGATTCTGAATCTGGTCTGGGCGCAGATCNGAAACGTCTTCTCCGAACATCTCGACGGAGCCAGACGTTTGCTCCAGTAGGCCGCTGATACAGTTGAACGTAGTCGACTTGCCGCATCCATTCGGGCCAATCAGTCCGACGAACTCGCCATGGCCAACCTCAAAGGAGACATCGTTGACAGCTACGAGGCCGCCGAACTCCTTTCTCAAGCCGTCGACCTTCAACACAGAACTCATTCTGGTTCACCTCCTGAATCGGCCGGTCTAACAGGTCTGCTGGGGACCTCTGGCAGCAGGCCCTTCGGACTATATCTCAGCGAAAACAGCATCATGCAGCCNACNAGCATCACCTTGACATAGGCCATGTTTGCTCCGGCAATAGATACATCTCCGGACAAATTGGTCACTGCATCAATAGACTTGTCCTGTAACATCAGTGCGGTGAAGGCAAAAATTGCTGAACCGCATATTCCGGTCTCAGCGATTCCCCTAGATCTAATCGCAATGCCGATTGCTGTAAGTATCAGAAATGCCTTGGTGGCAGCCCATTGGTCAGTAACCAACCACTCAAACAAACTGTCTANCCTGTTAGCTGTGGTGTAAAGGGGCAAGTCNGGNGAACTGGCTGCCACTAGTACATTGAACACGAACTCCATTAGTACGATGATTGATGCTCCAATGATCATTCCTCGATTATTGGCTGCTCCGCCGATAACAAATGCAGCCCATACTAGGAAGGTTGATTTTGCTGGAGCCATAAATGTGGGCTCAAAACCTGTCAGTTTCCATGCCCAGAATGCTCCTGCCAAAGCGGCAATAGCAGCGCCAAGAGCGAGGCTGGCGGCCTTGTGAGTGAGAACATCATGGCCGTGGTGCTGAGCTACATCCTCGTCTTCTCTAATTGCCTTCAGTATTCTACCCCAGGGGGAAGCCAAAAGTGACTCTAGTAGTCGCCAAACGATGAACACACAAATCATCCCAAGNGCTGCCAGTAACAGGAAGTACGGGGCCGGATCGCCGAGATTGAGGATATCGCTCACTGATGTAGCAGGAGAGGATACTAGGATATCGTCCCTACAGTCATCGGCGCTGAGGTATACTGAACCTTCGCCGATATCGATATCGGATCCACAGAACCACCACTTCTTCAGAGGNAGGGTGAAGTTTCCTATACCNATTGCAGATGCTATCGGGCCAGAACGTAGCAGAGGTTCCCCAGCTAGAAGGACTCTGACTATTTCACCCAAAGATATAGTGACGATTGCAAAGTAATCCATACGCAGTCTCGCAGTNGGATATGCCAGAGCCCATCCAAATGCAGCAGATAGTAGAACTGCTACTATTACCGCAGGAAGAACATCCCAGTCGTAGCCATTCATCTCCTGAGGGGCAGTCAGGACGCCGACAGTGATTGCTCCAACACCGACAAAGAAGATGACACCGAAGTTCACCATCCCAGTGACGCCGGTATGTAGGTTAAGTGAGAATGCCATCAGAATGAAGATTGACAGAGTCAGCATTACATTCGACACTTGGAACGCCTTGCTCCAAGACATCGACTCCACATCTTCGCTGATTGGTAGCCACCAGATGAACATCAGAAGAATGAACATCAGCACACCGAAGGTAATCCACGAACCGGCAACTCCCTCTCGGCCGTACAATCGCAGGCTAGTACTCCTGTCGGGAGACNATTNAGATATTTTCGAAGTCCAACGATTGAATANTATNGNTCAATCTATNCTTTATTCTCGCAACTAGTGACTTGTGCTTCNTGTCCCACTCAATCCAGGAATTCCTNANATCTGATAGGTTAGGNAACCTAATCCAATCGAATGGGTTACNGAAACTCGACGAGGTCTTTGNGGNGGCCAATACTGATCNGGATAGTAATTTGCTCCCCTCATTAGCTGCATATGCCCACAGCAAAATCGGGATAAGCGGCCAGACAAACTCACCTAGGTCTACGATGAGATTGGCTACCTGGAGCTCGGTTTGCATAAGCTCGAGCCATGTCTGATCCAACTCAGTAGCGGTCTCGGAAAAGTAAGGTGAGTCTGTAACCAATAGGGCCCCATCATCCCTCCCTGTGAGATGCTCTAGATTGGTCTCTGCAAGCGGATTGTCAATACAGGCATCAGCACAGGCTCCTTCTGCAAATGAATTCTTACCAACGANCCTGCCAATCCTGTGCATCACGTAAGAACCGATGGCGATGGCTGAGAAGGTCACAGTACGGTCCGGACGGTTCCGCTTCAGGTGGTGGAGACCCAGCATTCCTGTAGGCAGGATTGCAAGAATTCCCGCGGTCTTCCTAGATTGGTCTGTCTCGGGTTTCCGATTACGTAGTCTCTCAATTTTCCATTTTTCCCAAGCATCCCCAATTCCCTCNGGCAAAATCATCAGAATTGCNACGAGGAANATNTAGGGCATCACCGCGTCNAGNNCGGTNTAGTTCGATCTNCCTAATGGAAGGCCTATGCCAATCAGNATAGGAGANGATAGGGCTCTAACGAANCCTACAATCAGAGAGCCGANTATAGCCCCTGGTATCGAGCCTATNGTGCCCAATACGATNACNGCNAACGAAGGNAANAGCAGNCCGAATGCGGTCTCTGGGTTGTATCGCAGGGTTATGGCGAAGACCGCGCCTCCGATTCCGGATATNCCCGCCGAAAGGAAGGCNCTGGTCAGTTGGACTCTTTCCACATTGATACCGCTGCTGGCAGCTAGGTCCGGGTTATCTGCTACNGCTCGCATCTTTCTACCTAGACGGGTCTTGGTGAGTAGAAGATAGAGAAGAGTCACCGAGATGAACACTACAGTCGGTACGACCCCTTTGTAGTAGGGGTAGTTCGTAGCGGCCTGTACACANTGGGTTGTCACGTCATAGATCTCAATCGCTGGCTTTGAGCCCTCGGTGACTATCCTGGACAGGATTGGTTCTCCGGTCGCCTCGTCTATGCCGGTCTGCTCGCATGTGAACTGAGTGTAGGTCTGACCTTCTTGGAGAGAGCGGTCGCCAAGATTGAGTTTGAGTTTGGTAGTGGGTATCTCCCAGCGAAGAGTGGGCATCCTCCAATCAGAATCCGGCTCGAACATGTTCCTTGCTGCAGTGAATCTGAGGTAGACGATTGCACGAATAACTAGGGCCACCCCTAGAGATGCAATCATCATGACTTGGGGGGTTGCATCCCTAAGTCTGAAGCCCCGGTAAACGAGACGGTCGATCATCACACCAATGATGCCAGTACAGAAGAAAGCGACAAGAAGAGTCCACAGAAGTAAGTACCAGCCAATCACTCCGTCTTTGGGAGCTTCATAGATTGGGTAGTAGTATTCACTCCAAGCAATCACGACGGCNAGGAACATNCCTATCATGAAGAACTCAGACTGGGCGAAGTTACCGTACCTCTGGACTTTGTATGTCAGAGTCAGTCCGATTGCAATAGCCAGGTATGTTGATGACCAAGTTAGGGTATTGGTTCCAATTGAGACCAAGTCTANGGTNACAGTNGCGTCNTCGTTGAGNCCCTGGAAAAGCAGATCGAGAGATANGAAGACAATGACNAGTAAAAATAGCGGAGAAAGGAGTATNGCTGCATTACGNGCAATACTGGGCTTNACATCATCAAACAAGATNTTGATGAAAGCAAAGCCGGCTGATATCGCCTCTACNAACTGNAGAAGCCATACCAAGTCGTTTGGAAGNCCTCCCGCTACNATTTTGTCAANTTGATTTAGNATTCCNTGGCCNTTCAACAGCCCCAGAATTGCGGCATCGAACAGAAGCAGAGTGGCGAGGATTGTCCTTTGGGTGCCCCTAGGAAGGGCNGAGAAATCGTCAACTGCCTTNCGAAGCATGTACCGACNGAGAGACCTTCCNCNAATCGGCGATTAATGTTGGGGCAGTATGGCGGGCCCTTAGGCCCGCCATACTGCTTTACGTCAATAACGGTCCTTCTGAACTAGGTTCAGGAAGATAGACCGGTATCTGCAGCCCAGTGCTGGGTACAATCGTACGAAACGCTCGATGCATCAGCAGTGAACGTTCCTACGCAGTAACCCGCTCCAGGAACATCGCCGTTCCCAAGGAACGTGATGTCTCCGGAAGCACCTGACCATCCGGCTCCTGTGCCAGCAATGGCTTGGGACATTGTGATCCCAGGGTTAGCCATCATGGTGAAGGCAGCGAAGGCCATAATCGTCACAGCATCGAACGACTCAGCTGTGAAGATACCGCCAGCGCAGTCAGCATTCATCATGCACAGATACTGGAAGGTCANGCTGACNTCNGAAGCNCCTGCAGCNGCTGGCTTTGTGGCNATTATGCCATCNAGCAGCGACTGGTCNGNCATGTCAGCGGCGATTCCTGTCTCGGCTATTCCATCAGTACCGATAATCTGTCCAGTAAAGCTCTGAGCAGCCAGTTCCTCGATGATAGCAGCACCATCAGCAGCGTAGGAAACCATCACGACTGTGTCACAGCCAGCGTCCATAATGGACTGGACCTGTGACGAGAAGTCGGTCAATGTGTCCTCGTAGCCAATCTGTGCGCAGAGGTTGTCAGCACCGTAGGCACCGCTGAACGAGTCAGCGAGGCCGGAACCGTATGCGTTGTTCATGTGTAGCAGAGCCACAGCAGTACCGCCATGTGCTCCCACAACATCGTTCACAGCCTGTCCCTGTAGTGCATCGCTTGGCACCACACGGAAGAAGTGTGGGTGCGCCTCTGCATCAGACAGAGCAGGTGATGTGCTCGCGTACGAGATCATTGGGATTCCTGCTGCAGATAGAACTGCGTTGGCACCCATAGTGGCGCCAGAGCAAGCTGCACCGACGACACCGACGACTCCAGCGTCAATCAGAGACTGAGCACCAGCACCAGCGACTGTTCCGTCACAGCCGGAGTCGGCCATGACTAGCTCGAACTGTACACCTTGGTTGTAGGCGATGGTGTTTGCTAGGCCGAGTCCGATGTAAGCGGATGCTGTGAAACCAGGTGCGTAGACCGCGATTGGTCCAGTAATTGGGTTCAGGTATCCGATCTTGACGGTAGCTCCAGCCCACGGGACATCTGCTAGACCACCGGTAGCGGTCCAGACCATGTCGCAGTTGAAGTAGTCACCATATGTTGGCACGTGGTGGAAGGTGCAGACATCGTATCCTGCTCCTCCAACATCTCCGTTGTCCAGGAAGGTGTGTGTACCACTGGCACCAGCGTAGTCAGTACCGACCATGTTGAGGTGCATTGCCATGTTGGCTCCAGCCTCCATGTTAGCAGCAGCACCAATCATCATTACAGCGTCGTATGCCTCGGACTGGAAGATACCAGTCGAGCAGACCTCATCTGCAGCACAGCGGTCACCGAAGTCACCAGCGCCGGAAGCGGCTCTAGGCTTGGTAACCTGTACGCCGTTAGCGGCAGCAGGCTCAGTGTAATCATTGAGGGCAGCCTCACCAGCGATTCCGTCAGCGCCGAAGGTCGGCACGGACACGCCCATGTAGGCCATTGTCTCGACAATCATAGCACCGTCTGCGGAGTACGACACCAGAACTACTGAGTCGCAACCAGCATCGATGACACCTTGGACGATAGACGAGTAGTCCGATGTAGTGGTCTCGTCGTAACCAATCTTAGCGCATAGGAATTCTTCCCCGCCCCAGTTAGTTGCGAACGAGTCAGCAAGACCAGCGCCATATGCGTTGACCATGTGGACCAACGCAACGTTGGATACTCCACTAGCAGCGACCATCTCATTCATTGCCTGGCCCTGGATAGCATCGCTTGGCACCACACGGAAGAAGTGTGGGTGAGCTGATGCGTCGCTCAGAGCAGGTGATGTGCTCGCGTACGAGACCATTGGGATACCAGCTGCGGACAGAACTGCGTTAGCGCCCATTGAGGCACCAGAGCAGGCTGCTCCAGAAACTGCCACGACTCCAGAATCAACTAGGGTCTGAGCAGCTGCGCCAGCAACTGTACCGTCGCATCCAGAGTCCAACTCTACAAGCTCGAAGTCTCCACCAGCAGCGTTCAGGTCAGCAATCGCCTCTGCAGCCGCGAAGGTGAAGGGCGGTGCGAACTGAGATATTGGTCCGCTGATTGGATTCAGGAATCCGATCTTGATTGAAGTAGACACCGGTGCTTGGAACATCGGGTTGTCCGTTCCCATGTAGTGGGCTGCGATTTCGTCAACAATGGCGTCAGCCATGTCAGCGTCGAAGCCTTCCACATTACCGTCTGCGTCGTAGGACTCAAACGGAGGGTAGAACGGGTCAGTGCACAGCTTTAGTCCACCAGACTCGAGGGCGCTCGTTAGAGTGCTGCCCTCAGAGGGGGTAGGGTATGCTGTAGCAGTGTCAGCCGTTGTGTCATCAGCAAGCGTCACAGCTCCGTCGAACCACGCGCCATAAATGGCGTCGTATTCTCCAGAAGCGACGACAGCGCCGATAGCGACATCCAGAGCAGCTAGAAGCTCTCCGGAGTCCTCACGGACGGCTAGACCGAAGTTCTCATCCGAGAAGGTGACCATTAGGTCGCCCTCTAGGGACAGAACAGGTGCGTCTCCCATGGCGTAGTGTACGTCGCCGTTGTTCAAAGCGGCAATGACCGAGGGGAAGTCCTCGTAAGCTGTAGTTGTCGCGTCTGCAAGGTTCTCATTGGCGTACAGATCCGAGGTTGTCCCGGACTGGACACCGATGATGGTTCCAGCAGCGTTCAGGTCGCTTACGTCGGAGATAGATGCAGATCCTGATCCACCGATTACACCTTGGCTACTTGTGTAGTAAGCCCTGGTGAAGTCGACGACTTGGTCTCTCGCTTCCGTCTTCGTCATCGCCGAGATGATAGCGTCGCACATCTCGCCGGCATTCAGGTTGGGGATAATAGGGTCCCAGCCAGATTCCACCCACACCGGGCCCATATCAGCGGCCAAGGTGATGGACCAGGTTGGGTCGTGCGTACACGATCCGTCGTCTTCGGTAGCGTCTGCGTTGTAGTTGTTCGCCGTAGCGTCCATACAACCCATTACTGCCTCAGGCGTTGGGTCCTCATCATCTCCCCCTAGGCATCCGGCGAAAGCTGCCGCCAGCATACTTAGGGTAAGCATCATTGCAATTATTTTCTTGTTTTCCATAGCGATTTCACGCTCCAGTGCCGGCACGACGAAGTGTGGTAGTTATAGAGATTCGGTATTTTTACCGTAGGTAAACCGATTGGGCTATGAAAAACCCCNAAATTCCTCTGTTTTCTNAGGTTTGGAGCCTGTTATTTTGTCAATTTTGATAGTGAGAATCATTGAGTGGNTNCCTTTCGGGNCANCATGGGCGGCGAGCCGATGGANTACGCCTCCAGTGGNGTAGACATTGATGCCGAGGGTAAGGCCATCTCAAGCCTGATTGATGCGCTTGGCGGCTCGGTAAGAAAGAGGGGGGAGAAGGGCGCACCTGTTCCACTGCCGGGTGGGTTCGGTGGAATCGTCGAATTCGGGGATTCACGGCTGGTTTTGGCGACTGATGGTGTGGGCTCCAAACTACAGTTGGCCAGTCAGACTGGTTGGTTGAGNGGAGTNGGGATCGACTGCATTGCGATGAATGTGAATGANCTCATCTGTGTGGGGGCTGAACCGATTGCNTTCGTCGACTACATCGCNGTCCCAAAGNCCGATCCGGAAGTNCACTCTGAGTTGGGCCATTCCTTAGCAGAAGGGTGTCGTCAAGCCCGAGTCACATTGGCTGGCGGTGAGACTGCAACATTACCTGGAATCGTGACCGAGCTNGACCTNTCGGGAACCGCTCTAGGATGGTTTCCCAAAGGAGGCGAAATCACCGGAGAGAGGTTGCAAGCTGGGGATGCCATGATTGGCCTTCCCAGCAGCGGTATTCATTCAAACGGATACACTTTGGTTAGGGCTGTACTTGAGAGGTCGGGACTATCTTTGGATGATGCTGCACCCTTCGATGCAGATGGCGACAGGATAGTCAGGTGGAATGAGGGCGAAGTGACCATCGGTGAGGTACTACTCAATCCCACGATGATTTACGTCGACCCAATAATCGATCTGGTGCTTGCCTGCAGAGAAGGTATCGGTCCTTGCTCGTCTGAGGACATCAAGGCCATCGCCCATATCACGGGAGGAGGGTTGTCCAATCTTCTCAGACTTCACGATTCTCTTGGATGGCATATCGAGGACCCTTTGCCTGTGTTTCCAGAGTTCTCTTGGATAGCCGAGGTGGGTTCGGTCAATACTCGGGAGATGCACCGCACATTCAACATGGGGATGGGGATGGTTGTTGCAGTTTCCAACGACGTTNCGGATNATGTNGCAAAGTGGCTTTCAGAGNGGCTTCCNGGGNCTCGTAGGATTGGTTCNGTCACTGATTCAGGAAAAGTCACACATGCAGAATCGNGTGTGTACTTTGACCATTATTGAATGAGTTTGNAGTAGTCAATGCCTTGTGCGATAGCGCNCTCCGACCAGCATGGNTGCAAACGAGCCTGAAGGGTGGCCAGGGGTGCTGCATCGAGAGGGTCGCACCCTTTGCAGGTTACCTCACGACCCTGGTCAATCTGGGCCAGGGCCAGTCGCTAAGGGNAAGGGGGCTGTGTTTCACAACCCGGCGGTAGCAGGAAGCAGAACCCGAAGCGTGCTTCTTCTCCAGCATTGCATNGAGGCAGGGCTGTTGGGAGATGGTACAATCTATGCGTTAGATGGGTTGTCTGCTTCCGGGCTCAGGGCTAGGAGATGGTTGAACGAATTNCCATCGCAGAGTGCGAGTCGAATNAGCGCGACNATGGGNGACATGGACCCGGTGGCTCTAGACTGGGCCATGCTCTGTCACGAGGAGTTTCCCCCTGAGCATGGTGAAGGTGAGTTGNTGGCTCATCTCGGTGACCTGCGCAAGAGTGTNTTNGAGCATGGCAGGCACTGGGTAGANATCGATCCGTACGGATCCCCTCTNCCCTTCCTAGACACCGCAGTTCAGTCGCTTGCTAGAAAGGGNGTNCTNGAAGTCAGCGCAACCGACAGTGCNGCCCTANCTGGTTCTTCGAAAAGTGCATTGCTGCGACGCTATGGTGCGCGTGTAAAGACCGATGGTTTGGCTCACGACTCTGGNCTNAGAGTCNTACTTGCTTGNCTAGCNAGGGCNGCTTCTAGNCACGAGCGATCTGTGNCTCCTCTGCTCTCGGTTTGGGATTCCCATCATCTAAGAATCTCAGCTCTNGTCAGCAGAGGNNTAGAGGGNGCCAATCGGGTCGAGGAGNATCTAGGTTGGAGAGTGGCCGCTCCGACCGAGTCCGAAGTTGCTGCATCAATATCTACAGGACTCCATCCAGAGACTCCACTAGATTCGGAACCGCTTCCAATGCACTGCTTCCTGCCTCTCAATTATCCAATTGATCGTACCGACAAGCGTGTTTCAGGACCTTTGTGGACGGGCCCACTTGGAGAACCTAAAGCGATGGCATCGATGACCGAGGAGAGAGTCATTCAGATGTGCAGCCCTGGGTTCAATGATGATGACATCTTGAAGTGGACTGAGCGAGAATGCGAGAGCGAGCGGCGAAGGATTCTTCGTAGCGTCAGGCACATCTCTGAGGAAGCGACTGTAATCGACGCGCCTCACTTAATTCTCGTCGATGATTTGGCGAGTTGGCTTGGCTCGGGTTCTCCGGTAAGCCCGAGTGTCATGGTGGAAACACTTCGAAACCAAGGTCATAGAGCAGCAGTTTCGAGGTATGGTAAGCCGTCGTTCAGGACCAATGCGCCTTGGAATGAAATTGTATCTGCTGCGATTGATTAGTTCAACCACCAATATAGGACATCTCTATCCTTTCCAGTGACTCAGTTGCCTCGGATCTGATTTCAGAGTACCTGTCTTCTCTTTCTTCCCAATAAGACTCAATCATTGATACAATTTCTTCGTCTGAAGAACCCATCCT
This sequence comes from Methanobacteriota archaeon, assembly GCA_002714745.1. Classification (GTDB taxonomy): domain Archaea; phylum Thermoplasmatota; class Poseidoniia; order Poseidoniales; family Thalassarchaeaceae; genus Thalassarchaeum. Next base: position 5,239 of record PAYF01000016.1, on the reverse strand, counting down.
AATTGGAGATAGTAAATCCAAACCTTTAGTTGAGAAAAGACATGTGAATAACCGCCCATCGGCTGAAATCCGGGCTCTTGTGCAATTACTGCAGAAGGGCTCAGTAACGCTGGTAATTAGCCCAACCTCAGTGCCTTTAGATGTCCTGTATCTCTTAGCTACATCACTCTTCTTCCGTGGAGGGATTGGAGTCATTTCACCAATCAATTGGCGGATTTCATCGGCGCTAATCACATCATCCATTGACCATCCATTCGTTGTTCCCACATCCATGTACTCAATGAATCGGATTGCTATATCTCTGTTTGAAAAACGCTCTACAAGATCCAATATCTCTTCCTCATTTGAGTTTCTTTTTACCACAGTGTTGATTTTAATTGGGCCTAAGCCTACTGATTCTGCGGCCTCGATTCCAGCCATTACTGAAGCCACGGTGTGACCGGAATCGGTAATNGCCGCAAACGTGGCTTCGTCTATCGCATCNAGACTAACAGTTACGCGATCTAGTCCTGCTGCAGATAGTGCTGGAGCATACCTAGGAAGTAGAACCCCATTCGTCGTCATTGCAATCTCAACATCTCTCAATGCAATCATTGAAATCAATTCATGGAGATTTCTACGAAGCAGAGGCTCCCCTCCCGTGAGACGAATCTTTTCCACCCCCAGAGATACGAATATTCCCGCTATCCTGTCTATCTCCTCGAATGTCATGATTTCATCACGTTTCATGAATGGAAAATCATTCCCAAAGACCTCNCTAGGCATGCAATACCTGCACCTGAAGTTGCATTTATCAGTGACTGAGATTCTCAAATCTCTGAGGGGCCTGCCCAATTTGTCGACCGGGGCTGNTNCCATCTTACGTGCGTGNAAGGACTCGGTGATGAGCCTTGCCTGCGCTCGGACATGTTGAATAGAGGGGATGTTTNCGGGATGTTGAGAAAGATGCTTACCATCACTGAGAAGGCCCAGGAGATGCTTGGGGAGTTCGCAGATTCTGCGGATGAGGGTGTTGAGTTGATTCTCAGAGTCGAGATTGTTGGTAGAGGACCCAAGGGGTTCCAGTATGACCTACAGTTCGTNGGCCGCGAGGATAGCAAGGAGGATGACATTCAATTGGACATCGATGGTATGTCAGTACTCGTTGCAGCTAGGAGCGCTCAGTATCTCGAAGGTACTACTCTGGACTACAAGGAGACGTTGATGGGAGGGGGATTCAGTTTCGACAACCCCAACCCCCTATGGGTAGATGAATTGTCTAAGGCGGTCGCAGAAATCATAGCTAGTGAGGTCAATCCTGTCGTTGCTTCTCACGGAGGTCATGTCGACCTAGTTGGAGTAGACGATGGTAAGGCAATTATCGCCTTCGGGGGTGGCTGTCAGGGCTGCGGCATGGTAGATGTGACTCTCAAGCAGGGTGTCGAGGTCATGATCAAAGACAATGTTCCAGGCATCTCAGAGGTAATAGACGCCACTGACCATGCAGCGGGGACAAATCCGTTTTACTGATTAGAAGACCATTGGCACATCGTCTTCATCATCTGAGTCAGGGGCAGGCAGAGCCATCGAGTGGGCCCTCTCAAACGCCTCTCTGACTCTCTCCTCTATATTTCGAGCATCATCGAGAAGACCCTGTACTGGAATCTCCTTGTCCATCAATTCACTCAGTCCTTCTACTGCGATAAGAGCGGCTCTGGCATCCGGATACATAGGATTGCACTCAGCCAGCAAGGCTGTCACGTCGAGACCCCTTCGTTCCCCTTCTGCAATTAGATAGCCCGCGATTCCTGCGACGATGCCTTGCTGTATCTGCTGAATCCCGGCATCATCGAGTTGGTCCCTGCTAGCACCGGTAGAGGCAACCCCCCACAGATCGCTTTCCTCCTTGATGCCGAGGTCGTTGCTAACTACTCCGTCAATGACGATGAGTCGGTCGAATCCTCCCTTAGTGAACCACTCCATGACAGTCTCTCCGAAGTATACATCATTATCGCTAGGAAACTGAATCTCTGAGGTAAAAACCCCAATGCCATCTCCTTGATACACCCTAACTGGATGCTTCGGGACGGAGTCATGAATCAGTGCTATTGCTGGGAATTTAGGGTGCATCACAGTGCCCATTGGAGACATTTCCAGAGTCTTGATGAGATGCGCAGTGGCAATTACGCCTACTGAGCCGACAGTAGAGAATCCGCAGATTGCAGTTCCTCCGAGTCCGGAAGGGTCGGCATCGGCGTGCAGAACTAGTGGGTAGGCCCCGCTCGTGTACTCCTCCATGGGGTTGCCCCTCAATCGGGGATTATTGAAACCCACTACAAGGGAGTTCCCTAATCCTAGAGATTCGTACTGACATTAGTTAAGGAACGTAGCGACAAATTAACACTGATGAAGCGTTGCGGGGCCTATGAGCGAGACTGGGAGTAGCGGGATTGGGCGAATCTACATCAAAGCGGGTAGCGAGGAAATCGATCTTTCCGGTTCAGCGAGAGAAGTCAGTGACAATTGGCTCAATATCACCAAGCAGGATACTTGGCAATCTACCCTTTCCAGAATCAGAATGGCTCGCCAAGAGGCGATAAATAAGGCCATGGAAATAGTAGTAAAATCTGGAATCCCTGAGAGAGGTTCTGCCTTCAGGCGGCTGCTAGACACCTGTGGAGTAGACAAGAAGTCTGATATTATACTAGCAGCAATTCATTACCTAAGATCGGTCGAGAAAGAGAGTGACACCCCTCCTAGAGATGTTAGGGGACTCATTGCCCAGAGTGGCAAGTGGGATGAAGACGAGGTTGAGAAGTGGAATCTATCTCTATACATCAACAGGATGCTGGATGGCTCGTCCCCTCTGTTGAAGTATCCAGAAGGAAAGGCGCGCAAGAATCGTTTCGTTGTACTTACTAGTGATGGAGTAGACCATCTCGAGAACATGTCTCTGTGAGGAGTTTCATGAAGGATATGTCCTACACCTCTCATGTGGGTAAGAACCTCAGAGAAGCTGATTTTTCTGGTACAGACTTGCGTCGTGCCATCTTTGATGGAGCAGACCTAGAGGGCGCAGATTTGTCAGGCTGTGATTTAAGAAAAGCTTCCTTTAAGAGAGCTAATTTAATGAAAGCAGCATTTGATGGAGCTGATATGAGGGGGGCTTCTTTCATTAAAGCTAAAATGAATCTTTCAAATTTTCAAGGTTGTCGTCTTGAAGATGCAGACCTTCGGGGAATAAGAGGGCGTTATGCGATATGGCGTAATGCAAATTGGTGGGATGCAAAAATGGATGATGATTTGAGAAAAGCGCTGTCAAAAAAATGGCCGCAGGAGTAGTTACTCAGGGGCTAACTTCGCCAGTCCTTCTCGCATCCAATCAGGTACCGTCATCTTACTTTGCACCTCACTCATATCTGTGCAGACTGTGACTTGATCCGAGGTCCAACACAGTACTCCATCCTGATTGCGAAACTCGTACCTCCAACTGATTGATGTATTGCCTATCTTCGGTACTGTAAGGTTGCATTGGATGGTGTCACCATATGCGACCGGGTGCAAGAACTGGGTATCACTATGAACTAGAGGAAATGCAATCATGTGCTCTGAAAGGATAGTGTTGTAGTGTATACCGCAGGAGTACTCCCAAGACTCCTCGTAAAACCGATGCGCTAGGTCCCAAAATCTGGGGTAGTAGACTATCTTGGCCAAATCGACCATGGGGAAGTCAACGCGTCTCTCTGAGACGAAGGCCATGGTACTCCCGGGGCGCTCACGTTGAAGGCTGTTATGGAGGGTCTAATGGCCTCTCACATGAGAAAGCATCCACTCCATTACAACAGGATCTGAATAGATTGAGAACCATCCTCCGTGCTCGCCACCGATTACAGTGTGAAATTCTATCTCAGCACCTAGATCTTGCAGTTCTTGGGCCATCTGCGATGCCAAATCGTACGAAGATGTGTTGTCGGAATCTCCATGACTCATCCATATCGGCAGATGGGCGACATCTTCGGCCAGAGGTAGGTAAGAATAGGGGGTATGATGAGGAGATAGAGGCATAATCGCAGCGAAGTAATCGGGTAATTCGGCAGCCACAATGAATGTACCTCTTCCACCCATGCTCAAGCCTGTCAAGTAGACTCTGTCATCATCAACAGACATTTGGGTCTTGACGTCCTCAAGAACATCGAGTACCTTCTTGGGATTCCAATCCATCTCTAACTTAGATGGTCTTACGATAATGTACGAGTCGTCCTGGGGAATATGGAAGTTATTGGTCAGGAAGTTAGTGAAGAACCAATCATTAGTTACTCCTCCATGAAGGAATATGAAAATGGGGTACTGTTTACTATCATTGTAATCGCTAGGTGGTCTCACTGAGTATGTGTAACCGCACATCCAGTCCAGTCTTGTGTCTACTATTGCCTCAGTATCATCAACTGGGGTAGCGTAACTAATCTGAGTTAATCCTTCGATATCATTCCATTTCCCAGACTGTAATTCTGGCCAGTTCTCTGGATTAGCGGTAGAGTTCATTCCTTGGGAGGCGGTTACGTTGCATGAAGGGATGTAAGATGGTTCGGGTTCCTGCTCCTCTTCTTCGGGTCTTTCCTCTGGGAAGGAGCAATCGCGTGTTTGCTCGTCCCAAGTTCCGTCTCTCTCCTCGCAGTCTTCTTGGGTTATCTCTGAATCGTCATCTCCTCGATCATCCTCATCATCAAAGTCACAATACGATTCACCTTCGCGATCAGGAGCTTCGGTCCAAGTTCCACCTCTCTCCTCGCAGTCTTCTTTCTCGACATGGGTGGTGTATTCGGCTCGTTCGTCCTCCGAGTTAATCTCAGGAGTGGTGTCCTCAATTATCTCTGGGGTGTCTTCACCTACACAGCCAGAGAGGGCGGCGGACAACAAGAGTAGCGTAGTAAACGCAAATCCTCTCATGTGTGTTAATCAGAGTACCCCAGTTATCTAGTCTCGTATTGCATTGACAGGATTGGGAGTGATGGCGGACCCACCGCGATTCGAACACGGGTTACAAGCTCCGCAAGCTCATGTGATATCCAGGCTACACTATGGGTCCAACGAGTTTTCGACCAGTGACCTGTGTTTAATCCCGACGGTTTAGTACCGCCGCTTTCGATTTTGTACTCGTCTTGGATTCCTCCCAGTATAATGGCAGGTGGTATTACAGCGGTAAAATGGTCTTCCACCTTGGTTCTGCTAGTTTCTTCGCATTAGGCCCGTCTCTAACGTT
>PAYF01000015.1 GCA_002714745.1 Methanobacteriota archaeon | reverse complement strand
TGGGATCCAGTACGCACCAGCAATGCGCTGAATGCATTAACTGACTGATCGGAATTACGTAAGCCTCTGGGGGGGTTTTCTCCCCCAGGGGCCACACTATCCTTTTACACCTCATGCTCCCCTACGGGGAGCATGGACTTCCGGGACATCACCTCATCCCTACCTCGGATTCATTCTCCACGTGATTTCTTCACTGGGTATATCGTTCCTATATTGGCCGTCTACCTGTTCTGGGGCTACTCGAATAAGTTCCTAGGGATGTCCGTGGATTATCTCTCTGCAATGGCAAGGGACATCACTATTGCAGACACCCAGATGAACCCCTCTTACTATGCAATGGAGAGACTGGCTCTGATTGTCGGCGGAGTCATCTTACTCTGCTTCCTACTGGTGAAGAACGAGATTGGAACTCTCATCAGAGGCCTGCGAAGAGGCGATATTGGAACCATCTCCGAGTGTTCAAGCTCAATCTTCGCCATCGTATGCTTCGCGGTCTCCTATGTCCTAGTAACAAGCGTCCTGGAACTGACACCCGGGTCCCAGATCCCATTCTTCTTCTTCGGAGGCGCTGTTGTAGCTGGAATGCTCCTGCTGCAGGACAATATTTCGGAGATGCTCAGCATCAGACCCTCGAACATCGGCTATGCCGTCCGAGAACCATCAATTCTCGTATCTGCAGGCTCAATCGTTCTTTTTCTCGTTATGACGCTCAATCTCTCGATGATCCAACCTGTATCTCAGAACATTCCATTATTCCTCTCTGCAATCATCCTCCTCATGGTATTCTACTGGGGATGGAGAATCTCACAGGAGGGGATGAAGCCCTCTGTGCAGGCTAGGAGGACCGCCGCTCTGGCTTATCTCGCGCTTCTGCCATTCATCATGTTCTTGCTGCTTAGGGTACTCTACCTGCAGCACGATCCCGACCCTGTCATGCAGAATCGCTGGGAAGTCTCTTTCCCCTTCATGGACAAGGTGAACACCTTCAAGATTAATCCGTGGCCGATGGAGGTAGTTGCTAACTTCGACACCAGATGGATGTTCCTGAAGGCTGCTGTCATCAACTCCGCTAGGGTGACCCTGCTCAGCATAGTTCTGTGCGTCATCCTCGGGACTATTGTCGGAGTCACCAGACTTTCCTCAAACAAACTTGCCTCGACCATGGCCACGGTTTATGTGGAGATATTCCGAAACCTCCCCCTCGCAGTCCTGCTGTTCCTTATTGCAACCCAATACGGACTTCAGGCTCCTCTTTTCATAGAAGAGGAGTTCCTGTTGGGAGGAGCAGTGTTCTACAGCAATCAGGGAATCTGGTTCGTGACCGTGGCGTCATACCAGAGACTGGTAATGGGCTTGGTCGCCCTCGCTCTGCTCAGGGCCGCCCTACGACACATGGACAGGATCGAACCTCGCTTCATAATCACACCAAGCACCCCTCAGGAGCACCTTAGAAGGCCTTTCAGCACATTGGGATGGAGACTAGAGGCACTCGCCTCAGATATTTTCCTGATTTTCGCAGCAGTGATTTTCATCAATTTCTTAGTTCCTTTCGTCTCGACAAACGGAGGAGGCACCGAGGCATTCATCGCGATGGCGATAATCGTCTATGCTCTATCGGTCACCAGTAAACTCGATGACGATGGCATGAACGCCCTGCAAATAGATGACTCTGAATCCGGCCTTAGGAAGAGGTTCACAATCTGGGTAGCAGCCTTCGCTGTCGCAGCTGGAATCGCCGTGTCGAAGGGCCTGTCATGGCCGGATTACATCAAGGACAGGAACGGCGACGGAGTGATAGACTCACCCGGGGCATGGGACATAGCCGAGGGCACCGGCTTCGAGATTACACCATTCTTCCTTGCAATGATTCTTGGACTCACCCTGTTTACTGCATCCACAATTGCTGAGATTGTTCGAGGAAGTATCCAGTCTCTTCCTCGAGGCCAAGTTGAGGCTGCAATCTCACTGTCCCTAAATCCATTCCAGAGACTCAGGTTGGTCATTCTGCCTCAGGCTCTGAGGAGTATGGTGCCTCTGTTTAACAACCAGTTCATGAACGTCTGGAAGAACTCCAGCCTAGCAGTTATCGTCGCCTACAGCGACATATTCTACGTTATACTGGTGATGATGAACAATGTTGGCAAACTAATCCCTCTGTTCATCCTACTTCTAATCACATACCAAGCAGGTAGCCTCGCTATATCGGCTGTTATGAACTGGTACAATACTAGAGTAACGAGTGTGAAAATATGAGCCTCAGAGAAAATCCTAACATCGTTTCGTTCCTTGAATTTGAGGAGTCGATTGCAGGTAAGTCTGGCGGCTTTCCTACTGACCACCATTCGGGATTATTGCGAACAAGAATCAAGTGGGTTACAGCTGACAACAGTGCCATACTCTCTGCCATAGCCATGTCGCTGGCTTTGTTCTTCGGAATTTTTGGGGGCATGTACGAGGAATTCCTATTCAACGGCTACTTCGAACTGGTGGCCAAAGCCGAGGCTCAGGGCGCAGCTTCGATGATTATTGGCCCAATCGGTTTGTCAATTCCGCAATCTCAGATCTATGGGGTCATCTCTGCTGCAGTAATCATATTCGCCTGGTGGGTTACCCTGACTGCACTAATCAAGTGGACACCGGGCAAGACAATGTCCACAGCGATACTAGGCATCGCTACCGCCTGGATAGTTGTCGTGGCAGTACGCGGACTGAGCCACTTCGTACTAGTGGAAGCAGATTGGGATGTCGTATGGGCCAATCGAGTTCTATTGGTCGTCGGCCAGCAGATGACTGAGCAGATGACACAATCGCCCGGCTCAGAATCTTGCATCGATGTAGCAAATTGCTACGGTATCAATCAGAACTGGCGTTTGTGGTGGATTCTATACCCGACATTCGCAGTCTTCGCCAGCGCCTACGGAACCAATGCCGAAAAGCCAGCTAGATTCCTAGTGCCTTTCACATTGGTTTCCCTCGCACTGATAGTTGTAGCATGGGTTCCTGCTGAAATCAACTACTACAAGTCCGTCCCAATCATGAATCTCATCAAGGCCACACTGATTGGGTATCTGGCCTATGGAGCCTCATTCTACTACTGCTCAATCTCGGAGGAGTACAAAGCTAATCGTCTGAGGCGCAATATCGCAATCGCTGCAGTAGCCACATTCTTCTTCGCAATCATGATTATGAATCCTCCAGAGATAGTGAAGGATTTTGCAGCAACTCTCGGCGGAACCCCTGCTATAGCCGGGAGCGATGAAATAACCTCCGGGGCAGTAGTCCCAAGCACCCTCGATAAGCTCGCTGGAGATGGCATCGAGGCCTCTCAATGGGGCGGGCTATTCGTCAACCTCATTGTAGCAACAGCAGGCTGCGTGCTTGGTTTCGGAATAGGAGTCGTATTGGCATTCGGACGCCAGAGCGATCAGCCGTTCTTCAGTGTCCCATCAGTGGCTCTAATCGAACTTGTTCGGTCCGGGCCTCTAATTTGCTGGCTCTGGTTTGCTGTCTTCTTGATGCCTGACATCATGGATCCGTTCTATAATGCAGAAGACATAATCAGAATGCTCCTGATGTTCGGGATTTTCGGAGGATGCTACATTGCAGAGGTTCTGAGAGGCGGACTTCAGGCAGTCGATTCCGGCCAGAAGGAGGCGGCATTGGCTCTCGGCCTGTCCCCATTCCAGACAAAGATGCAAGTCGAACTGCCTAATGCAGTTAGGACCACGCTACCTTCAATCGTCAGCGTCTTCATCGGACTTTGGAAAGATACTACGCTGCTGTTCATCATCAACATTCTCGACTTCTTCAAGTTGGCAAAGGATCTTCCTGCCACTGACTTGCGCTTCCTAGGTAACTTCCTAGAGCCACTATACGTCACCGCCCTTGTCTTCTGGGTATTCGCATTCTACCTTTCCAGGATCTCAATGAAGATTGAGAAGAGCCTCGGATTGGTTAGAGAAGGAGGGGGAGAAGCAGCATGAGTGAAGAAGAGATGATAATTGAGACAAAGGGAGTGAAGGTGAACTTCGGTGACTTTTGGGCACTGAAGGGCATAGACATCAGCATCAGGAAAGGAGAGATCGTCGTAATCCTAGGGCCATCCGGCTCTGGTAAGTCGACATACATCAGGACCCTGAATAGACTTCAGCCGCACAGCGGCGGTACAGTCGTGATTGATGGAATCACAATTGATGACGAGACTACAGTGGCCGACATGAAGTATATCAGAGCAGAAATCGGCTTCGTTTTCCAACAGTTCAATCTCTTCCCTCACCTGACCATAATGGAGAACATCACCCTTGCTCCAATGAAGGTCAAGGGGATGCCCAAGAGACAGGCAGAAGATGAGGCAATGGCACTTCTAGAGAAGGTCGGAATTCCCGAGCAGGCCTACAAGTACCCGAGCGGACTTTCCGGAGGCCAGCAGCAGAGAGTAGCTATCGCTCGTGCCCTGGCCATGGACCCGAAGATTATGCTATTTGACGAGCCCACTTCGGCTTTGGACCCAGAAATGATCAAGGAGGTTCTGGATGTAATGATTGAGCTTGCAGAGGAAGACGTTACAATGATCGTGGTCACACACGAGATGGGCTTTGCCAAGGAGGTTGCAGATAGGTGCATACTGTTCGATGAGGGCGAACTCGTAGAGCAGAATACTCCTGAGGCGTTCTTTACTAACCCCAAGCACAAGCGAACCAAGCTGTTCCTTGAGCAGATTCTGTAACCGGCAGATTGGCTCCAATTTCTGCCGTTACCGCTTTGAACCGCAGGTAAGGCCGGAAAGACGTGAGTTGCTTAGAAGACCTACCTAACAACATCGAACCGACCTATGAGTGCGCTTCTGAGATAATCGCGACCGGCCCCGTGTCGGCACTGCTCGTCCTCGTAATCGGAATCCCTCTGATTGGGATTGTCAAGAGATACCTGAGGAGGCTCTTCAACAGGACGGATTTCGACGTGGGCCTTGAGAACTTCATGTACAAGATTGCTGGCGTAGCCCTTTGGGCCATTGTCATCCTGACGGCTGCAGATGAGTTGGGAATCAACGTCACTGGGATAGTTGTCGGGCTCGGCTTCGTCGGACTTGCAGTCGCCTTCGCCGCACAGGACACGGTGGAGAACATGATTGCCGGGGTCTTCATCATCATCGACAGGCCATTCAGAGAGGGCGAGCGGATACTGTTGCCGAAGAAACTGGGGGGAATCTACAGCAGTTGGGGCGATGTGGCGGAGATCGGCCTCAGGACGACAAGCGTGCGCTCCACCGACGGTGTCTTGCTGACGATACCGAACAAGTTGCTCACCAATGACGCGGTGGCGAACTTCAGCCATAGCGAGCTCAGGGTGAGAGTACGTCTCGGGCTCACGGCCACGTGGAGCAACGTCACCAAGGCCGAGGAGATAGTGAAGGACATCGCGAATAACAATCCCGATATCTCACAGGACCCGAAGCCCCCTCAGGTCGTTTTGCGGGACTTTGGCGATCAGGAGGTCATCATGGAGATCCGTTACTACGTCGATAGCGCGCGCAAGATGAGGCCATCGAAGTCCCACTTCGTAACCGAGATCCTCAGGCGTTTCGAGGAGCAGAATGTCACCCTCGCATTCCCGGTCAGAGTCAACATGAACAGCGACGTCGACTTGGATGAACTCGGATTCTAGTAGTCTACCCAGTCCGCTACTCCGTCGTGAATTGTGCGACGGAAGGTTAGCAGAGTTAGTTCAGGACCGTTCAGCGACACAGTCACCTTGGCTCCTCTAGTGAAATGAGTTTCATCCCAACCGTCCCCGACAATATATCCGCGATGCATATCGCTGGTTATTACGGTCGGCTCACCTGTCCACTCCCAGTATGAACCGTCATCGAAACGCTCGCTTCTAGGGAGATCCCTGGCCGCAAACAGATACCTCGAACCTAACTCTTCTGCTGGGAATCTTGTTCCCTCGATATCAACAACATGCCTGAACCAAGCACCTTGCCCTAGGAATGTCGAGAACAAACATCCCGAAGAGCGCTGGATGATGTCTATCGCATCTTCGCCCGAGCCTCTTTGAAGGCGGTATCTTGAGGGCTGGTATTGGTGAGTGTTCGCGATGATTAGATCATTCAGTGCCGGGTCGGAGAGAATCTTCTTGCCACTCGTCGTGATTATCTCGGCCTGAAGTCGAGGTAGCACATTGACAACCGCTTCACCATTCAGGGCTGTTCTGACATCCTCTCCAAATCTTTCAGGCTCGCTCCCCATGTAGAATCCGTATGATCCATCTTCATCGTCATCCTGGGGGTGACTATTGACTCCCATGACTGGAATGCCGCTACCAATCGAATGAGCAATCGATGTCAGAGTCCCATCGCCGCCGAGAATGACTGCCAAATCCCTGTTTGAGAAGTCATCACTGGTAACAGTCTCTCTTACCTTGTACTCGACTACAACTTCTCCCTCACTGGCTAATTGCTCCAATTCAGCCTTGACCCTGAGCAATGACTCATCGTGCACCTCCTCGAAGTTTTTCTTGAAGACGACGAGGATATCCTTGGCAGCCATGCTCACCCTCCTGTATGTGGCCCTAGTGCCCGCCCCATATAGGAACGACGCAACGCATAACTGGGTAACTGGATGACGGTAGAGGGTGAGACTCATGACTCATGGGGAATCCCGAAAGGACATGAGAGTCGCCGCTTTGACCGCACTGTTGTTGCTCAGCACTGCGATTTCAGGTTGCCTCAATGTACCCGTGGAGGAGTGCGAAGGAATCGATTGTTTTCCCTTGCAGCCCGATGCACTTTCTGAAATCCTAGCTGCACCCAGTGCCTTTGATGTGGTATCCTTAGCCGCTACAAATGACAGACTAAGGATAGTCACTACGACGACCTATGAAGACAATGGCCAATTCGCAGAAGTGCACTGGGATGTCGGCAAGGACGACTCCGCACAACTGCGATCGATTGCGATGAGGATGACCATAGGGACCACGACTATCGATAACGAGGTAATCGAAGGACAGTCGACGACGAATATCAGAACTGAGGGGAATTGGTATGAGGGGAGGGACGAGGTGCCAGAGTATGTCGACCCATTCCTCGAACTAGCCCAACTCGCTACGCAGCAACCTAATGGATTCTGGCCTCCATTCTCATTCGACACATCTGCTATCGCAGATCTGTCTTGGACTATTTCTGGAGACCAGACCTCAACTCAGCAGATCGCATCAGCCAGCAACGAAACGCACACCATTATCATCGAGCTGATGGGTTCGCCCCCTAAGATTACGGGAATTGAAACTTATTCGGGAGCCGAGGAGACCTTCATTCTAAGGGTCACTACAGGTAACTCCGTCTCGATAGAATTGCAGGAGAGTCTGCCTCGTGCCCCCGTTGGATTCAGCATCAATCTAGAATCCATACAAGTCGGAGACATGACAGTCTGGTACGGCGAAGTCCCTGATGGAATGTCTACTGAGATCGACCCTTCCCAATTGGAGTTCCATGGCTTATCGACAGTAGACGGCATAGCATCATCTGTAGCAGTTATGACTGTCAGTCAAGAATCATCGAACATCACTCTAGATGATGGTACTTGGTGGGAATTCAATTGGATAGACTTCCCGATGCCCGGTTACTTCTCGGCTGGAGACTTGTATCAAATCAAGACTAATTCCACCGGCGAGATTGATGCTGCAGTCTTCGATTCTTGGGCCCAGCAGTGGACCGGTGGCCCACTGGCTCAATGAAGCATGAGTATCTTCAAACACTCCTGTCATGACGCTGAGTCATGGATGGGAGCACGCATCCTCTGATGAGGCTCCTAGATCATCTCAAAGAGCACCGAGCTACTGTACTTCTGGCCTCCTTCTGTTCCATCATCAACAAGGTGTGGGACCTCGCCCCTCCGATTCTAATAGGGATGGCAATCGATGTAGTGGCCGCTCAGGAGGACTCATTCCTAGCTCAGTTCGGATACACTGATGTCTACGACCAGTTATACATCCTCACTGGAATAACGGTAGTGATTTGGGTCCTAGAATCACTTTTCCAGTACTTATACGCGGTGTTATGGAGAAATCTAGCCCAAACAGCTCAGCATGAACTCAGAATGTCGGCCTATTCGCACATCCAGAATCTTGAGATGGAGTGGTTCTCCGAGCAACCGACAGGCAGCCTAATGGCAATAATGAATGATGATGTGAACCAGCTTGAACGCTTCCTTGACCAGGGTGCCACTGACCTGTTACATGTTGCAACCACAATCATCGTCGTTGGTGCCATCATGATCTCGGTAGCACCCGAGGTCGCCCTACTTGCTATCTTGCCCATCCCAGTCATTGTCACTGGCTCGTTCATCTACCAGCGCAGGATAGGAGTCAGGTACACCAAAGTCAGAGGAAAGGTAGCTGACCTCAATTCACTACTCAACAACAACCTGCATGGAATTACGACAATCAAGTCATTCACTGCAGAGCAGCGTGAGGCCCAAAGGGTCGAAGAGGCATCGACTTCGTATCGAGAGGCAAACAAAGAGGCAATCCGACTGTCCGCCTCATTCGTTCCGATTATCAGGATGGCAATCCTGTTCGCCTTCACAGCAAACATGCTCGTTGGAGGATGGTTCGCCTTGGACGGGCGCATCAGCCTCGGCGCCTACTCTGTCATCGTGTTCATCACACAGAGGCTGCTATGGCCGCTTACGAGGCTGGGGGAGACCTTCGACCTCTATCAACGAGCCATGGCCTCGACTTCCAGGGTACTCGACCTGCTCGATACTGAGATTGGGATCGTGGAGGGCGATACTGATTTGGAACAGGCTGATGGCGAGATTAGTTTCAACGATGTTGGATTCTCCTATCCTGACAGGGAGACGGTACTCGAGGGCGTGAATCTGAAGATTCCCTCTGGGAAGACCGTTGGACTCGTTGGTTCTACAGGTTCGGGCAAGACCACCCTAGTCAGGCTGCTTCTGAGATTCCACGACCCCAATTCCGGCTCTGTNTCNCTTGATGGTCATGATGTNAGAGATCTCACNCTTGAATCNCTTAGNGGNTCGGTNTCNCTAGTAAGCCAGACCACGACTCTGTTCCCGGGTAGNGTGCGTGACAACATCCTGTACGGCGACCCGACAGCCGATGAGGANGCAGTAGTNGAAGCAGCCATGGTCGCAGAAGCACTCCCNTTCATCGAAAGTTTNCCTCTGGGCTGGGAAACCGATATCGGAGAGGGNGGGCACAGACTTTCTGGCGGCCAGCGCCAGAGAATCGCAATCGCCAGAGCGGTACTCAAGGACGCTCCCGTACTAGTGCTGGACGAGGCTACCAGCAATGTCGATAACGAGACCGAGGCCGCATTGAAACGCTCGATTGAGAAGATTTCAGTCGGCAGGACGACTCTGATTATCGCACATCGCCTTTCCACAGTTAGGAATGCAGACACTATCGCAGTACTAGGCAATGGNTCAATCTCCGAGACTGGTACACACGAGGAGTTGCTCAGAGGCAACGGGCTATATCCCAGGCTATGGGCTGTACAGACCGGAGAGGTATCCAATGAGTGACGAGAGAGGGTTGCCNAGGCTGACCGAGCTAGCCCAGACAATAGGGTTCGAGATTACTGAGTTTAGAGAAGGAAGTTGTGTAGTAGAGTGCACAGTACGAAAAGATCATCTGAACATGGGCGGAGTAGCCCACGGAGGGATTCATGCAACTCTGCTGGACTCTGCAATGGGTGGAACGCTGGTCTCGACTCTAGCAAAAGAGGAATGGTGTGCAACCGCCCAGATCGACATTTCATACCTCAACTCAGTAGGAGTGGGAGAGAGGCTAATCGCTTCTGGCGAAGTGGCCCGCAGAGGCAGGAATCTAGCTCACATGGAAGGAAAGCTAGTCACCTCAGGAGGAACCATTGTTGCAACAGCGAAAGGAACCTGGGCAATCTGGGAGACTAGGCCGAAAAGTCAGAATCGATAGAAGGCTCACCGGGAACAGATTAATCCGTCACCCTTTCCTCGCACTAATCATGGCGAGGTCCGACTCGGTGCTCTTTTTCCTAGCTGGATTCACGCAACTGTTCATCGGATCAGAGCTGGCCGCAATCGACCCGACTTTGGCAATTCTGGGAGCCGTCCTTGAAGTCACAGGCGGCAGCTCAGTACTAGTCGGAATCTATTTGCTGATTTTCGTAGCCAGACATCACAAGGAGTTCACACAGTCATACAACAAACTCGAGAAGGCTACAATGGCCAGAGGTGACTCTGGAANNCTACAACGTGTAGATCCNCTCCCCGTCAAAAGAAGAATAACCCATGTTGTTGTTCCGGNCATTCTGGCATTTATTGCTGCCATGTCATGGTTGGCCAACTAGTAGGTGAGTCATGGATAAGCCCAAACAGGGCCTTGACCAAATGGTCGACCGCGTAATCGACAATCCTGCCTATGATATGTTCGGGGGNTACCATATCTTCCTGAGGAGAGTGACGATTCCAATTATTCTGATTCTTGTATTCATGATGGTCTATGACTTCCTCTCTAAGTTCCTGTCTGATGATNNNACNNTGATTCTNTCTGCNNTANTNACNGGNCTNTCTGTNGGGCCNATATTGGGNNTAGANNGNTACTTCGCNGAGAGATAGNCNNGAAANATGANNGATTCNNCGTCTATTNNNNCGCCGAATGGGTAAAGTGGGGATGCCCANGTTGGAGAGGTCNATGAGCATACTAGACGACTTCGANATCTTCGAACTATTGGGCTTCGGAGAAGCTACTGGACTTGAGTTNCTNTTCGCCGCTTCTGCCTTAGTTGGTGGGATACTTTTCCTGCTCTGGTTCGCATTGATGATGATTGGAGGAGTTGCAGCTGATATCTTTGAAGGNCTACTTGGAATGGAGGGAGTCGGAGACCTCGG
Source organism: Methanobacteriota archaeon (assembly GCA_002714745.1). Lineage (GTDB taxonomy): Archaea > Thermoplasmatota > Poseidoniia > Poseidoniales > Thalassarchaeaceae > Thalassarchaeum. The sequence goes on along the minus strand of PAYF01000015.1, from coordinate 16,785 downwards.
TGCTGACGCTTCNTTCAAGGCATTGACATTCCAAGGTCTGATGGCATTCCTCATGTTCTTCGGTCTAGCCGGGTTGTACACTTTGAAGTCCACAGAAACCTCGACTCTCGCAATAGGCGTTGGGGGAATTGCAGGATTCGCTTCTATGTACGGTACAGGAAAACTGTTCCAACTCTTCATCACCCTACAGTCTGATGGAAGCGTGGGGATCTCCGATGCGATTGGATCGACTGGTAGTGTTTACCTGAGGATACCTCATGAGGGCGCCGGACAAGTCCAAGTCAATTTTGGAGGAAGCCTCAGGACCATGGATGCCAAGTCTCATGACGATGCTGAGATTGGTAATGGAGAATTCATCGAGGTTGTCGATATCTTGGGCGATGTACTCGTTGTAAAGCGGAAGTAGATATCCTCTCCTTTCCTCAATTTTTCATGTTNTCAGGGAAAGCCTTCTTGACCCCGTAGTCCCTCTTAGGTGCAGAGGCGAAGCATATGGCAGAAAGCGGAGCACTATTGACGACNATGATATTTGCAACTGTATTGGTATTGGTAGCGGTGACAATTTTCTTTGCACAGCGCTACAAGAGATGCCCTCCCGACAAGATAATGGTCATCTACGGACGTACGGATAAAGGCCGTGCTTCTAAGACGATTCACGGTGGNGCAGCATTNGTCTGGCCATTGATTCAGGACTATGCTTATCTCCCCCTGACGCCGATTACNATCAATATCGACCTCAGAAANGCTNTGTCTCAGCAGAACATCAGAATCAATGTCCCGAGCACCTTTACCATTGGTGTCAGCATTGATAACGCCATCAGAGAGAATGCGGCTCAGAGACTACTTGGCCTAAAGATGGAAGACATTGAACAGATGGCCGAGGAAATCATCCTTGGTCAACTACGTCTGACTGTCGCTTCTCTTACTATCGAGCAGATTAATCAGGACAGGGACAACTTCCTAGATCTCATAAACCACAATGTTGGAAAGGAGCTTGAGAAGGTCGGACTTCGCCTGATTAACGTGAACATAGTCGACATCACTGACGACTCGGATTACATCGAGAGCATCGGTAAGAAGGCCGCAGCAACTGCAGTCGAGAACGCCCGTGTGGATGTNGCCAACGCCGAGCGCGACGGTGCNATNGGNGCNGCACAGGCCGACAAGACCCGTGAGATCCAGGTCGCNGAGAATGTNGCCGAGGCCGCTAAGGGNCGTAAGGCAGCCGAGGCAGACCAGCGAGTCTACGTCGAGAACCANGAGGCTNTNGCAGTCTCCGGTGAGAANNTNGCTCAGGCNGAGATAGCCAATGCAAACGCCGACCTCAANGAGGCNGAAGCCGGTGCNAAGCAGAGGGCNGACGTNGCCACGGCNCAGNCCGAGGCTGCNATCCANCGNGCCTTCGCCGGTGAGGAGGAAGAGCGCCTGAAAGCAAGCGAGATTGTCCGAGAGAACATCCAGAAGCAGCAGATTGAGATCGCTGCTGAGGCTGAGGCCGAACGTCAGCGCCGTGTGGCACGTGGTGAGGCCGACGCGATTCTTGCAGTGTACGAAGCTGAGGCTAAGGGTATCCAACAGGTTCTGGATGCTAAGGCCAAAGGTTACCAGAACCTAGTCTCCAGCACTGCTGGCGACCCCAAGGCGGCAGCCACCCTGCTGATGGTAGAGAAGATAGAGAACATGGTATCTGCTCAGGTCGAGGCTATCCGCAACCTCAAGATTGACAAGGTCACAGTCTGGGACGGAGGCAATAACGCCGATGGATCATCTGCAACCAGCAACTTTGTCAGCAGCTTGGTCCAGAGCCTTCCACCTATCCACGATGTGGCTAAGATGGCAGGAGTAGACTTGCCTGACTACCTCGGCTCGATGGCCGAGGACGCAGAAGAAGCCGGCGAGTAGACTGTCCCTTTGGGACAGTCACCCTCATGAAGAGGACTGTCTTGGCGATGCTATGTCGAGGACTGATGTAGTCATTGTCGGAGGCGCACGAACTCCATTCTGCGAGTGGCTAGGCGGTAAGCGCGGTGACGGCGAGCCTGGAGGCAGGCTGGCATCCGTGTCCACAGAGGAATTAGGTGCGATAGCAATCCAAGGGGCCCTAGAGAATTCGAAAACGGACCCAAACTCGGTCGACCACGTCGTAATGGGCCATGCCTTGCAAACTTCTGGTCAAGCCATCTATGGGGCCCGTCATGCAGGACTCAATGCAGGNATCCCGCAGGAAGTCCCTATGCTNACGTTGAACCGCCTTTGCGGCAGTGGGGCACAATCAATCGTCTCTGGCTCCCAGATGATTATGCTNGGNGAGGCCGAAGTTGTAGTGGCTGGNGGCATGGAGAATCTNTCTCAGGCACCACATGTNCTNAGAGGCGAGCGAGTATCGCACAAGCTAGGTAGNCCTCCCCAAGAAGGATANGTTNTGTCNAAGGACATGGAGGACTACTTCTTCACNAATNTAATCGACAACTCATGTGATTCATTCATGGCCCAGACNAGNGATAGGCTATGTCANAATGTAGGCGTCACTAGAGAGCAGGCAGACGAGTTCGCAGCACTAAGTCACTCTAGAACCGAGCATAGTATCGATTCAGGNCTTTTCGAATCNGAAGTTGTCGAAGTCCAGACTCCCGATGGAACCATCACCGCAGCCCACGAGGATCACTTTGTCAGAGGGACCTCAGTAGAAACTCTCTCCGGCCTCAGGCCGCATTTTGGCCCCAATTCGCTTGTGACTGCTGGCAATGCATCTGGAGTTGTTGACGGAGCAGCAGCGGTTGTCCTGAAGTCAGCTGACAAGGCTGGTGCAGACGGAGACGATCCTCTGGCCAGAATCGTTGATTGGGGCATTGTAGGTCTTGACCCTTCGATTATGGCATACGGTCCAGTCCCGAGTAGCAGACTTGCCCTTGAGAGGGCAGGCCTCGGAGTAGAGGACATTGATAGATGGGAGATTAACGAGGCATTCTCGGGCCAAGCAGTAGCTTGCATTCAGGAACTAGGCCTAGATGTGGACAAGGTCAATGTCAACGGTGGCGCAGTAGGCCTAGGCCATCCGCTGGCTGCAACAGGTACCAGACTGGTACTTACTCTGGCCCACGAATTGAGACGTAGTGGAGGCAAATACGGAGTTGCCACAGCGTGCATAGGTGGAGGTCAGGGGATAGCCGTGATCATCGAATCATGCTGATTTTTGTCTCTTTTGTGTCGTAGGAGAGGTTATCCATGATGGTGTTTAGCAAGATACATGACAGAACACATACCCGGAACTGGACACGCAAACAGAACCCGCAGTCTAGTGAAGACCTTGACATGGAGAACCCTCGCTACTACTGACACCATAATAATCGCCAGAGTCATTACCGGAAGCTGGACAATAGGTTTAGGCATAGCCAGTATCGAGGTAGTCACCAAGATGTTCCTGTACTACTTCCATGAGAGAGCTTGGAGCTGGTCAGATTGGGGTCTCGAAGATATTGATGTCCCAGATACATCACCAGTTCATTGATGGCAGTCCAATCTTCCTTTGGAAAACCCTCGATGATTCTTTTGTAGACCGTCGGTATTATTTGTTGGATGTATAGGCCCCCCCTCCAATTAACATGGGGCAGACGCGAAGGCGGAGTTTGTTTAAGGCGGCCACCTGGAGGGCCATTGCATCTCTGACCGGTGCTGCCATTGTCGTTGTTATGACAGGAGAGATTGAGCACGGCGGCACTTTCCTCGCTGCTGACGTTTCTCTAAAGATGGTATTCTACTACTTGCACGAGCGAGGCTGGGAAGCCGTAACTTGGGGCGTCCTAGCAGACTAATCTTCGATATACCAATGCTCTTTCTTTGGAGACAAAGGGCGCTTCATCCACAAAGGCCTACGCTCTCCTCGAGGGTGAGTTTCCCGTTGTTTAGCCATCTCGTTCCAGCGTTTGTAGTACTCGAACGACTTCTCAGTATCAACCTCAACATCACCATATCTCTCATCTGTTGAGGGGCGGCTCAGCCAGACTTTCTGCAACCAGCAGTGTGCCCCGCTGATAGGGTCAGGTTGCACGGCATGGGTGATGTTCTGGTGAACACCCCCATCCCTCCACCATATTCGATTGGTATCTGGGTCCTCGGATTCCCAGGGCGATATTCCCGAAACGGTCCTCATCTTCTGCTTGCCTCCTCCGATGTCCTCTATCTGCACCTCATTGCTCAGGAACTTGTTGCCTTGGTCCTGCGAGCGCCTCCAGCGTCCAATATGATGCGAGCACCCGACTACGCCAGGCTTGATTCCCTCAGTCACCCAGACCTTGTCTACGAACCAACCGATTTCAGTCTCGATCTTGAGCAGATCACCTTCCGAGACCCCGAGTTTGTCAGCATCATTGGGATGAATCCAGATTGGATTGCGATGTCCAATCTCGACCAGCCACTTAGCATTGGCCGATCTTGAGTGAATATGCTGTGGCAGACGGAAGTTGGGGAGCAGGCAGTACTCATCTTCACCTTGCAGGTTGTCAGGGTGGACATGGCTCTTGACACGATAGTGAGGGATAGAATGCTCCGGGTAACCGAACTCGACCATGGTGTTTGAGTAGAACTCCTGCTTGCCACTGGGGGTGGGCCAACCCTCCTCTTCATGCTTGGAATAAGTCGATTCCTCAATCAGGAAGGCACCGTGCTTGCGCATGTATCCTAGAGCATCCAATCCCTCCTCGGCTGCCGCCTCAGTAAGTCCCGGAACCCTCTCGAAGGTGTACTGATAGTACTCATCGATGGTAATTTTCTCGCCTTCTCTGTATGGGCTCATGAAGTGCTCGCGGATACCCATGGTACCATCGTCAATCCTCCATGATAGCTCGTTCCAGAACTCATCCTCTTCCCAAACCTCTCCAGGATTCACCTCGCTGGTGAACTTGACATCCTTGCCTTCTCTACGGGCAAACTCTCGTAATACCGGTTGTCGGAAAGCCACCCACTTGCCCGCGGACGTGGCGTATGAGTTGATATCGTGGCGTTCAGATGCGTGACCCATCGGTAGGACGTAGTCCGCGAAGAAGGCAGTCTCGTTCCAGGTGGGAGTCAGAGCGATGTGGCAACCGATACTGTCCTCGCCCTCAAGCATCCGCATCCAGGAGAATCCGTCAGGATAGGTCCAGACCGGGTTGAAGACTCGGGTGAAGTAGACATCGATCTCTCCACGTCCGTCTCTGATCAAATGAGGCAGTATGTGACTCATCTCATAGTGTGCTAGAGTGTACTCTGGAGGGAAGTGCAACTCATTCCAACCGTCAGGGGCTTCCGGTTCGTCGAACAGCTCAGGGCTAAATTTCGACCACGAGTTCGGAGATGTACCTCCTTCTGTCCCTACACTCCCAGTCAGGACATTCAGCAGGTGAAGGGCCCGGGCAACCTGCCAGCCACCTAGATTTCCTATTGCAGCCGAGCGCCAGACATGGGTGCTGAGCCTGCTTCCCGCATTTGCTACAGCCTCTCCCGCCTCAATCACTTGCTCAATAGGAATACGGCACTCTGAGGCCGCGAACTCGGGGGTGTATTCTGCGTACTCTTCTAATAGCAACTCGATGAATCGCTCGAAGGTCCTAGGCTCGTCAGGGTGGTCAGCCTGCAACCAGTCCTCCCAGTTAACCCAGTTTTCTACAAAGTCTCTGTCGTAGAGTCCGCGCTCCAGAATCATCCGTGCCCAAGCGAGGAATAGGGCAGTTTCGGAGCCGGGCCATGTCGGCAACCAGTGGTCTGCCATGGAAGCGGTGTTGGAGAGTCTAGGATCAATTACAATCAGTTTGGCACCGTCAATCATGCCCTCCAAAATCCTCTGTGCATGCGGATTGAAGTAGTGTCCAGTCTCCAAGTGAGAGGATGTTAGAAGTATGACCTTTGCATTGGAGTGGTCGGGTGATGGGCGGTCGTGCTTGTGCCATAGGCTGTATCCGGTTCGTGCCCCAGACGAGCAGATATTGGTGTGGCTGTTGTGCCCATCGACTCCCCAAGCCTTCAGCACCCTCTCGACGTATCCTTCATTCCCCGGCCTGCCGACGTGATACACCACCTTGTCCTTGGCCCCTGTCTTGAGCGAGGCTCTGATTTTGGTTGAAATCTCATCAAGCGCTTGGTCCCAGTAGATTCTCTGCCACTTGCCCTCTCCGCGCTTACCAACCCGCTTGAGCGGGTAGAGGATTCTCTCAGTGTCATTGATCTGATTGATTGTAGCAGGCCCCTTCGCACAGTTTCTCCCCCTGCTTCCTGGGTGATGCGGGTTGCCCTCGAACTTCGTTACTTCCCCACTGTCCTTGTCGACATAGGCCAGCATACCACATGCTGACTCGCAATTGAAGCAAGTGGTTGGAACCAGAGAATATCTCCTCTCGACCATCTTCGGCCACTCTTGTGCATCCAACTCGACATGGTCGTGCCATTTGTCCGGACTGGGGTACTTCCGCAACTGATCCGTAGTGCCAGAAGAGTGCTCGCGATCGAGATCAGGAATGATTCTCATCTTCTGAGCAATTTTCTCAATAAACGTCCTCGCCATCATTTCACCTCAGTGCAGAGTCTCCAGTTGCGGGTCGATTACTGTCCTGTGGCCATGCCAAGCGACTAGGATAAGGCAAGGGACGGCGAGAGCCGATAGAAGCAGGTTGGTCGGCGATAACAATGCTACACAGGCTGCACCTGCAATCAGAACCTCAATCGTCATCTTGGCAGTTAAGCCACGATCACTCGACCACGATCGACCCTTGGCCTGCTTTAGAAGCCAGGCAGTATAGATTCCAGTCAGCAGTGCGAGAGGTATTCCAGCATAGGCAAGATACTCTAGATAGATACGATCCAAGTCCAGCAACAGGACTAGGAAACTGCACCCGAGGATTCCTCCAAATCCACCCAATAGATATGCTCCCTTGACCAGCCAAGAGTCCCAATTGGGCCGCAGCATCACATACAGGAATCTCTCAGGTCTGTCTAGGTCGAGAACTAGCAGAATCCCGGTGATTCCGAGGAATGAGATACTGACCACTAGGAGCCTCCACCACAGCCCATCTGTCATCTCTAGGTTCCCTGAGAGCATCATTAGCATGGCAACTAGATAGGCGCCGGAGGCGATTGCCTTGGTGAAGACATATGCTGATACTTCCCAACCCCAGAGAACTCCTTTGGACGGCTGGTCGTAACTGCGCTTAACGCTCCCCTGCTCGTCATCGAGTTTTTCCATAACATCCCGTATGATTGCTCGATCTCTAGGTGCTGCTGCTCTGGCCTTTTTCTCAAGTGCCAACTGGATAATCATAGACTGGGTGTCGGCGGCACCGGCCCTACGCTCGGCGTACTTCGCAAAGTGCCCAACTCCGGCGACTTGGTCTGTCCAGAGGTACTCTCCGGAACGCTCCGTGGCGTGAGGATCAAGACTCTCTTCACTTGTCTCGACATAGAACACGTTAGGTTTGGCGCCGGATTCGGGCTTTCGAACAGTGGTTTCATGCTCTGAAAGATAGCCAGAGATTGAGGAGTTTGGATCATCGAGGTCGCCCGATATTATTGCCTCAGTAGGGCAGACGATGACGCAAGAAGGCTCGTAGGAATGCTCGATTCTGTGAGCGCAGTAATTGCATTTCGCCGCAGTTCCCTTGTTCGGGTCGATGTACAGTGCATCATAAGGACAGGCCTGCATACATGACTTGCAGCCGATACAGCGATCATCATCGAAGTCGACGATACCATCAGAGCGGGTGAATAGAGCAGTAGTTGGACAGATTGTTGTGCACGGAGAGTCCTCGCAGTGATTACAGCGATGAACACTGAACTCGCGAGTCACATCGGGATAAACGCCCTTTTCGATGTACTTCACGTGTGTCCTATTGACTCCTATAGGTACATCGTGTTCTGACTTGCAGGCGACTGTGCAGGCATGACAACCTATGCACTTGCGATTGTCTATCACGAAGCCGTAGTTGACCATGGTCCGCCCTCTATGAGGGCGGACAGACCATCTTGGCAAATGAGTCTTCGCTATTCTCAGAGCAGCATACTTGCGATACCAGCAGCGGCAATCCAAGTCCCTGCAACCGAGCCTAGATTGCCCATTGCAGTTACCATGAGGACCTTTCCGACTCGGTTCTTCCAGAATAAAGACAGATCGTTCAAATCTAGGAATTCCTGAGCATCACCACCTGTTGGTGGTGTGACTTTCAATTGGGTGTAACCGGCAAACCATCCGGCTGCAAGGAAAGGATTGAGAGAAGTAATCGGTGAGGCCATCGCCCCGACCAGAACTGACAGTAGATGCCCTCGGGCGAGCAGTACGCCCAAACCAGTCAGACCTGCGTTGATGGCCAGCCATGCCACAGCTGTCTGCTTGATTGCCTCCATCTCACCATTGTAACCCATCCAGGCCACCGCACCGAAAAGGAACAGTGGTATGGCAATCATCACAGCCTTGGGCCATTTTGACTTACGGGGCTCGACGCTTAGTTCGGCAATGCGAGATGCCGTTTCCATCGCCGGCTCGGCGAGATTCTTCTGGATTCCATCGAGATGTCCAGCTCCAACAATTGCGAGGATTTTCCCGCGCCCTCTGATTTGCTGAATTCTACCTGCGAGAAAAGCATCTCTCTCGTCAATCAGAACCGAGCCTGCAGCCGGCGCGACTTCTCTTGCCTCCTCCATCAGTTTTGAGAGCATGTCAGAGTCTTCCAGGAGCTCCTCAACAGTAGCCCCTTCCTCATCGTCTTCCTGCCACAGCAGAGCGTCCAGAACTCGAAACTTCTCCAAGAAACCCATCTTCGCCCATGCCCTTCTCAAAGTAATCAGAACATCCCTGTCAATCAACTCAACTGGAATTTCTGCATCCTCAGCAGCCTCGATTGCAGCTAACAACTCTGCTCCTGGCTTCTCACCGGAAGATATCCCCATCCTGCGCTGCTCAGCAGCTAGGGCCGACTGAAGCAGAATCATATGCGATTTACCATCATTTAGAATCTTCAGTAAATCCGCGTTATCGAGCGCATCCGGCTCGAGTAGCGAAGCCTTGCGAGATTCACACAACTCGACTGCGACCAAGTCGGGAGACCACTCCTCAATCTGACTGCGTACCAAATCAACCGACGCAGAGCTGATGTGTGCAGTTCCGACAAGCCTCAATTTATCGTCTATGTCGACGATATTCTTACCGGACTCAGACATGTTTCACCTCAAAGCACCCATTGCAGCGAACATGTCTGCATGCTCTTCGACATCATGCACTCTGATGATATCAACTCCCTTGTCTTTCGCTCTGGCCGCTACTCCAAGGGTGCCTGCAAGTCTGTGGTCTGTCGATTCACGACCGAGCAGATTAGAGAACATTGACTTCCGACTAACTCCCCACATCAGAGGCATCTTTTCATCGGGAACTACTTCTCTTCCTGAAGATAGTAGAGACAGATTGTGCTCAAGGGTCTTACCGAATCCTATTCCAGGGTCTGCGATAATCACACTCGGATCGATTCCCAACTCTTCGAGAGCCGAGACTGCCTCGCCTAGAGATCTTCTTACATCACCAACCACATCTTCGTAACTCGGATCATTCTGCATATTCTCTGGGGTGCCTTGCATGTGCATCACACAGATGGGACAACCCCTCTGAGCAACTAGGCCGGCCATCTCAGTGTCGGAAAGAGCAGAGACATCGTTCACCATGTCAGCACCGGCATCTAAAGCCTCACTAGCGACAGTGGCTCTGCGAGTGTCAATTGAAATGCAAGTGCTAGGAAGAGACTTGCGAACAGCCCTCACTACAGGAACGACTCTAGCAACTTCCTCTTCGACAGTCACTGCAGCAGCTCCGGGACGGGTCGACTCTCCTCCGATATCTATCCAATCAGCTCCTTGCCCGACCATCTCAATGGCTCTTGAAACCGCAGATTCTGTGGAATCAAGCCTAGAGGCTTTGTGGAAGGAGTCTGGAGTGAGGTTCAGAACCCCCATAATCCGCGGAAATCCATCATTTCGGCGAATCAACATAGGTCGCCAGTCGGCCATATCAGTCACCCCATCCGACGCATGCTTTATGATGTGACGGAGAGGCTATCCCTCGATGGTACTGGGAGATGACTCTCAAGATGAGGTCATTCAGGCTGTAGATAACGCAGCGGCCGTAAACGAGGTAGATGGCGCTACTTCGGCTTACAACATGGAGATGATGGAGTCAATAGTACAGAGACTCAAGCCCGAAGATCGCCATCAAATCAGAGACATGATTTCAGAGAGAGGTCGTACCTCAGGAGCTCTCGGAATAGCATCGATTCTATTTTGGTGGTTGGCCATTCACAATGGAGGAGAAACACTCGGAGACTCAAACCTCCCCGACTCGATGATTGGAGATTTCACCTTCTATCGGCTGAGCATAATCGTACCCGCCCTAGCTCTGATAGCTACAATTTTACTCACCATGGGTAGAGAGAAGGGACAGTCCCTGCCTTCAAACGCTGGCGGAGTCCTAGCCGTACTGGCCGCATTCTTCATCCTCGAACCTCTCGGCAGAGCATTGTTGATGGGTGATCTGGATACTGACGATGCCATGTTTGCCTCGGGCAGACTGGCAATCCTAGCTGTCCTGATTCATATGGCCACAAAGATGCAGGTAGATTCTATTCTACTTGAATGGGTCCGAGGCTCCATGATGAGCATGGACATAGACGTAACTCCCAGTCAAGAGGGGTCCCTCGAGAGTCAGGCTGATGAAGCCCCGCCTCTCGTATGAGGGCAATGGCCGGGGATTTCAGAGTCTCAGTTCTCAGACTTGGGCATCGCCGAGAGCGTGACAAGAGAATCACTTCTCACTTGGGCCTGACCGCTCGCGCATTTGGTGCAGACGAAGTTATCCTCGCTGGTGAGGAGGACGATTCGGCATTAGAGACATGGAACTCTGTATCGCATAGATTCGGAGGTAGTCTCGATTGTCGATTCGAGCCCAAGCCAATGAGTTGGCTGAGGCGATTCGCTGATTCTGGAACTGTGATTCATTTGACCATGTACGGAGAGTCGTGGAGGGAGGTGACCGGGCAGATCCCAAAAGACAAGCCGACAGTAATCGTTGTAGGTGGCACCAAAGTCCCTGCAGAAGTGTTCTCAATTGCCAATCACAACGTCTCAATTGGTAATCAACCACACTCCGAAGTAGCAGCTCTAGGGGTGTTCTTGGAATCTTGGTTGGGGCCAATTGACGAGTCTTCTAAGTTCGTTGGAGGAGAGATAGAGGTGGTCCCGAGCGAGCGTGGTAAGAGCGTAGTAAATCTGGAAGAATAATGAGACAATCATGACACATATTCCGGATTACCATTCTCAATGATTAAGAGGGGCACTCAAACACGATTGCTGATGTCGGGGACGACTCCGCCACGGGGCTTCATCCCCGGCGCTGGCGTTCCGGGAGTCTCTAACCCCCCTTCTTTCACCGACGCAGCAGACAGCCTGCTCGAAATTTCAGAGCGCCAGCACCCTAGTGGTTCACCAGGTTTGCTCCTATTGGCAGACGGCACAAGCTACCGTGGAAGTCTGTTTGGATCCGAGAGAATAGCCCAGGGAGAATTGGTCTTCACTACAGGAATGTGTGGCTACCAAGAGAGCCTCACAGACCCGTCTTTCGCCGGACAGGTGCTCACTTTCACATGGCCACTGCTCGGAAACTATGGCATCCTTCCCGGAATCTCAGAGTCAGCAGGCGTCCACCCTCGGGGAGTGGTTTGTAGGCAGTTGATGAGAAATCCAGACCACCGTGATTCAGTTGGTAGCGTCCACGACTTCCTCGCAGCACATGGTGTGCCTGGAATCGAGGGAGTAGACACCAGAGCACTGACTCGCAGAGTCAGGGAGCACGGAACCGTTCTATGCGTGTTCGGCCCTGAAGAGAGAGCTGATGAGATGCGCAAGATTCTCTCTGAGATGACTCCTCCCGATGTGGACGATCTAGTCTCTTTTGTCTCCCGCGATGATGCTGTTTTACTCAATCCGGGAGCAACTGATGACGATGGTAATCTTCTGCCAAGGCTAGCAGCTTTGGACTGTGGCATCAAGTACAACATCCTGCGAGAGTTATGCCGGCGCTTTGAGGTCGTTTGGTGCCCTGCCTCTTTGCCCTTTGATCAGATTATCTCAGACTGGGATCCGGATGCCCTGTTTGCTTCCAACGGACCGGGAGATCCTGCTCATCCCGGAGATGCTACCGCGGCCCGCGAATCACTTGCTGCAGCAGTACGTGCAGATATGCCTGTGATGGGAATTTGTCTAGGCCATCAATTGATGGGATTGGCAGCAGGATTGCGCACTTACAAACTGAGATATGGACACAGAGGGGCCAACCAACCTGTGGTTGATTTGGAGACAGGCAGAGTACACATCACCAGTCAGAACCATGGCTTCGCAGTCGAGGACCCCGACAAGGGAATGCTAGCACCTCACCCCACTGGAGCGTGTTCAGATGCTGGCGAAAATACGCTGGAAGCAGACTTCACGGTGCGACACATCAACGCCAATGATCGCACAGTTGAGGGTTTGGACCTAATAGGAAAGCCCGCTTTCACAATTCAATTCCACCCTGAGGCCTGCCCTGGCCCTCACGATGCATCACCGCTGTTCGACCGCTTCTCGCAAATGGTGGCCGAGTATCTTACTGACGGCCCGAAGGCAGTTGCAAGGGGAGGTGATGGCTATGCCTAGGAGAGATGACATCAACAAGGTCGTGATTCTTGGCAGCGGACCAATCAGAATCGGCCAAGCCGCAGAGTTCGACTTCTCCGGCTCTCAGGCATGCAGGGCTCTGAGGGCCGATGGCTACGAAGTCGTGCTCATCAACTCAAATCCAGCAACCATTCAGAACGACCCCGAGATGGCCGACCGCATATACATCGAGCCATTGCTCCCCGAGGTCGTAAAGCGCATCATGGAGGTCGAGAAGCCCGATGCTCTTCTTGCTGGGATGGGCGGCCAGACTGCCCTGAACATCGCGGCAGCTCTGGCACATGATGGCTCTCTCGATGAATTGGGAGTTGAGTTGATTGGCTGTAATCTAGCAGCTATTGACGAGGCAGAGGACCGAGACTTGTTCAAGAAAGTCTGTGAGGAGATTGACCTCCCTGTATGCAAGGCAATTGCATGCGATTCTATAGAGCAAGTCCTTGATTCAGTAGACAAACTTGGAGGATTCCCCCTACTCATCAGGCCGGCATTCACCCTAGGCGGATTGGGAGGCGGCACCGCTCATAACACAGGTGAGTTGGTCGAGATAGCTAGTCAAGGAATTCTACATTCTGCAATAGGACAGGTTTTGATTGAAGAGAGTATTCTTGGCTGGCAGGAGCATGAGTATGAGGTCATGCGTGACAGCGCTGACAATTCTATCATCGTGTGCACGATGGAAAATCTTGACCCAATGGGAGTCCATACTGGAGAGTCTGTCGTCGTCGCACCCCAGCAGACGCTGTCTGATCGTGATCACCAGATGCTTAGGGACGCGGCTCTGAAACTCATCAGGAGACTCAACATCAAGGGAGGGTGTAATGTCCAGTTCGCAGTCGAACAGTCAACTGGCGAATACCGAGTTATCGAGGTCAATCCACGAGTATCACGCTCATCTGCACTCGCATCCAAGGCGACCGGCTACCCGATTGCAAGGATGGCCGCACTAATCGCAGTTGGATACACTCTCGATGAGCTTCCCAACCCAATCACAGGAGAGGGCACCACAGCAGCCTTTGAGCCGACCTTAGACTACTGTGTGGTCAAGATTCCTCGCTGGCCCTTCGACAAGTTCCGAACAGCAGATCGAACCATAGGGACTTCGATGAAATCTACAGGCGAAGTGATGGCCATTGGCCGTTGTTTCGAGGAAGCCTTCCTCAAGGCATGGGCCAGTCTAGAGTATGGCCAGCCTCATCCGAGACCTCTGACAATGGCAGACGCTTCTGGAGGTGAGTCGATGGACGAACGAGCCTTCGAGCCACTACCTGAAGCCCTTCTAGAAGACTGGCTGAGAATACCCTCCGACAGGCGCATGTCGGCACTTTTCGAGGCCTTCCGCAGAGGATACTCTATCGAAGATGTCAGAGATATGTCTGGAGGTGTGACCAGATGGTTCCTGCATCGTTTCGAGAACATGGCAGCAATTGAGACCGAGATTAGGGCTGCCGGCGAGATTGGCCTTTCACCCTCGGAGATTCCCGATTCAGAGATGAGACTCTGGAAGGGAGCTGGTTTCTCCGACCTACACATTGCTGATGCACTCGCGGGATTCCCTGAGTCAGGATACAAGCTGCTCCCTGAAGGCTCGAATGAGGCCGCAGTAACTCATAGACGCCACGAACTGGGCATTCACCCGGTATTCCGCATGGTCGACTCATGCGCTGCTGAGTTCGCTGCCGTTACTCCATACTACTACGCCACCTATGAGGGTGGTTCAGCGCCAGTCGGAGTGGACTACGTTCCCGGGCTGGATGAGTCCCTCAAGCAGAGAATTGTTGTGATTGGCTCCGGGCCAATCAGGATAGGACAGGGGATAGAGTTCGACTATGGCTGTGTACACGCAGTAGGAGCAATTCGCGATCTAGGCCACGAGGCTATTATCATCAACAACAATCCTGAGACAGTTTCCACCGACTTCGATACCAGCGACAGGCTCTACTTCGACCCGCTCACACTAGAGTCTGTCTCTGAGGTTCTGCTCAGAGAGAGGGCCCACGGAATCCTACTACAGTTCGGCGGACAGACAGCCATCAATCTGGCACTACCTCTAGCAGGCAACATGCCGCACCTGTCCACAATGGGCCTACATCTCGTGATGGAGGGGACATCTCCCGATGCAGTGGATGAGGCAAGTGACAGAGAGAGGTTCGAAACCTTCGCTGCACGAAACGGGTTGAGAATGCCACGCGGCTCGACAGCCACCACACCTGAAGAAGTCAGGAGAGCTGTACATGAGATTGGATACCCGGTTTTGATCCGCCCATCCTACGTGCTAGGGGGGCGCGGAATGGAGATCCTGTCTACTGACAAGCAACTCGATGCTTACATGGATGAGGCATATCTTGCTCCTGACCGACCCCTCCTGATTGACGAGTACCTGGGCAATGCAATCGAACTAGATGTAGATGCGGTTTGTGACGGCGACGAGGTGCTAGTCGGCGCTATAATGGAACACCTCGAGGAAGCAGGAATCCACTCTGGCGACTCAACCTGTTTCATCCCGCCCCAGAATATCGCCGAGCATGTACTAGCAGAGGTCGAGGACTGGACCAAGCGTATCGGTATTGAACTGGGAATTAGGGGCTGTTTCAACATCCAATATGCAATCCGCGACGAAGTGCTGTATGTGCTTGAGGTGAATCCTCGAGGTTCTCGCACCTTCCCATTCGTGGCCAAGGCTACCGGAGTCCCGCTGGCGAGGATTGCAGCAAGACTAGCAATAGGTGACAAGTTAGCAGACCTAGATGTTCCAATGCCCCAGACTGATGCAGTGTGCGTCAAGGCACCCGTATTCCCGTTCATCAAGCTAAGAGGACTAGATCCCGCGCCGGGTCCCGAGATGAAATCGACCGGAGAGGTGATGGGCTCACATGTTCGGGCATCTGCAGCCTACCTGAAGGCCAGGCTAGCAACAGAACTACCTGTACCCGTCGAAGGAGGAGTCTACATCACCGTCAAGGATGGCGATAAGCTAGCCATAATTGACGAGGCCCGTAGACTCCAAGAAATGGGCTTCACACTGTATGCTACCCGTGGCACATCACATGTCCTGAGGGATGTAGGGGGGCTCGATGTGCAGACCTGTTACAGGATCGCCGAGCGCCGCAGTCCAGATGCATTAGACCTGATGCGTCAGGGCAAGATACACCTAATTATCAACACACCACGCTCGACTGGAGGGGCAGTTCTCGATGGTAATATGATGCGCAGGCTAGCAGTCGAACTCAACATTCCATTCGTGACTACCATGGCAGGTGCCCACATGGAAGTTGAGGCTATTCAAGAGGCAATGAATGGAATGCCAGAGCCCAGGCTTCTCGAGATAGGCTCACTCTGAATCAGAGGGTACCCTTCAGCTCACTCTTCGTTTCCGAAGTCGCGCCAGAACTCGTTGATTGCACTCGGATTACGTATTACCATCTGCCCGACGTAGAGCAGATAGACAGCAAAGGGAAGGTATAGCCCGAGTATCGTTGGATGGGGTCCAATCGTGAACAATGGAAGTGAGAAAGCAATCATCGGCATCAGAAGCCATGGAATCGGACCTCGATTCTTTGCAAAAATCACTACAGGAGAACCCAAACCACAACCGAGAAGGAAAAGACCAACGAAGGTCAACGTAATGTCCATCAGTTACTAGATGGGGGTATGGGCTCATAGTATTAGTTGTAGCAGATATAGGAAACCTAGGAAAGCGTGAATGATGATTAATCCCATCATCACATCCGATAACCTGCCGTGCAAATCCTTCATGCGTGCGAATGATTCGCCAGCAACCTTCTTCGCGCTGGTCTTGCGCCCAAGACTCCACAAATATGTCATCAAACCAAGTCCAAGTAAACCACTCCAGCCATGGAAATGACCGGGTTTCAAGGTCTCGATTCCAAGATCTTCAGAAGCCAGAAAGGTCGATGCGATACGAGCCATGAAGGCCAGGACGATTACGGCAATAACTAGGCGAAAAAGTCGCCCTCCCTCGATCTCGTGGCGCTCAAGCGCAGCAACCCTCTCAGCACCCTTCAGTTCGATGGTCTTTGTACGCCATTCTCGCTGCCGAACAAACTCTCGGAT
>PAYF01000014.1 GCA_002714745.1 Methanobacteriota archaeon | reverse complement strand
TCATCTTATTCATCAGATTGAGATGTGCGGTTGCGTCCTCATCAGACTGTCCACCTGAGAGGAATACAATACCAGGAAGGTTGTGAGGGACATGATTGGTCAAACAGTCCACAGTTAGCTTAGCCACCTCTTCCCTTGTTGCTTGATTCGAACAGCCCGAGCCCGACATCACCATGTTAGGCTTGAGTAGTGCTCCGGGAATGTGAACTCCTTGCTCTGTGCAAGCAGCAAATGTAGCGTCTAGAATCTCCGCAGTTACATCGTAGCATCTCTGAGCGTCGTGATCTCCGTCCATCAATACCTCTGGTTCGATTATGGGGACCAATCCCTGCTCTTGACAAATTGCTGAGTATCGCGCTAAGGCGTGAGCATTTGTTGAGATACATGCCTTACTTGGCATTCCGTCTCCGATTTTAATTACGGCGCGCCACTTAGCGAATCTTGCCCCCATTGCGAAGTATCCAGAGCATCTTTCCCTCAGTCCATCTAGTCCCTCAGTAATCTTCTCACCCGGGTGATTAGCCAGTTCCTTCGCCCCTGTATCGACTTTAATTCCGGGATGAATTCCTATGGCATTGAGGGCATCTACGATTGATGAACCGTCATCCATGTCCTGCCGAATTGTCTCATCAAACAGAATCACTCCAGACACAGCGGACTGGTAATCATCGGTGGATAGTAAGTTAGCACGGTAGGAGCGTCTTGTCTCAGCAGAAGGCTCAACGCCTACTGCGGCCAATCTCTTGGACATAGTACCATTACTCTCATCTGCTGCTAGAATCCCCTTTCCGGGAGCTACTAACTGATTCGCTGTTTGCTCGAGTAATCCTTCATCCATACTATTGCCTCGTAGATTCGTGTAGGTCGCAAGAGATGAAGTCATCGCACGGAGGATAAATAGTAATGCTCGCCAGAACTGACATCTATCACTTCTGAGTGAACCGAGTGGTGTCCATCTTCAGTCTCCTCGACTCCTCTGGTTCGTCCAGCACAGACTCCTGTTCCGATGAAAATTGAATCATCAGAGGAACAGAGTTCATCTCTACTCCAAAGTCTGTCGACATCGCCGTCAATCATCTCCTCTGCCCTGTCTCGGTGACCATCATTCTTGAAAATCAAACGACCTTCGAATGGTGCCTTCAAACCGCGCAGAGCGGTAGCGGTGATTACGCCCTCAGGGGCTGCTCCTATTCCCATCAACATATCAATATCTGAATTTGGATCAGCGGCGTTTAGTGCGGCCGCAATATCGCCGTCTCCAATTAGTACTACATCTACATCGTATTGATTCAAATCACGAATCAGGTCTTCGTGTCTAGGCCTATCCATAACCACAACCTTGAGCAGTGAACTGTGTTTGTCGAGAACACTGCATGCAGCCTCGACATTGTATGATACATCGGCCTCGAGGCTGATGTGTCCGGCCATCTCCGTGGGTCCCGTAATTTTGTCCATATAACAATCAGGAGCATGTAGCAAAGCCCCTCTAGGAGCAGCAGCTAGAACTGCCATTGCGTTTGGCTTGTCCAAGGCAACATGATTAGTACACTCGAGAGGATCTACTGCAATATCTATGCTAGGAGATCCCGGCTTACCTTGCATCGATCCGAGAGGTTCTCCAATCCACAACATAGGGGCGTCGTCTCGTTCACCTTCTCCTATCGCAACCCTGCCGTCGAATGGGATATTGTCGAATACAGCGCGCATGGCTTCGACCGCTGCTCCATCTGCAGCCTTTCCATCTCCGAGGCCTATCCACTTCGAAGCTGCTACGGCTGCGGCCTCGGTGGCTTGTACAAAGTGGTCCGCTAAGTCCCTTGTAGCCATAGATACCGGAGTGGGTCTAGGCATTCAATTATGCGGGTCTGACTTACTCTTTCTGAGCACACAGATTCCTTCGATCTGAGAGTTGGGATATTGCCCATTAGAGTCCTTCTCGAGTGGTTTCAGCATGTCCCATGCACATAGTAGCGCAGCGCTGACTCCGCACAGTGCCTCCATCTCAACTCCTGTAGTCCAATGTGTTCTGACAGTGACAGTACAACGAAGTTCGCCATCCTCAATCTTCCAATCAACATCGCAGCCTTCGATTGGTATAGGATGACAATGGGGCAGTGTTCGGGGAGTCTCCTTAACCGCCTGAATGGCTGCTATGGTCGAGGCTTCTCTGACATCGCCCTTGGGAGAGCGTCCATTTGCGACGACATCGATGGCGGTCTCTGAGAGTATCAATACTCCAGTTGCTACTGCCTCACGGGCAACTACCGGCTTGGAACCTATGTCGACCATCCCTGTCCAGCCTTCGTCGTCCATCTTTCCACATACGGGAGGTCTTCACTTATAATCCAGCGAGGAGTTAACGAAAATATCGGAATATGGATAACATCTGAAATAGTACTCCACGATGTGAAGTTATGGTAGGGACCTTCCGGGAGAGGGCTACGCCCGGTGCGGTACCGGTATTGATTTCTGGAATTAGCCATGACCGCCCTATCACAGATGCGATGCGCCTCGGGGTTATGGATGATCTATGCGTAGGATGCTCATATTGCCTAATGGCTTGTAAGGACGATGCACTAGTTGTGGAGGGATTATGTGAGGTTATTCTAGAAAATTGCACTGACTGTTTGAGGTGCTTACTGTGGTGTCCAACAGGAGCATTGGTCTACACCTGAGGTGCATCAATGGCTGACAAACCGAAAACAGTCGTGATTGGAGCGGGTGTTGGTGGCCTGATGTCTGCTGCGCTGATTGCGCAGACTGGTAGATCAGATGTCAGTGTATATGAGAGAATGTCTTTCGCAGGAGGTAGGTTCACTCAGCACGATCACGATGGATATCAGATTCCTACCGGTGCTGTCCATATGATACCACATGGGAAAAAGGGGCCATTTGCCAATATGATCCTAGGCAAGCGCAGAAGGGGTGGACTCGAATTAGGTCGGCATGGAGTTGAGTTTCTTCCAACAACAAAGTTCGCCTGTCAAATCAGAGATGGTAAGTTGAGTAGAGCCGGTTCGGCTTTTGGTATTCTTCCATGGTTCTCTGCTAAGGACGCAATCAATCTACCAGGTCTCCTAATGAAAAGAGCGAAGGATCCCTGGGAGGACGAGACTGAAGATGGTAGAACTTGGTTGTCAAGGCGATTTTCTGATGATTTCATAGATTTTCTAGATGCATTCTCAAACTTTGCAATCAGCCTAAGATTCGATCAAATGCCAGCCTCAACTGTTGTCAGAATGTTGCAGAATTCTTTCTGGAGTGACAGGCCACATGTTCCGAAAGGCGGCTGCAAAGGTGTGATAGATGGCTTGAGGAAGGATCTGCGTGAGAATGGTACGCGAGTCAAGCTATCTCACGAGATAACAGAAATCCTTCCCGGTGATGAAGAGGAGTCGACTAAGAATCACAGGTTTTGCATTGGTGTACGACGACGAGGGCGTGACGAAGCGAAGTGGATTGGTGCAGATTCAATTATTCACAACGGTGGTCATCCTAACCTGCTAAATTCACTTTCTGAAGATTTCGAGGTTACAGAAGGTGTCAGAGAACAAGTGCGTGATACTCAGGCAGTAGGGGGAATTGGTTTTGCGTTTGCTCTCGATGATGATATCCCTCATCGAGGTAGCGGTGTTACCATGCTTCCAGGATTAGAACGAGTTGGTGGATATGTCATCCCTACCTTCTCAGATTCTAGTCTGGCTCCCGAAGGTAAGCATCTGATGATTACTCACCAGTTTGTTCCTGACCCGACTGTCAAGTCGGAGATTAGCAAGGGCAGAGATGANCTGTACGAAGCGATTCCNTGGTTATCTGANCACGCTGAGGAAATATGTGTTCACNCTTACCATAGGAACTGGCCGTGTAATCGNGCCCCGCAGGGTGCAGAGTTACCTTCTGATATTGGCNTAGATGGAATTCGACTGGTTGGAGACGGCATCAAAGGGCACGGTTGGATGATGGTCGAAGGAATCGCTTCGAATGTACCGAATGCGATTAGTGGTGTAGGCGCAATCTAATCAGCCCAGCCCAGCCTTCCAGATTTCTCCATCGGCCCTGATTTCTTTCTTCCACAAAGGAGCTTGTCGCTTGAGTTCGTCAATTAGCCAACTACAGGCCTCGAAGCCCTCAGCCCTGTGAGGAGAGGCGGTGTGGATACAGACTATTGGCTCGCTAGGGCCTACTGAGCCAGTGCGATGTGCCATTACCACTGATTTAACACCGAATTGAATTATCGCCTGCTCGGCTATATTATTCAGTACATCGGGTAGTTTTTCTTCCCATGCATCGAACTCCAGCCTCTCTACAGCGATTCCATCGTCCTCTCCACGAGTCAAGCCAACAAAACTGACTACACTTCCGCAGCCCTCTGTCTCAAGTTCTTGGCGGAGTGAATCGGGGTCGAGTTGTTCGGGTTCAACTAGTACCCGCACGCTTGGCATGACTGGCCATGCGGGTGTCGCGCTTGAACGCCACGCAAGACCCAACCGTTCAAGCAGGGGTGAATACTCGCGACAGTATGAGTGACGGGGCTGTCCACATTCTCGGTGCAGGACTGTCAGGTCTCGCTGCTGCGACATATCTTGCCAACGCAGGTAAGGAGGTCCATGTCCACGAAATCAGGAGTGACAGCGGGGCTCGCTTTGATGGGGACTTCCAAGGTATCGAGAACTGGACCAGTAGCAAGTCGGACTTCTTCGACGAGATGCGGGAGTGGGGAATGGATCCTAATGAGTTCAAGTCTGATGATTTTGGTATCATTGACCTGATTCACCCCGACGATGAGATAACCAACCCTACTACAGACGGTGTTGCCTTCAGGGTGGTTGAGCGTGGTACCGATTCGCATTGCATCGATCAGGGCTTCAAGCGCATGGCTACAGAGGCGGGGGTGAGCATTCACTACGGAACACGAAGGGCTCCTGAGGACTGTCATATCGTCGCGGCCGGGCCCAAGGAGTCCAGTGCGGTAGCTTTCGGAGAGATATTCCACACCGACCATCCCAATCATGTCTCNTTCCAACTCAACGACAAACTCGCCCCNGGAGCCTACTCNTACCTNATCATAATCGATGGTNTCGGCCTAATCTGCACCTGNCTGTGGCGTAAGCANAAGCGCACCTCGCGNTACCTNAATGANACGATAGCGTGGTATGAGCAGCACTACGANCTGAATCGNAGACCAATCAAGAGAGTCGGTGGCAAAGGCGACTTCTCTCTCCCTGACAAGTACGTCCACGAGGGCCGCTACTATGTAGGTGAGGCCGGAGGTCTGCAGGACTTCATGTGGGGCTTTGGAATGCGATACGCCGTCACCAGCGGAGTTCTCGCAGCCAAGGCGGTGCTCGGAGAGTGTGACTATGAAACCGAAGTTCGCAAGCGATTAGTCCCTCTCGTCCGAGCCAGTGCAATCAACCGCTTCCTGATGAATAGAGTCGGAGACAGGGGATTCAAGTTAGTCGCGAACCACTGGATGCGTGATCAGCGCAGGAAAGGAGATGGTATCGCCTTCATGCGCTGGTTGTACTCTCCGGGACCGCTGCGGCTGATGCTGTGGCCCCTAGTCAGATTCGGCATGCTGCGGCGTAAGCGACTGAAAGACGGCAGGATGGTCCGGAGGATGCCTTTCAGGAATTCATTTGCCCGTGACTCATGGGAACCAAGTCCGCGAGCCGAGGAGATTGCTGCACAGTGGGAGTCGATTCGGAAAGGAGGAGGGGCGGTCTCATTCGGTGAGAGCGACGCCTGAAAGGCGTCATCTGACGCCGTTTGATTGATATGGCGTCCCTGAGTGGCCCGGACATGACAACTTGGCCGGAAATGCAGCCAATGCAGAACAACCTTGTGAACTACGGAGTGACGGACAATGGAATCGCCGTCATAGAACTGTGCTCGGATTCTGCCGGCGAGCCTCTCACCGATGGTAAGACGTCTGTCAACACCTACACTCATGCGATGATGAGGGACATCGACGAAGCCGTGCTCAAGGCCCGGTTCGACGATGATGTCACTGTGATTTTGCTGACAGGAAACGGCGAGAAATTCTTCTCGGCAGGAGCCAGTATCAGCATGCTGGACTCGGTCAGCCCCGGATTCAAATACTTCTTCTGCCTTCACGCCAATGAGACTCTCAGCAGGCTCGAGCAGACTCCCAAGTTGGTTATCGCTGCTCTGAACGGTCACGCAGTTGGCGGCGGGTTGGAGATAGCAATGTCAGCCGACATCCGTATCGGCCGCAAGGACTCGGGCCAAGTCGGCCTTCCCGAAGTCTCGCTGGGAGTTCTTGCAGGGACCGGTGGAACAGCTAGGCTATCCCGCCTAGTCGGTAAGGCGAAGGCCATGGAGATCATGGTCACAGGACGCAAATTTTCCTACGAGGAGGCAAAGGAGATGGCCCTGGTTCACGACGTCTGGGCTGGCAGCCTAGATGAGTTTCGTCAAGATGTTCTAGACTATGCAGGCCAGTTCACCCTTCCCTATGCCGCCAGCAAGGCAATCGGGAACATCAAGCGAAGTGTGCAAAGTGGAATGGAGATTCCACTTGAGTATCATCTGGCTCTCGAGAGGGAGTTGCAGTCAGATTTATTCCAAAGCGGGGATGCCAAGAAAGGCATTGCAGCATATGTGAACAGGGAAGTCCCAGAATTCGATGGAAATTGAGATTCGCACTCTTTAGAGTGCGTTTTCATATACAGCGTTTGATATACCTGTTATCTCTGCCCGCAGACGATGGCAGACGCAGAGATAGTAGCAGACTACACGGAGAACTTTGAGGTGTGGATTGACGAGTTTAACGACTGGCAAACGAGAATCGGTTTCGACCCTTCTTGGCTGGGCGACTACAGGTTCGACATCAAGTTCGACTGGGATACCGCTGGAAACAAGANAGAGTTCGGAGATTTCNAAGGNAGNCCGAAGTGGGATAGGAGNATGCAGATTCCTCAGCAGACCATCAGGGANGCCATTGTGAACATGATTAGNGTTCAGGGTGACACCGAATTCGCATCTGTCGAACAGCAGAATCACCTGCTGGCATCGGCTCCAACCGAGTACGACCGTAAGTCGGCTCTGAGAATCATGTGCNAGGAGCAGCGCCACGGCTGGCAGATGGCCTACCTCCTATGCACCTTCTTCGGTGAGCAGGGGATCCGTGAGGCCGCTAAGCTACTCGAGAGGAATGCACAGGATGGGACTCGTATTCTAGGCTCGTTCAACGAACCAATCGATCACTGGCTTGATTTCTTCATGTTCACTCACTTCATCGACCGCGATGGCAAGTACCAACTGAAGATGCTGAGCACTTCCTCATTCAAGCCCCTAGCAGCGTCTATGGGTCCCATGCTGAAGGAGGAGTCNTTCCATCTCGGGACTGGTGCCAATGGCCTTCGAAGAATCGTCAAGCAGGGAGTCATTCCCTGTGCTTTGATTCAGAAATACGTCAACAAGTGGGTGAGCACCGGTCTCGATCTGTTCGGAACCGATGACTCGTCCAGTGCCCAGTGGGCATATGTNTACGGAGTCAAGGGCCGATACGACGAGAGGGANGCAGCTGAGGCAGCAGANAGAGAGCACCTGAACGAAGCCAGTAGGGATTTGTATTTCCAAGAGTTGAGNGACGAGATGCGCAGAATNAGCAAGGCAAGAAAGGAAGGTGAGCCTGAGCTCTACATNCCGTCTGACAAGTTCAAGCGCGGTATNGGTAAGTACGCCGGCAAGCGATANACCGTCCACGGCGANAAGTTNGAGGGCGATGATGTCGCTTGGGAGGAGTATCTCTCGGCAGCCCTACCGAGTGACGAAGATGAGTACAAGTTGGTTAACGAGTACATGAAGGAAGAGTGGATTCAGTACCGCGAGTGGAAGGGTAACTGAATCTGAGGGGGTTTGTACATGCAGCATGTCGCTCTGACNATGTTCGACAAGGAGCTTTGCGCTCCTTTCTTCGAAAAACTGACCGAATACTTCCATGACCATCATCACTCGGACGAGCAGGATGCAGATGGCTACGAGGAGTTGCTATATCGAATTCGCAGACCCTACACTCCTGGGATGCTGGACATGATTGANTCTTGGATGGGGTTGCCTGAGCGCGATTGGCGAGAGGAGACTCAAAGGGAAGTCATGCTGGCACTNTATGCAATTAGGTATCCNGACACACTNCTGATNGAGAGTTTNACTGAGACGGCGAAGTCGGATATGCGCCGGCTTTCTGCCTACCTCCATTTCACTGGACACACCTACGCCATTTGGGACGAAGACACTCGTAGAGGATTGAGNAAATTGGGAATAGAGATTCCCAGCACCGAAACTGCTGAACCATTCGTTTACGGAGCCTATGTCACTGCAATCGAGCTGCTCAAGGACGTCGCTCCGTTCACCTGCTTCTTAGAGCACGATGTGCCCCGGCAGCGACTGTTNCAAGCAGCGTTGGCAGCCTACGGTCGGGAGTGATTCAATGGATGTCCGGACCGTCGCCGTCATCGGCGCCGGGACCATGGGAGCCGGTATTGCACAGGTCTGCGCTCAAACCGGTTGGGAAACCCGACTCTATGATGCCTTTCCTGAGGGCCTTCAGAATGGTATGGATTCGATTCATGGATTCTGGGACAAGGGGATTGCACGTGGTAAGACGACAGAACAGCAGAAGTCCGAATGGTCGGCNAATCTGAGTTCTTNCGAGGATTTGGTCGANGCNGTCNCTGGTGCTGACCTCGTTATCGAGGCTGTNCCAGAGGTCATGGATCTCAANCNGGGAATNTTNCGNCAACTNGAGNAGANGGCNCCGNCTCATGCTGTGCTTGCGACCAATACNTCAGGNCTNCAAATTGGCGAGATTGCTAGCGCGACAGGATGNCCAGAGAGAGTCATCGGGATGCATTTCTTCAATCCGGTACCGCTGATGGNTNTGCTTGAGATAGTTCGNCATGATTCATGTTCNAATGCGACNNTNNTAGCTGCGCAATCAATCGGTTCTGCTATGGGTAANGAGACGATTCTTGTTCGGGATGTACCGGGCTTCGCTACCAGCCGACTCGGAGTAGTTCTCGGCAACGAGGCGNTACGNATGCTCGCCGACGGAGTCGCTACAGCCAGTGACATCGACACGGCTATGCGTCTGGGCTACAAGCACCCGATGGGGCCGCTCGAGCTCAGCGACCTAGTCGGGCTAGATGTACGACGCGACATCCTGAACAACTTGGCAGAGGCCTTCGATGACGAGCGGTACCTTCCTCATCCGATGCTGGACCGATTGGTCGAGGCGGGAGAACTTGGCAAGAAGACAAGTAAGGGAATCTACGACTGGTCGGAAGACGGTAAATCGGAACGAGAAGACCTTTGAGGTTCCCATGCAGACCTTACTGATTGAGACGATTGGTATAATCGCTGGAACACTCGGCGTTTTGGCTTGGGTCCCTCAATTAAGAGAGGTTTGGGTCGAGAAGTTGCATGAGGGAATCTCCCTGCCGACCTTCTGGTTGGTTTCTACTGCTCTTGTATTGTGGTTAATTTATGGAATCCTGATTGGATCGATTTCGATAATCTTCGCTAATGTGGCCGCTCTGACATGTATCCTCTCTCTAATTGTGGGAGTAATTAGACTCAGAAAGGCAGAATCACAAGACGGTGCGGACACCGGGAGTTGAACCCGGGTTAGCAGGTTGGGAACCTGCTGTCATAACCACTAGACCATGCCCGCTTGATTTCTCGGTCATGTGGTTGATTGTAGAGTTATCCGAATTGGTTTGTTCGTAAGCAATTTAGCAGTTGAAAGATGGTACGAGTGCCGGGATTTGAACCCGGGTTCAGGCGTTGGCAACGCCCGGTGATAACCACTACACTACACTCGTGTGGAATCTGGGAAACAAGAATCGCTTTTCTAAGCGTCGGTTTAGTCTTCGAGCGACTCGATACGCCCCAGTATGTCATTCAAAGTCGCACGGTAGATTTCCTCTCCTCTACCTACAGGGTCATCCAACCCCCAATCCTCGTCAATTGGAAGAGCGGGGCACTCTACACCGCAACCCATGCTGATAATTCGGTCGAATCCAGTTGCATCTATCTCATCAACCGATTTGGGGTACTGCCTCTCCATCCCTATTCCCAAATCGGATGTGACCTTGATTGCATTCGCTGCAATAGCCCCTCCTGGATGGGTCCCGGCTGACTCAGCCTCATGCCCAATGTGCCTGGCAGCGGCTTGAGCCATCTGGCTGCGGCATGTGTTCCCTACACATACGAATAGTATCCGCATCGTAACTCCCTGAGTTCAGTTACTAATGAATCAATCCACAATATTCTACATTTGCGGAGTAAAGTCTCGCTGAACAGAATTGAAGTATCCCCCTCGTGACGTAGCGCCATGGCGGATTCTCCGATTAGCCACCATCCGGGCGGGCAGGGGGATGCGCCAGTCGATCCTGATGCTTCTCCCGAACAGCGAGCCCAGATGGAGCAGGCGTATCAGCAGATGCAGAGAAAACTACGTATGACCAAGATGGATGAGGGCATCAAGCACAAGATCATGGTTCTCTCCGGTAAAGGCGGTGTGGGTAAGTCCACAGTGGCTACAGGTCTTGCCCTATCACTAGCTCGCAAAGGCATGAGTGTTGGCCTAATGGACATAGACATCACAGGGCCTAATATTCCTAAGATGCTAGGAATCGAGGCATCTGACCTGAATGTCGAGGAGGGTGAGATTCACCCTGCTATCGGTCCGCACGGGCTCAAGGTAATCTCAATGGCTTTCCTGCTTGAGGCCCCTGAAAAGCCGGTAATTTGGCGCGGCCCGATTAAACTTGGAGCGATTCAGCAGTTCATAGGTGATGTCGCTTGGGGAGAGTTAGATGCTCTGATTATTGACTTCCCTCCGGGAACCAGCGACGAGCCTCTCACAGTCAGTCAAAATCTTCCCGGAATAGACGGTGTAGTGATTGTGACGACTCCTCAAGAAGTCGCACTTCTAGATAGTCGTAAATCGATTAGTTTTGCCAAGACTCTGTCTGTGCCAGTTCTGGGTGTAGTCGAGAACATGAGTGGATATACCATCAGAGGTACGGCCAGCCCGGGAGATGAAGTCACAGTCATGGGCCCGGGGGGCATTCCAATATCCGCTATATCAGATGATGATGGGGCTTGGTCAATGACTCTTGATGTTTTCAAGTCTGGAGGTGGGGCGCATGCGGCAGAGGATCTAGGAGTTCCTTTCCTCGGATCCCTTCCCTTCGACCCAGGAATCGTGCGAGGTGGCGATGATGGTGTCCACAGAATCGTTGCTGAGCCCGAGGGGGATACGGCTGTAGCATTCGACAGTATAGTCGAAAATGTCTTGGAAACCCTGCGTCAGGGCTCCAGTACATCTGTGAGGATTACTTGACTCTCAACCTCCGAAGAGGGGTCGATTTGATGGTATATTCGCTGCCCAAGAGGTACTGAGAATGGCAGCGGGAACTGGCATCTACATCACCTGGATTACCGGGGCAATCATGCTAAGCATAGCTATGATGCCATTGTTCAAGCCTAGCTATGCTAGGCTCAGCGCTGACGGATTCATCGACATGTTCAGGCGTTACTGGGCACACATGATAGTGGTATTCTCTGTCTATCTCTGGAAGGATATCCTGGATGGAATGGACCGCGCGCTAATGGCCAACACCCAACTGGACATGACTCCATACGTATACGCGATTGAGGGCGACATTGTACTTTGGGTCCAACAAGCAATGAGAAATTCACTGCTTGATGAAACTCTCACTCACTTCTATGTCATGGGATTCATGGCGGCCACCTTCGCATCATTCCTGTATCCAATATATTTCGATGACAGGCATATGGCCGACAGAGTTTCATTGTCGATGTTCTGGGTATACGTCCTAGCGATTCCATTCTATCTTTTCTTCAACGTAGGAGTAACTGGGAATCATATCCCTCAGATGCAGACAATAGCCTACGATCTTACTCCCGAAATCAACAACTGGTTCACCAGAATAGATCCGTTCACCAATGGAATGCCCAGCCTGCATATCGGCTTGCCATTCGCCATTTGGCTTACTATGCAACGCTGGGACGACGACGGTAGGTGGCACAGATACCGAAACTTCCTGATGGTTTTCATCTTGCTGACCGCTCTCAGCATAGTGTATCTGGGAATTCATTGGGTAGTGGACATAATTGGAGGAATGGTAGTCGCTATTATCGCAGTCGAAATCACTTCTAGAACCAGCGAGCCGATTTGGAAGGTCGCCGACGAGCGCTTGTTCGGCCGTAGACTGGCAAGAGCGATTTCTAATCCTAGAAAGTGGGCAAGCCAGGTTTCTGCTGGAGTCAAGGATTACCTCAGACCACTTAGCGAACCTAGCAGAAGGCAAACCAGCATCATGATTGCAGCAGTTGTGATGTCTACAGGAGGTGTGCTGCTGTGGGATGCCACACACCAGGACTTCCCTCTTGATGGAGTCGAGTGGCCGACGGCTGCTGCCGGGTCTGAGGGATGGTTAGTTTCAGTAGAAGAGGACCCTATTAGTTCGGAAATCAAAATCACTCAGTGGAATGTTACTTCACAGGAGGGGGTTGAGATTGTCAGTGGTGGATGGCCTAATGCACCCTCTGTAGTAGTCTCTGGCCAATATATGGTACTGCATGACTCGCAGAATCTGGAGTTTTACGACTTGGAGAATCAAGCCGGACAGTCCGTATCTTCTCTTTCACTGGATGATGTAGGTTCTATCTTGGATGTCGCAATTGCCGAGGACTCGGGATTAGCTGTCCTAGTCATCATAGGCGANTCCTCGCTANAATTCGTCGATGTTGACAATAGTGATTCAGTTCTAGGTCAACAAAACGGCACCTACTCCATAGTNGAGGCTTCGGGTTCTCTAGTAGCGTGGGTCGACTCATCCCATTCATCCCCTACGGTCAATCTCACCTCGATTACTGGAGGAATAGAGATTGGGATTGAGTTGAATGTCACTGCCACTGAAGCCGAGGACGAGTATCTAGAGCAGATATCTGGAATTCCAGTGAATTATTCTAACGCCACCGTGATTGATATTGATATGTCATCATCATGGATGGTTGCCGTAGTTGATGTGGGTCCAGTAAACCGAACAGTCCTAGTGGATCTTCTAACTGGTGACCAAAGGATGTTGTCTGATCCGCTATGGCAATCTTCTTCCCCAAGTGTTGGCGATGGTAGAGTCGCTTTCCTCCAGATCGCTTTCTGGGACCCTTCAGACAACATTGTTGGTACCAATGATGTCTACTTGCATGAAATAGAAAGCAACTCCACATTGGCCATTACGCACGACGACGAAGTCAATCAGATGGAGCCTCAAGTGCTGCTTGAAGAAGTGGCTTGGATAGAGGTGGGAAGCGATGGTGAATCTGTACTGAAAGTTTACTCGGGGGAGACTTTTCAGCCTTATTCCTCGGTAATTCTGCAGTCAGCGATAGTCATGCTGATTCCGCTGCTTTTCCTGTGGGCTTACCAAGCCGCATCGGAGAGATGAGTCACTCAGCGAGACGGAACATCTCATCGAGACAGTTGCTTGCTCTTTCAATCACTGACAGTTCCAAATCTATAATTTGGTCTGGCCTTGGATCACGTAGTGCCTGTAGTATATCCTCTAACTGAGTCGTTTTCATATGTCGGCACATCACACATGCCCCGACGATATTGAGATCCTGCTTCGACTCAGCAAGAACTCTGTCGGTTGTGCCGCATTCGGTAATCATCATCAGATCCTTCTTACCAATAGAAGCCAGCCTGAGTGCCTCTTCCATCAGCACCTCGCTACTGCCGACGAAGTCACTCTCCTCCAAGACATCAGTATCACACTCGGGATGACTGAGGACCTGTAGGTCCATGCCCACATCTCTAGCTCGCCTTCTCCAAGTGCGGATTTTTTCTCCGGTGAAAGCGGCATGGACCTCGCACTCACCGTCGAAGATAATCACATCCTTCTTGCCGGCCAGATGGTTCTGTAGATGCTTGCCCATGAATCTGTCCGGCACGAAGATAAGCCCGTCCCCGGGTAGCCTCTCACAGATTTTCAGGTAGTTGCTGCTAGTGACACAAACATCGCATTCGGCCTTGACCTCGGCGCTGGTATTGATGTAGCACACTACTGGCAATTCAGGATACTTCGCTCTGATGTCTCTGACATCTTGTGCGGTAATCGCATCACTCAGTGAGCACCCTGCCTCTGGAGATGGGTGGAGTACAGTCTTGTAAGGGCTCACGATCTTGGCCGTCTCAGCCATGAATCTGACACTCGAGAACAGTATAGTCTTCTGAGGGGCATCCCTTGCTTCCTTAGAGAGAGCATAACTGTCCGCTACAGAGTCAGCGACTCCGTAAGTGATGTCAGGAGTCTGATAAGAGTGAGCGATGAGAAACACGTCCTTATCCTGCTTGAGTTGGTTAATCTCAAGTGTCAGAGGTGCAATCGACATGCAAGTCTCGAAACTCCATCTGAACGGTTGCTTGATGGCATCTTTGAGCCTCTTTGCCTCCTTTTCAATCTCGAATTCAGAATATTTTGAATGGTTCAGTCTGCCGCGCTGAAGGGGAGGCGGCGGCAATTCAATTGCCATACATTAGTCTCGTTGTGTGCAACCGCTTTGAAGTCATCTAATGTCGCAGGTGCATGGCGGGAGCGGCAATCCCCATGTGGGAACCCATCGAACTGCTTCATGAGGGTGCAGAAGCTACTGTAACAGCAGGTAGATGGATGGGTAAGCCAGCGGTTCTAAAGATGAGGAGGTCTAGAGGCTACAGGCACCCCGACTTGGACCGTAGACTGACTCGTAGTCGTCTGTCAGTGGAAGTCAGGGTACTTGGCAGATTGCAGCAGTCTGGATTCTCCTCACCATCACTATTCGACTGCGATATCGAGGATTCTTGGATTCTGATTTCAAGGATAGATGGTAGACCTCTGTATGAAGCAATCTCGGATGGTTCGGTAGGAAATGATTCGATGGAGGATGTCGGGGCCTTGATTCGTAGGCTGCACGAGGAAGATATCTCTCATGGAGATTTGACCACTCACAACATCCTCATCGACGATTCGGGCAATCTATCCTTGATTGACTTCGGTTTGGCTCGAGTATCTCCCGAGTTAGAGCACATGGGACTTGATCTTCAGGTGCTCAATGAGTGNCTAACTGCTAGNCATTCCGAACTCAAGGGNGCCGTGGACTCTNTGGTACGAGG
This sequence comes from Methanobacteriota archaeon, assembly GCA_002714745.1. GTDB lineage: Archaea > Thermoplasmatota > Poseidoniia > Poseidoniales > Thalassarchaeaceae > Thalassarchaeum. The sequence continues at coordinate 13,424 of PAYF01000014.1, read as the reverse complement.
TTACCTNGGTGGAGGGAATGATGAAGCTCAAGATGTTGTTTCCAGATTCGAGGCCATCAGAGGAAGAGTGAGGTATCACGGATAGGGTCTGACATGAAGATATTATTCGCTACAAGCAATCATAACAAAGTCGTAGAGGCGAGNTCATTGCTAGCTGAATCCGGCCATACGGTGGAGCATTTGGTAGTAGGTGGAATTACTCCAGATTTTAGTGAACCCAAAGAGCTGGGNATNAAGGCAGTAGCGAGTTCNAAGATGGCCCAAGCCTTGCTCTTGCTTGAACAAGAGGAGGTTGAAGGAGTAGCTGTTATGGTAGAGGACTCAGGGTTTTTTCTGGATGCTTTCGATGAATGGCCTGGAGCCGCGTCCGCGGATGTAGAGNAAGANATNGGTCTCAAAGGANTACTCTCTCTGCTTGGAGAGAATATGTCACGNGGAGCCGANTACAGAGCGGTGGTAATGGTTTCTGACGGTACTTCCACATGGAGCGCCGANGGGATTTGTAGAGGTAGAATNTCAGAATCGGTGAAAGGAGACGGTGGTTTCGGATACGATCCAATATTCGTCCCCGATGAGGGAGATGGGCGTACCTTCGGAGAATGGGGAGAGGGGAAATACACTGGAATCACACACAGAGCAAAGGCAATGAATAGCCTAGCAGAACTTCTCAAGCCCCCGTCAAGGTGAAGGGAGAGGGCTCTTCGTACGGGTCGGGAACATGGTATCGCTCACTCGGTTNGTCCTCTGGATAGCAGTGATTCTGGGGAGTTTNCTATTCCTNATNCTTCAAGGTGACGCTGGCCTTGTNACCAGAGTGGCCGGNGGCGTAGTTCTGCTAGCCTTGGTTTCGCTTCTNATGTTCTCAGGNCGCTCTCCGGTTCCTCGACCTACCAAGGTGTCCTNTACTAAGNTAGTCGTAGAATCTGAGGTGAAGAAGGAGCCGAAAGTCGAAATNGANCTNCCAGAGCCTGTTCTAGAGGTTGAAAGCGCGAGCCANCGTAGGGAAGGGAAGATTAAGCGAAGCCGTGGTAAGTCCCCGGAGCCGGCGATGCCGCTTCCTGCTCCTCCTGTNGCCATGCCTCCACCAGTAGTAACTGATGGAGATATTTCTGCTCCTGCTCCTATACCAGTCATTACTGAGGATAGCAATGTAGCAGCGAGATATGTNGCCGAGTCNAACCCNCAAGGNGACTTTGAGGCCGAGGTCGAGGAGTTCGTAGGACAAAGGAGGGCAAAGAGGGCCGAGATTAGGTCACGCATCGAAAGAAAGCGCAGGATGAAGATGGCAGAGAGGAGGGCTGCNAAGGCAAGGATGTGGTCTGCAGTCGAAGATGGAGAAGACTTAGCAGAGTTACTCAAGCAGCCCGACCATGGAATGACTGTGCTAGACGAGCCAGAATCTCCTGATTCGACCAAGCCTCAGGGAGTGTCCTATGTCAGAATAGACGAAGAGAGGGTGTTGCGACTCAGGATTCCTCTTGAGGTAAATCCTAGACAAGTTACTCGCAGCACTACGGAGGAAGTTGTAGCAATGGACGATGAGGTGCCTCCAATGCCTCCGCCCCCCGGGATGCCTCCAATGCCTCCGCCCCCAGGGATGCCTCCAATGCCTCCACCTGTGAACTCAGACGAAGGTTGAGTAGACTGAATGTTCAAGCCAGCAGGCTCAGTGGAGGTAGCATGACAGATAGTGTTCTGATGGTAGAAGATGTCCNGGTTGAAGGCTGCAGTCCATCTGGCGGAGTAATCAGTGTCTGGACGCTTAATCGTCCGAGTAAGCTCAACGCACTGAATCGGGATTCTCACACGGCCATCAAAGAGCAGTGCGTACGAGTCGAGTCAGAAGACTCGATTCGGGCCGTGGTCATNAGAGGGGCTGCACCTCAGCCTGTGGAAGATGGTGAGAGGTCGAAGCCTGCGGCTTTCGCTGCAGGAGCAGATATCTCTGAGTTCGTAGGGAAATCCTCAGATGACGTTCGTGATTTCTTCGGAAACAATGCTTGGGAAGCAGTCTGGAACCTCTCTAAGCCAACGATTGCCATGGTTGACGGATTCGCTTTGGGCGGAGGTACAGAACTTGCACTTGCCTGTGACATCAGAGTGGCGTCTAGCCGGGCGAAGTTCGGCCAGCCCGAAATTAATCTAGGACTGATTCCTGGAGGAGGGGGGACTCAGAGGCTATGCAGACTATTGGGTTACGGCAAGGCGATGGAGATGACTCTGACCGGAGAGATGGTAGGGGCAGAGGATGCTTTGCGCTTGGGGCTTGTCAACAAAGTCGTCGAACCTGAGGACTTGGAAGATGAAGCCATGAAGATGGCTGATGTAATCGCTAGAAAATCCCCTCATACTATCAGAGTCGCCAAGCGAGCGGTTAGAGCCGCCCTCGATCTTCCATTCAGCGAGGGAGTACTAGCAGAGCGTTCGGAATTCATTGCACTATTCGACACTGAGGACAAGGAGATTGGTGTGCAGGCCTTCCTTGAGCGCAGCGATGCTGAATGGGTCGGACGATAGTCGCATTCCAGTAATGGTCATGTCCCGAGACTACCTCGAAACGATGTGTCTGGTAGAGTCTTGGTGCTGTGCGGCCCTCCGGGCTCGGGCAAGGGCGTGGTATCTCGAACTGCCTCTGATAGAGGTATGACTGTGCTCTCCCTAGGGAATGAGGTCCGGGCTGAAGTGGCGGCCAGGGGGCTGGATGAATCACCTGAAAATGTAGGAAAAACGGCTGTTTCAATGCGAGAAGAGTACGGTGAGGACATCGTAATCGTAAGGCTGCTCGCCAGAATTGAGGAAGCCCTTGCTGATACTGATGTTCTGATTGACGGGATGAGGCAGCCAGAAGAGATGGAGAGCCTCAAGCAGCACATACCTAATGTCATGGTATTGGCAGTCTCTGCAAGCGAAACGGTTCGATTAGATTGGTTGTCTTCTAGAGGCAGAGGCGAGGATGGGAGTATCGATGATTTCTCTGAGAGAGAGAGGCGTGAATGGGGGTGGGGATTAGATGTCCTAATGTCACAGGCCGACGCGATAATAATCAACGATGGGTCACTAAATCAGCTCTCTAATCGAAGCGATGAGATTCTTGAGAGTCTTGGCTTCTGATTACTTGAACGAATTCTCGATTATTCTTATTGAGTCCCTGTCTGTGCTGGCATCCATGCTCAGCCAGCCAGATTTTTCTCCACCACTCACCATTTGATTCTGAATCTCTCTTATTCGATCTAGATTGCCGAGATAATGTGTCACACCCTTGCTGTTGTGCTTCTCTCGAGATCTAATGAAGTCCTGATGGGTGTCTTCGTCATCTACTCTTAGGACGATTCCGCATGCCTCACCACCTGAACTTCTCCATTGGGCAAGAATCTCTCCGTTGGGGATGATGTGAACTCCCTCAAGTANGAGGTCAGACGATTTAGCGGCAGCACGTCGGACTACCGCAGTCACAGCCTCAGACAGAACCTCAACTGTCTGATTCCAGTCCTCGATTACACCTGAGCCAGCCGGCTCAAATGATGACCTGTGTAGAGCNGGCATTTTGTCTCGGTCNAACTGGGTCTTCAGAGTCTCTCTGATNGTATCGGTAGAGACGATTTTGGAGAAACCCAAAGCGGATGCGACTCGNGCCGAGAGTGTGGATTTGCCAACACCGCTGGTACCAGCGATAATCAGCAGCCTGTGGGAACTCATGTGATCCTCAGCGCTGAATGGCCTTGGTCTCGAGGAATTCCTCTAGNCCGTGNACTCCCAACTCTCTGCCATTNCCTGAGAACTTGTAACCNCCAAACGGGGCTGAAATATTGAATGGCCCGCCATTGATGCTGACTTGTCCTGTGCGAATCTCTCTGGCNACTCGCATGGCCCTATCTTCATCGCCTGACCAGACTCCTCCAGATAGGCCGTACTCTGAATCGTTGGCCAACTCAATGGCCTCATCCTCTGTGGAATATGTCGTAATGGAGAGTACTGGTCCGAAGATTTCCTCGCGGAATATGGTCATCTCTGGAGTGACGTCCGCGAACACNGTTGGTCGGACGAAGAANCCCTTGTCCAAACNGTCTGGCATCCCCAATCCNCCANCAACTAGGGTGGCCCCCTCTTCGATTCCTGCAGCGATATATGATGAAACGCTCTCCTGCTGCCGGCTTGACACCAATGGCCCACAACGATTTGATTCGTCCATTGGATCTCCGACCGAGTACTTGGCCATCTTCAAAGAAATAACGTCGATTACCTCCTGATTCTTGGATTCCGGCACAAGTAATCTGGTCAGTGCTGAACATTCCTGTCCGGAGTTTCCGAAGCAAGCGTGAATAGATGCTGATGCAGCCTTAGCGATGTCAGCATCATCGAGAATTATGTTGGCACTCTTTCCNCCCAGTTCAAGAGTCACCCTCTTGACGCTGGGAGCGGCTAACTCGGTNACTCTGACCCCGGCTCCTGTTGAGCCGGTGAAGCTAACCATGTCNANATCNGGGTGGCTGCTCAATACCTCGCCGATATCCCTGCCATGACCTGAAACCAGATTGAATACTCCAGGAGGCAGGCCAATCTCATGGATGATGTCGGCTAGTACGAACGAGTTTAGTGGAGCTTCCTTAGATGGTTTGACGACCATCGTGCATCCTGCTGCTATGGCTGGTGCGACCTTTCCGATTATCTGGTGGAGAGGATAGTTCCAGGGAGTAATCATGCCNACTACGCCGATTGGCTCCTTNACAACAATTGAGTTGCGGACCTCCTCCTCCCAATCATAGNTCTCGAGGATTTTGGCGTAAGAGCGGGAGACTACTCTNGGAGTNCCTACCATGGCACCTCTGCAGTAATTGATAGGAGTCCCTACCTCAGAGGTAATCAGCTCNGTTAGCTCCTCAGTGCGGTCCTTGATNGCCTGTGAAAGCATGTTTAGGTAACCGACTCTTTCNTCAACCGAGGTCTTCGACCACCCTGGGAAGGCAGCCTTGGCTGCTNCTACCGCGGCTTCGACATCTGCGGCCGAGCCGNNCGGAACTGANCCNATNNTTTNCTCATTNGCNGGATTGANGACTTCGATTGACCCNTCGNCTGTNGGNTCGACCCANTTNCCNNCNATGTACAGGTGCTCGCGCGTGTGCATGTACNNNCCACNNCGCGCCNTCTTATGAGATTCATGCAATTCAATAACAGGTNTGACATCNGCGAGTCATGNNGACCAGACTTGTAGTGATGCGNCATGCCGANAGNAGTNTGGACTACCCNNGCCTTGCTGANCATGACAGGCCNCTGAANGCNAGAGGTCAGCANGANGCNNCTCNNATGGCGCGGGCTCTGGCNGAANGCGGNTGGGTGCCNCANCTCATCCTAGTCAGTAGTTCTAGNNGGACGATNGAGACNTTGGAGGGCATGTCTNCNGTGNTTGACGAGGNAAGAATNGANATTCGCTCAGAAATCTACCACGCTGGACTGAGCACTCTGTATAACCAGTTGGAGGACTTGCAGGAAGATGGTACTACGATGATTCTCGGTCACAACCCCGGCTCAGAAGTGCTGGTGAATCACCTGACCGGGGAGTGGGAAGTAATGCCCACAGCTGCTGCTGCTCTGATTGAGAAAAGTGGCGATAAGTGGAGTCTGATAGACGTCCTGAGGCCTAAGGAGTAGATTTAGTCACCATTCCGACTCAGAATTACGAATAGAGATTGCCACAGCAGTGACTCCGATTAACAGCAGTAGCACCAGACCAACTGCAATCAGAGTCATCGAGTTATCAGTGACCCAACTCCCTCCACTCCCTCCGGAATTCAACTTCTCCAGTTCGAGAATCTGTTGTTGCTCGTTCATTGGAGTAGTGGAGAGATAGGTGTCTGTAGCTCTGACTTCGATAGTCATATTGCCCTCAGGTAGGGTTGTTCGAACATCAAACAAAAGAGAATAGATGCCATCACCAGCCACTCTGTCTCCTTCAGTTCCGTCGTCTACCATAAGAAGCCAGGTCTCGGAGCTGCCGATTGGTGCGAGTCTGCCAATCTTGGCTTGCGCCGAAGAGACTCCGTCTGGATCGTCGATAGCAACTTCTAGGAGATGAGTAATCGGATCTCCGTTAGAAGGAACATGAACCGTATCAACGGTTTCACCGTCCCTGATTACGAGTACATCACCAATAATTGGGGCCTCATTATTTATTGTCAATCTCGGTGCTTCAACAGGGAAACCGCCTGAGTGAGTGTGCATAGAAATCACGGTCTCTCCGTCCCCATCGGTGATTCGGATAGGAATAGAACGCTCTCCCGGAGACATCCCTGTAGGGACAGTGAATTGGCCAACCCATTCGCCGTCTATCTCGGCTAGTTGGCTGAGCTCCCCGCCGACTCCGAGCAGATCTACGGCGGTAGAATCGACTCCATGGCCATCCACCGCAGTAACGGTGACCTCAACGATATCTCCACGAACGACGGAGTCAGGAGAGAATTGTAGAGACATCATTCTAGGTGCCGCATTGGTGATTTCGATATTGGCCTCCTCAACTACAGAGACCCAGAAGTCTTCGATTTCTAAGGAGGTTTGGATAACCCCGTGCTGCAGTCCCTCGTAGGTCACTTTGGCTGTCCTGATATCATCGTGAATTGTATGGTCTCCAAGCAGACCTGAATCCGAGAGTTCGACTATTCCTAGACCAATCTCACTCAGGTCCACAGAAACCGCTGTGACATCGGTATCGAAGTCGTAGACTAGGGCCTCGAGATGAGCTGAGTCTCCTTCAGTCAGGAGTCTGCCTTCCCTGAAGCCAACAGTAAGCAGGGCTGGTGGAGTATTCTCTCCCTCCGAGATAACTGAGGGCGAGAGTACTCTGTCTACCGACTGATGCTCGACGAATGCCAGAATATCGGAGCTCCCGTTCTCACTGAGTGAAATCTCAATCCAACGGTGGGCCTCATTGAGTAAACCAGCAAGTGGACCCTCGTTTACCACGCTGCCCGATGCATAGGCGTCGTCGCCATAGTCTCCTATCCACTCAGCGAGAGTGACATTATGTCCGTCCATCACGCCATCTACAATCGACATCACATCTACTGAGAGAATCAGCGCGTCGTTTCCTACTAGTGCGAAACTGTCGCCGGGTACTAGAATCTCTGGGGCAGCTCCGGTCTCTCTGGATATGTGATTCTCGAAGATGCGGTTTGCTTCCGGCTGCGGTGCCTGCACGATGATGGGCGAGGACTCGGGATACTCGTTGTTCGTAGTCCCGTTATCCTCGATATACTGGTATCGAATGGTACGGTTCCACCAGTCAATTTGGGGTACTGTGTACTCGTAGGTCAGGTTGTGCTCGGCCTCCCACTCCTCGGTAATGGGGCCAATTGGAGTGGCCGAGACGTTGAACCAGAACTCGTTCTCAATCTTGTCTACTTCGAACATCGCACCGGTTGCATTCTCTTGAGTACCTGAATCAACAATCCTTCGAATTAGTCCGAAACTTCCCTCGGCATCGCCGTCATAGTCCCCATCTACCCTGATAGTCTCGGCGATTGTCTCGCCGCCTAAGGACTCGAAGTGAATAACCGGGATGGTTCCGTTCACTTCGACTTGGAAAAATTCGTCATCAATCAAAAATCCGAATTCACCACCGCCGAGAATAAGAAAATGCTGATCTTCTCTGATTCCATCTTCCCAGCGCTCCAGTATCCTGAACTCATCGAGGTCGAATGAGAAGTACTCGTTTGTGCCACTGTCGAGTCGCAGTGTTGCGTTCGCCTCAAGTTGTAGGTGCTGTAGTCGTCTGCGGTCATCTTCATCCCAAGTCTCCCAGTAGAATGATGAAAGTTGTCCGAAACCCCCACTGCTACTGTTGTTGTCGCCTCCGTTGAACGACAACCAACCCGTTCCGTCAATCAGGAAGCGTTCGGTCAAACTACCTTCCTCCCAAGAACGTAGAACCAAAACTTCGTGAACATCGACGTCGACTGAGAATCCGCTGCTCCCTCCTTCGTCCTCCTCGGTGGTGTTCAGGAAGAGTGAGCCGTTTCCTCGCATTTCGAAGTCCTGATTCAGGAGTTCGACTCCATCGTAAGTCTCGTTGAGCCAAATTGTCTCAAGATTGAGGGCCAGCATGAGTCCTTCAGTCCCATTCATCGAATCCAGCATCAGGGTTCCATTGCCGAGCTCGTTGGACTCTAGGATGTCTCCGGTCCTCTTTTGCCAGCCTCTCCCCTCAAAATCGATACTGTTGCCGTCTTCTGCACCCTCCATGCTCCAAGTTGTCTCTCTGGTAATCTCGTGATCAGCCATCGGCTGATTCCAGCGAGTAATCGAGAGATCTCGAGAGCAGGTTGCCTCAGCTGTTGTAATCGATATGTGGACAGTGTCGCCGAATTCGGGCTCGGAATCCAGAACTATGTCTATCTCGCCACCAGCACTGATGTACGAGGCATTGGAGTCGTCGGCGATCTGGACGTCGTCTCTGTGCTGCTCTACTGAGACGGTGACGGAAGTTGGGATGTCGCCTCCGGTGAATGGTGGATCGAATACCACTAGGTATCGATGCAGGACGTCGTATGAGACATTCCAACCCCCATCCCAATGTTCCTCGACATCCCAATCGACGAGTACGTTGCAAGTGGTCTGTGTCTCCTCCTCAGCGAGAACCAACGATGCTTGGGTCGACAACAGTAGCGTTGCGAGGATTACGAGGACTTGTCTCGCGCGAGGCACGGTACGTGCCTCGAACCACAGGATATGAACCGATTCCCGTCTCGTTACTAGAAGAGTGGTTCTTCGTAATCGTCGTCTTCACCGGAGCGTTCCCTCCAGAGTGAGGCTGGAACATCGTCGTAGACGCCGGCATAGGGGTCGTCGTCATCCTTGCTTGCATGGCCCTCTGCAGCTAGTCTAGCAAGCTCCTCAGCGTTGGACTTGAATTTCCAGTAGTGAATCCTCCACTCTCGGCCGTCCCAAAGTGTGGTCTCCTCGGACTCGGTGGTCAGCAAGTCGTAGTCCTGCAACTGATAGAACAGGTTGCGATCGGTGGGCTCTAGGGCGTTGTCGATAATGCGATTGGAGAAGCCAAAGAACCCCAGCGCGTGCTCAGCGATAGTCTCGGCGACAGAGGTCTCCATATCTACGTCGACCTTGTGCCGAATGGCGTCAGTCAATTGTGCTAGTGTCAATCCCATCGCATGCCTCCGCGGTGAGTATAGATGGGAGGCCGCGCTATTTCAACAGTCCTTCCCTGTGCCCCGAAATCAATCATTTCCGCTCCGAAGCGGTTAATCTTCCTGTTACTTTCGCGGCCTCGTGGGAGAGCGCCAGAATGTTACGTTCCTCGGCCTCGATGAGTCCGAAGATGGCCCTTGGGACATCGTGGTGTTGCCAATCCCATTCGAGATGACAACAAGCTGGGGAGAGGGTACAGAAGACGGTCCTGCGGCTTGTATTACTGCTAGTTCACAGGTTGAGCTGTACGACCCCTTACTGCAAGATGAATTACCATGTGGAATGAGGATGTATACTGCTGAGGCTTGGTCGTCTGATGCCGCGACTCTGATGGAGCAATTGGATTCGATTAAGGACTACGCAATTGAGTGGTTCGACGGTGAGCAATTTCCTCTATTCTTAGGTGGTGAGCACGGGATTCTGCCTCCATTGATGCAGGCTGCTGCAGGGCACCCATCATTGTCTGGGGATTTGAGTCTCCTGACGCTGATTCAAGTCGATGCTCATGCCGACCTTCGAGATCAACTCGGAGGAGAGGGTTTCTCTCACGGGACCGCAGTTAGGAGATCGCTCGATGCAGGGGTCGGCAAGGTGGTCCAAATTGGTACACGCGCCCTCTCTAGAGAGGAGGCGGAATTCTCACAGAATGACGAGCGGGTCGAGACATGGTATGCTCGAGATTTCATGGGAGTTTGCGATGGACAAGTAGGATGGGCTGCGCTCATGGATAGGATTGCCCAAATCGAGGGTCCCGTCTGGTTGACCTTCGATGTAGATGGGTTAGATGGCTCGCTTGTCCCGGACACCGGTACTCCGGTTCCTGGAGGATTGAGTCATTGGGCCGCTGTGGAGATTATCGAGGGGCTATTCGCAAGCGGTGCGGAGGTTATTGGAGCAGATGTGAACGAAATCGTCCCCGGAGATGATCGTTTGACCCAATTCAATGCAGCACTCATCGCCACCAAGATATTAGCCGCTCACATCGCAAGTCGTAGTTAGTGGACAATATTATTCACAGCGAGTGCCAATGATTGTAGATGAAGACCTTCTCAGCGGCGCATGCGCCGCTGGGCAGTAATCGTCCTCGCAACTCTGATGCTCACTGTACCAGTTGCTCCGGCTGCATCAGCACAGATTGGTCAGCCAGACATTATTCAGGAGCACTGGTATCATTCCTATGCAACACTGACCTTGGATGTCAACGCATGGGCTGATGATTACCCGGAAATCGTCAATCTTCTCGTCGTTGGACAAACGGAATTAGGAAGAAACCTCTGGATGCTGCAGATTTCCGATTGGAGTCAGGAAACCAAGCCTGATGGGGGTGCCAAAGAGGTGGTTTACATCGACGGTGGTCACCATGGGAATGAGCACCTAGGCACGGAACTTGCCTTCCTCGTTGCAGAGTATTACATCGAGGGTTGGGCTGATGGTGAGCAAGAAGTAATCGATGTCTTGGCTACTACTGAATTACACATCCTCATCATGCTAAATGCGGACGGTAATGACCAAGATACGAGATGGAATATAAATCAAGTAGATCTGAATAGAAACTACGATCACTACTGGAATACTTGTCCCACCACTCAGCCTGGAAGTTCTGCATTTAGTGAATCCGAGACTCTTGCAAATTCGATTTACATGAATGAAGTCGTGCCTCATGCTGACCTGTATATCACCATGCACACAGGAGTTTGGATCATGCTCTATCCTTGGGGCAAATGGCCCGAACAGCCTTCGGACTGGGAGCTATTCCATTTCATCAGAGATGATGTTCATGCCAACATATCCGACATCCCAATTAGGAATGCAAACCAAGGCCTCTACCCCAACTGTGGAACCAGCCGAGACTACGGCTACGGGGTGATGGGTTATCCTACATTCACCTTCGAGACTGATGATGAGCAATTCCTGCTGGGGACGGTAGAGGCCCTCTCTGATAGATTGGAAGAAGAACTCGATGTAATGAGGTATCTGATTCAGAATGTATGGTACTGGAGGGCTCGTCTTGTTGTCGATTCCCTAGAGGTGGAAGATGGGAAGGTGCATCTGAGCGTTTCGAACCTAGGGCACGCGAGCACATCGAATGCTACACTGGCATACTTGGACGAAGATGGTAAGTGGTGGAACCCCGGTGGGATCGAGGAGGTATTTCTTGATCATGTCGGGATCTATTCTGAGGTTCACACCTGTGGCGGCGAGTGGGGACTCAACTTATCCATCCCAGGATGCGGTTTTGGAGTCAATGCCACTAATAGCACCGTCACAACCCTCGAGTTTAGGGATGCTCCAATTTCCAGCAAAGGACAGTTCTACCTAATGTACCAGAAGCGTGTGATAGATTCCTCGATTTGGGTCAACGAATCTGTCAATCAGAGCGTCGTCGAGATGAAGGTTGGTGGCTCGAGTCTGCTTCCAGCCCCTTCGATGTTGCTTGTTTTCGTCGCCTTCGCTCTAGCGGCGATTAATGGAAGAAATAGTAGATTTGAACATTAATTTATGTATTTAGAATACTAATTAGGACTCTAAAGTATGAATTTTCAAAGCAATTCTTTGTATATTACTACCAAATCGCAGACTTCGGCGATAAGATGAATTGGTCCAATAGCGAATTTGATGAAGCCTGCGAACAACTGCTGATACCTCTCTTTGAGGGAGTCGTAAGAGCCCCCAACAACGCTCTTTCGGGCCTCGGTAGAAGCCAGCGAAATCTGGTCAAGGAAGCGATCTCATCCGATGAGTTCGAGGGTAAGAAGGGTCAGAGAATGGTCGTTTGGACTCCCGGTTGTAGAGTCATGCTCATCGGCATGGGGGAGAAGGATTCGCTGGGCCACCGTCTAGCTCGCAACACTGGAGCACGAGTCATGGCTTCGCTGTCCAAGAAGAAAGGACTCTCGGTGTGCGTGAGATTCACCTCCGGGTGGACGGGTCAGCGAATGCTCGACTTCGCAGAGGGCATGATGCTGAGGGATTACGAATTCCTCGAGCACCAAGAAATCGATGAAGATCACATCTCAGATCATTGGTCTGTACAATTTCAAGCCAATCCGAGGTATCAGGAGGCTCTAGAAGAAGGACTGAGTAGAATCCATTCAGTCGCCGGTGGTGTGCATCTTGCACGTGACCTAGGCAATGAGCCGGCCAACGTTCTGTACCCAATGGAGTACGCTCGTAGGGCCGAAGAGTGGGCTGCAGACAAGGAGAATATCACAGTCGAGGTCTACGACTGGGACAAGTTGCAGGAACTGGGTATGGGCGGCCTGATTAACGTTGGAAAGGGTAGCGACAGGAAGCCTTGCATGGTCCTGTTCACGCTCAATCCAGACGCCGACGAGGGCATCCAGAGGCCTTGTATCGTTGGCAAGGGCATCACATTCGATACGGGTGGAATTTCAATCAAGCCGACCGGCGGAATGTGGGATATGAAGTACGATATGTGCGGTGCTGCAACGGTATTCGGGCTGATGGAAGCGCTGCACGCCACCGGCTATGATCGCAGGGTGAATGGAATAGCCTGTTTGGCGGAGAACATGCCTGGCTCAGGGGCATACCGGCCCGGAGACGTGTTCAAGACCTACTCTGGCAAAACCATAGAGGTGTTCAGCACAGATGCTGAGGGGCGAAATGTCCTCGCTGACGGGTTGTGGAAGGCAGGTGAGTTAGACCCTGAATATATTGTTGATCTAGCCACTCTGACCGGAGCCATCGTAGTCGCTCTGGGCAACCAGATTACCGGGATGTGGGCCAACGATGATGACATCGGTAGAAGGCTGAAGAAGGCGGCCAACCGCTCTGGAGAGTCAGTCTGGAGAATGCCTCTCAACGCCCAGTTCAGGAAGTACATGACTGACTCCGCCTTTGCTGACATCCGCAACGGATCGATTGGCGGTAGAGCTGGTTCTTCGAATACAGCTGCTTCGTTCCTTGAGTTCTTTGTTCCGCACCGCGGCTATGACGAGGACGCCGACAAGATTCCCTGGGTCCATCTCGACATCGCTGGAACCGCATGGGGGCCGGGCTCAAAGGCTCGCTCAGAGGGAGTTAATCCTCTGTTCCAGTTCGGAGTTTCCGGTGTCCATGTAAGGACTCTTCACAGGTTGATTACCGAGTTATAAATTCCACTCCGTTCTTTTACGAACGAGTGTCACCCTGACTGCTCTATTCCTAGCTTTCTCTTCATGGATTACGAATTTGACTTCGTCACCCGGATTCACGGATTGACCATTTAC
>PAYF01000013.1 GCA_002714745.1 Methanobacteriota archaeon | reverse complement strand
GCTCTGGGAAGAATTCGCGACAAGGTTGTCGGGGAACGGGACCACAAATAAATCAGAAAGGTAGTTAAGTAATGAGCAAGCAACGGAATGCAACTCACGATTCACTCGAAGGTCTACCGATGGAAATGATCCACGCAGCATCATCCATCGCAGCTTATCAGGCAATGCTGGTCGGTAAACTACTAACCAAGTTGGGTTTAAACGGTTCGGATGACAATCAGCCCAAGGTCAAACTTTCGGCGGCCATGCTGCTTGAGTTGGGAGCGACGCTCCATCTAATCGTCTGGCGTCAGAGCGGAATGCTGAAACATCTCGACCAATCCCCAAATGTCGATCAGGCCATCGAAACCGCAATCAAACATGTGTGCCAGGAACTCGAAGGCAACTACCGCTGTCTCAACCAGCTGAGTGACTTGCCAGAAACCGTGTTCCAGACTTGGCTGAGACAATTTGCCTGGATGGCACGCCAGCAAATGGGAACCGACGTGTTGCTGCAAACCGACGTGCGATCAACATTTGTCAGGGAACTGGCCAAGCTTCTCTGGAAAAACCGCAGCCATGCAATCAACTCGGAGCTATCAAGCGATGAAAACTAGTAGATCAACCAAAGGCCGAGGTCTCTTTTACACCCGCGATAGCGGAGGCCGCCATGAAACGACCCCGGCGAGATACGTTGAAGAAGCAAAAAGGAAAGCCGAATCTCTGGGTGTAACCTTCACCCCGACAGTGGAAGATATCGAACAGATGCAGAAGGGTCGCCTAACCGAATTGGGAGATGCCTTTTTCGACCATGACGTCTGTGGTAATACCACTTCGCGGACTGCCCTGGACGCTTTGTTTCGAGGAGTCACGCAAGATCTGTCAATCAGTCATGTNTTCATTCCAAGGCGCGACCGACTCTCACGTCCAAACGATCCTCAGGATGCGATCAACCTCGAAAACTGCTTGCGAAAAATGGGCGTCACCATCGTATTTGACACGGGCATCGTCAAGCCATTACCAATTGGAGCCCGCCCCGACATTGCAGATGCGTTGGTTCAGTTAGTCCACTATGACCAGGCCGGTGAATTCCGACGACAGCTGTCGGAGAAGATGATTCACTCTCAGGTAAGCCGGGCTCTGAAAGGACATTCGACCGGTGGACGACCGCCTTACGGCTTTCGCCGCTATCAGGTTGATTCGGCAACGGGCCAAAAACGGTTACTTGAGGATAACGAACGAGCACGTAACGGTTGGCACGTTGAATGGCTTCCTGGGCCGAAGGAAGAACTCCAGATCATCAGACGAATTGTCAAGATGNTCGCCGTCATGCCCGCCAGTCGGGTTGCTGCCCAGTTGACCGAGGAAAGAATTCCAGCCCCCGACACGGGCCGAACACGAACCGACGGCGGCATCAAACACGAGGTAAGTGGAAGATGGAATCCCAATACGGTTGTGGGAATCCTGAAGAATCCACTCTTGCGGGGTGAAACACAGTATGGTCGCCGTTTGATGGGCGATCAGTCTCGGATGACGCGCCAGGGACCTCGCCAATTGACCGAAGATGACGTTGACGAAAACAGAAAACCACGGGTCGTTCGAAACGATCCAGCCAATATCATCTGTGCCGATGCCGGGTTTGAACCGNTTGTGGATGTNGAGCTGCTNGAACAAGCCCAACGGGCTCACGCTGAGCGAGGGCGTAACCATATCGGTGCGGCGAGGCATCTCAAGGGTAAGGACAACCCGCTCAGCGGTAAGGTGTTTTGTATGAACTGTGGTGCCCCGATGTACCGCTGTCAGCAAAAACGCACATATCGTTACCGCTGCTCTGGTTATGAAACGTCCCGTGGAAAACTGTGTAACCATAATCATGTCAACGGCCCTACGGCAGCGCAGTTTGCGTTGAATTCAGTTGGGCAGCTGGTCCAGATGCAAGGACTGCAACAAGAGTTGCGTGGCCACCTGGTGGAACTGGCTCGGCAGGAGATGAGCTGCACCGATTCTGCACCGACCGCCCCGCTGAAAACTCGGCTACAGGAACTCGAGGCAGACAAGCAACAGATTGAAGAGAACCTCTGCCGGGCGACAAGCGACGCTTCCTTCAAGGCTCTGGAGGGGAGGCTTGATGAAATCAGCGGTGAGATCACATCTGTCGAAGATCAGTTGGCGACGTTGGCGGTTGAGCAGCCAAGAATCCAGGACATTGACGAGGAAGTCGAGAGGGCACTGGGTGGGCTCAGCGACCTTGAGGTTCGTTTACGCGGGACNGGCGCCGGGAACGATCTGATGGATATCTTCACCACATTGAATCTGCGGATGTACTTCAATTTCGGCCAAGTGCCCTATTATCAAAAGACACGCTGCCAGGTNACCGGTGGCGTGATTACGATTGGCGACATTCCGCCNCCGGTGGAGATTTACCCGTCGGTGGGGAGTGGCCATCATCGGACCAAACGAAAAAAGGCACGCNGCAGGAAGCGTGCCGAGGACGAACGAAATNTNCCCAAAANCCCCNAGCAGGGGGTGTTAGGAAAGAANAGTCGGGGCGACTAGATTTGAACTAGCGACCTCTGCGTCCCGAACGCAGCGCTCTACCAGGCTGAGCCACGCCCCGATCTGCCACGGATGCTTAGCCCTTCATCCTAGACCGTCCAGCAGCGCTGTCAATATAACGTGATAACCGACTAGTGAGCCTTTAACCAGCAATCATATCTGTTAACACCGTACCACCGATGTCCGTTAGACGACGCAATCGTCCGGCGTGATGAAATCGCAGTAGTTCATCGTCCAGGCCCATCAAATCAAGGATCGTCGCGTGTACGTCCCGGATAGATACTGACTCTTCTGCTGCACGCAGGCTAAACGCATCCGTTCCGCCAATGGTCGCACCACCTTTTACATTCCCACCGGCCATCCACATTACTAAAGCGTACTTATTGTGATCGCGGCCAGGCGAACCGCCGATGTTTCCATTGATGAATGGGGTGCGCCCCATCTCAGACGCCCAAACTACCAGCGTGTCATCCAGCATTCCGCGTTGTTCCAAGTCAGCTAATAAGCCAGCTACTGGCTTGTCGACTTCCTTGCTGTGACGAATCATGCGTCCTTTGACATCACCGTGGTCATCCCAGCTACTGGCTGAAATCTGCACGCCGTGGACAAGCATCGTATACCGTACACCGCTTTCAGCGAGCCGGCGTGCCATCAAGCATTGCCTTCCAAACGCGGCTGTTGCGCCGTTATCCAAGCCATATAACTTGCGTACGTGTTCAGGCTCGTCCGAAATGTCAACCAATTCAGGAGCGCGAGATTGCATGCGGTAGGCAAGCTCGTATGACTCAATTCGCGCTTCAAGCTCTGTTGAGTCTGGAAAACGACTGCTAAACCGTTGGTTGAGTAGTCGTAATTGGTCAAGCTCGCTACGTTGGCGTTTTCGAGAAAGTCCGCGAGGTAAATCCAGATTAAGAATCGGCGTACCTTCGTTTCGGAGCAAGGTGCCCTGATAGGCAGCTGGAAGGTATCCATTTCCCCATACGTGACCACCGTTGACAGGTGCTCCTCGTGGATCCTGAATTACCATGTAAGCAGGCATGTCTTGATTTTCGGTGCCGAGACCATAACTTACCCAGCTACCGACGGATGCGGATCCGGGAAATTGGCTACCCGTGGTGACGTGCAGTGTTGACGGTCCGTGATTGGGGTTGTCAGTTTCGATGCCGTGAATGAATGCCATCTTGTCGACCTGGCTGGCCATGTGTGGAAACAGCTCAGATACGTAGCGATCGCTCTCACCATGCTGTGAAAACTTAAATGGACTGCCAACACAGCTGTGATGATGTGATAAGCGGCCTTGAAGTTCGCCACGTACATTGTGTGAACCGGGAATGCGTTTGCCATGCAATTTGTTCAATTCTGGCTTGTACTCAAAAGAGTCCATCTGGCTAACGCCGCCCTGCATGAACAGAAAAATACACCGCTTTGCTTTACGATCAACATGCTGTTCACGTGGAGCATAGGGTCCTGATGGCAACTCTGCCTGAAGTATGTCAGACAAGGCAAGCAAGCCTAGACCGTTATAGGCCGATTTGAGAATTTGCCTTCTGTTAATCATGCATCAATTCCAAGGGGCTCCAACGAGCGCTAGTTGATATATAAGAACTCGCTACTATTGTAGAGAACTCGACAAACGCTGATCATTGCTTTTTGTTCGTCTTCAAAGGAGTCGAAGAACTCTCCAAGTTGCGACAATTCTTCGGCACTTGCTTCCCGGCAAAACGCAATTTGAATCGCGTGCCTTATTCGGCTATCGGTCGAGTTTTCGCTTTCGGCGAATACGCGATTTGCAAAGTGCGACACTTCTGCGGTGACGAGCGGACCATTGTACATGGCAAGCGCTTGTAGCGGTGTGGTACTAAGTCGACGGCGAGGTCGCGATTCATCACAAACGGGCGCATCAAACGTCTGGAGCAGTGGCATGTTTAACGTCCGCTGCTGATAGATGTAAATGCTACGTTTGCGACCTTCGTCATCGTATTGCGTGGCCCATTTACTATCGTCGTACTTCACTCGCTTTTCGATATCGTTTGGAAGCGGCGGAAAGATTGGCAATCCAAATTGTTCTGTATTTAGCCGACCACTTACGTGAAGAATCCGATCACGGACCACTTCGGCGCCGAGTCGGCGAATCGGATATCTCCAAAGGTAGATATTGCCTAGGTCTGTCTCCAATGCTGCGGGATTCTCAATAGCAGATGCCTGCTTGAAAGTGCTGCTATTACATATCAAGCGATGAAGTGATTTGAGACTCCAGTCATTCTCGACCAAGTGCAATGCGAGGTAATCGAGCAATTCCTCGTGACTTGGCCCACCGCTTAAGGCTCCGAAGTCGCTTGGAGTTTCCACGATGCCACGACCAAAATGGCGGTACCACAGGCGATTTGCAATCACTCTTGCTGTAAGCGGGTTGTCCGGTGATGCAATCCAATCCGCAAGAGCTTTGCGCCGGCTTCTAGTAGGCCAACGCTTGAATGGATCGAGTCGTATTTCCGCTGGTTGTTCATTGCCCGACACAGCACTCAGAAATCCAGCTTCGACGACTTCTCCGGGATGATCCCATTCGCCACGGATCATAACACGGGAAGTTGGCACCCCAGGTTCATATGGTGGCCCAAACGAATGACGCAACGTCATGGCCATTGGTTGCAAGCGTTTTAAGTGCTGTGGAAGAAACTTGGCTTTGTTCGTAAGTGAATAGTACTCACCGCGTTCTTCATCCGAAATTCGCTCGTCAGTCCTGTCGGCCAGAATACTCTCTAATGCTTTTGCGCCTGCGGCGTCAGGGTTTACAAATGTCGTGATAAACTGACCGTCTCCACCAACTTCAAAAATGTACGATTCGTCGTCATCGCGACTGCTAAACACCGTCAATATGCTGCCTTTGCTGTCACTTAAGAACTCCAGCAATTCGGGTGACGTTGCCAGAAAGTCATTGTCGAAAACTACCGCAGGCGTGTCGGAACCTGATAGTAATCCCAGCTTGGGAGTTAGGTCTGAATTAGATTGCTTAAAGCTCGTTCCGGATATCTTGTCCTTCCACGATGTTATCGCCACACCAGTATCGGGATTTGCCGTCGTTGGATCCGCATCCACATCTGAAGCATCAAGCCAAAACTGAAGTCCTTCAAGCTCCGCCAAATCTGATACGCTCATCGTTGTTTCGTCGGCACTCAATGGCCTGTCAAATAGCATGATATGTGCGATCGATCCATTAAATTCAGCGGCCTGAGGTTTACCGGAACCATTGGTTGCCGCCCCGATGGAAGCGTATTTGGGCGTTTTGATGCCTGCATACCAGTGCCCTCGATTCGATCCCGCCAATGATCCTTGAGATTTGGATAACTCACCATCTGTAAAATACTGCCATCGTCCACCAGCTGCGTTGATCACGGTGCGATGAGGTTTGTCATCATTCACGGCAACCTGATCAAAGAAATAGTCATTTCCAAAGCCTCCACCGAGAGCCTGGATGCCAAATCCGGCAGCAATTTTCAGACGATCTTTTAAGACCTGTATTAGCTCACTGAGTTTCGCCTCGGCACCAGCAGCGTCTTCGCGTAATTGTTGTTCTTTTGCACGTGCCCATTCAGCTTCACCATCGCGATAAAACGCAGCCGGCGTTGGCCCACCGATCTGAAAAGCGTCGCCACGAAGTGGTGGCGGAATCTGAACCGTCGCAAAAAATGCCTTGAGTCGATAAAAGTCTTTTGTCGGAATCGCGTCATACTTATGATCGTGGCATTTAGCACAACCAACGGTGAGTCCTAAAAACACACTGCTTACCGTTGTTGTGATTTCACTAAGCATCTCGTGGCGCGATTCATCTCCTCTGGGTTCAGTAAAAGGAGCGAGCCGCATGAAGGTCATGGCCACAAGGTTTTCAGATGGCGGGTTTGGTAATTCTCCGGCGCCGAGGATATCGGCCAATTCATCACCAGCCAATTGTTCACGAATGAATTGGTCGTATGGTTTGTCTCGATTGAACGAGTCGATTACGTAATCGCGATACCGCCAAGCATGTGGCATGTCTGGATCGCCTTCGTATCCTGCGGTGTCTGCATACCTTGCCAAGTCGAGCCAAAACCTCGCCCAATGCTCACCAAAGCGAGGGTCATCGAGCAACTGGTTGACCAAATCGGAGTAGGCATCTGGTGAGTCGTTGTCTATGAATTGGTTAACTTCAGCAGGTGTTGGAGGAAGACCTATCAAGCTGAGGTAGACGCGTTTTATGAGAGTGTGTTTGTCTGCGATCGGGGCTGGGGCAAGTCCTTTTGACTCCAGCCTTGCATTAATAAACCGATCGACATCATTGGTAACCCAATCAGCGTTTACCACGGCCGGTGGTTCAGTTGGTTTCGGTAGCGTATACGGCCACTCAGATGGTGGTGCTGCTGTCGCGATCGCCCCAAGAGCCGAAACACAAAGGCCAGCGGCGAGCTGAAAGAATAAACCGAATTGTCGGCGGGAATTCATGATCGAGTTTAGGTTACTGCCAATGGGTTATTCTGAGTCAACTTCAGCAAAGATACTGATTTGAACAGCTGCATTTAGGGGCATCTCAAAAATCCCCAATGCAGTGCGCGTATGACGACCCTTGTCGCCAAACACATCAAAAATCAAGTCGCTTGCACCGTTTAAAACCTGTGGTTGCCCAGTGAATCCCGGAGCGCTGTGCACATTTCCTTCTATCCGTAGAATCTGCGAGATCCTTGATAAGTTACCCACGGCAGCTTTCAACTGCGCAATTGCGTTAATCGCGCAAA
The DNA here is from genome assembly GCA_002714745.1 of Methanobacteriota archaeon. GTDB lineage: Archaea > Thermoplasmatota > Poseidoniia > Poseidoniales > Thalassarchaeaceae > Thalassarchaeum. The sequence goes on along the minus strand of PAYF01000013.1, from coordinate 5,116 downwards.
CTTTTGCCGCTTCGTAACCTTCCTCGACGGACACATCGCCACCACATTTGCCGGTATATGCCATCTCGCCATTTACCCACGGGATTTGACCGGATGTCATCACGACATTTCCGGTTTGCACCCATGGCACGTAATTGGCAACAGCAGAGGGCGCTTCTGGTAACTGAATTCCGAGGCTAATGAGTTTCTCTTCGGGAGTCATATACGTCCGTTGTTGGGATGGGGTTGGATCGGGGTACTAGGTCGCGACAGTGAACGTGAATCCTTCGCCGGATTCAATAGGGTCTATTCTAGTCGTAATTGCAGGATCGAATTCATGTGCACGTGAAAAATAGTAATCTTGTCTGGCAATCATGCGTGAGGATAAAACACGTGGTTATTACTTGACGGTAAAATCTACTGAGTCTTCTAAACAGAAACAATTCTTCAGGCAGCTTAGGATGCGATAAGTCTAAAACCATGCAGTATTCATATCAAGAAATTGCAAAGATGATCGACCATGCGTTACTGTCACCGTCGTTGACAGCAGATGATATGGAGTCGGGCATCAAAATGGCGATGCTTTATGACGTTGCCAGTGTATGTATCATGCCCTCGTATCTGGAACGCTGTGCCAGATTGCTTGAGGGTACTACGGTAATGCCGTCTACGGTCATCGGGTTTCCACTCGGTGGTCACGCAAGTAGCACCAAGATCGCGGAAGCGGAACGAGCCATAAATGACGGTTGCCAAGAACTTGATATGGTCGTAAACATCAGTCAGGTACTAAGTGGTCGCTGGGAGAGCGTCGAGTCGGATATTGCGGGTGTTATTGAACTTGCTCATGCAGCAGATCGCCGGGTGAAGGTAATCTTCGAGAATTGTTACCTGACCGATGAACATAAGATCCGCCTTTGCGAGATCTGCAATGAGCTCAATGCTGATTGGGTTAAAACATCTACTGGGTTTGGTACCGGTGGTGCAACGGTGGAGGATGTGAAGCTAATGCGACATAAAGCTGCTGAGCATGTTCAGGTAAAAGCCGCAGGCGGTGTTCGTTCATTGGCAAGTCTGATCGAAATGAAAGAACTTGGTGCTACAAGATGTGGGGCCAGTGCAACGAAGACCATACTCGACGAATGCCGTGAACAACTTGGCTTGGAACCAATAGGTTTCGACGGCGGTGAAACAGCGGGGTACTGATTCACATCACTGGCCATTCTTGACTAACCGGAGGGCAGCGATAGATGGAATCAACGCGAGTACGTATGATCGTCAGATCATCTTTTTTTATAGGTGTGGACGAATAATTACCTGATAGGGGCCGCGAATTTTCTCGGATTCATCTTTAAGTAGATGTAATAGCACAGCAGAAATCTTCTGTGGTCCATTTTCGATTGGTACGCCACGAATTAAGGCTCGATCGTCACCCGCCGAGATATTAGCCTTTACCGTGTTTGTTTCCAGACGAATCTCTAGCGTCTCATCCTGTTCGGCGGGATTGAAGACAACTTCGATATCGTAACTACGGTTTTCAACAACGTTTACTTCCCAGTAACCACTGCTGTTTGGAGCCCATGTGCCGTCCCGCCAATCCTGTCTGGAAAGGACAGTTTCTGGTGCAACGTCGGAGCCAATCACAATGCGTGGCGGGGCGTAATTGTCTTCGCGCGTGGTAGATACGTCGTCGAACCACTGGTCATAAAGGCGTTGTAGTCTTGCCACTTGCTCAGGATGGGTCGATGCCAGATTGTTCAATTCGGTTGGGTCATTTGACACGTTGTATAGCTGGAATTGGGGTTTCCCGTCGAAAGATGTACTACCAAAGCCACTGGAGTGAAGTAGTTTCCAGTCGCCGTGCCGAAGCATGAAGTTGTGATAGCGTACCGGCTCATTGCCTCGATGAGCTTGAAGCACCAGATGGCGGTTCCAGTTCCTGCGTTTGCCTTCCAATAAGGGCAAGAAACTCTGTCCATCGAGTTTCAGCCATCGCGGTACGCGAACGTTGCAAGCGTCAGCGATTGTTGGCAGCAAATCGATGTGTGCGCTAAGTTCATGCCGAACAACACCCGCTTGCAAACGATTGGGCCAATGAAGCCAACATGGACTGCGGACGCCACCGTCATAAACCATCGACTTGTTTCCTCGAAAATCACCGACATAACGCCGGGTGTTTGGGCCATTGTCATCAATGAAGATGACGAGTGTGTTGTCCCGAACATCGAGCTCATCAAGTTTAGCGAACAGACGGCCCACGTTTTGATCAACATTCGTGATCATGGCAGCGATTCTCGCAAGGCGATCTACTTCAGCTTTGCGCTGTTGTTCATTCCGTTTGCCGACAATTAAGCTCCCCATGGTTTTCTGTTGGTAATGTGCCAATAGATCTTCCGGCACATCGTGAAAAGGACCATGGGGAGCGTTGGTCGCAATGTATGTAAAGAAACTATTTCCGTTACTTACTTCCGTTTCAATGAAATTCAACGCAGCATCGAAATAGACGTCCGTGCAATAGCCTTTTGTGTTAACCTGCTCACCGTTGTGAAACAGGATGGGATCCGTATATCGGCGGTTATTCTCGCGAGGATCCGAGGGCTGTCCAAGTCCACCCCCCTTATGCATAAGCACTTCATGGAATCCCTGATCTTGTGGCCGCATTGGATAACAGTCTCCGAGGTGCCATTTACCGAATAGACCATTTCGATAACCGTTCGCGGCAAGTACTTCGGCAATCGTGATTTCGTTTGGCTCCATCATGGATCGCCCAACAAATGTATCGATACAGCGAGTTCGATAGTTATAGCGCCCGGTCATCAGGCACGCACGCGTCGGCGAGCATACGGGTGACACGTAGAATGTCGACATCGAGGCACTGCGTGACGCAAGTTCGTCGAGATTTGGTGTTTCGATGATGTCGTTGCCGGTCGCACCAAAATCACCGTATCCCTGATCATCTGTAATGATCAATATGACATTGGGCCGGTCAGCGGCAATAAGGTCCACATCCAAGAGACAGGAAATGGCGAAGACAATTAGTAGTAGTCTGTTAAACACGAAGGACTTCTCCTGTATTTGCCGAAGTGGAGCAGTTATGCGATCAACTCGTTGATGACTTCACCGCCAAATTGACTCAGTTGTTTATAACGCCCGGAATGAAAGTAGGTCAGTTTGTTGTCGTCCAGTCCCATCAGCTTCAAGATGGTCACGTGCAGATCGCGAAGCGGGTGGACAACTTCTACCGCTTCCATTCCAAGTTCATCCGTTGCACCAATTGTGTGACCGGCCTTTACACCACCACCAGCCATCCAAACTGCCATCGCATTTGGATTATGGTCTCGTCCATACTTGATGCCGCCGCGTATCCCGTTGTCTGGTGTACGACCGAATTCACCCATCCAGATAACAAGTGTACTCTCTAATAACCCGCGTTCTTTCAAATCCTGTAGTAGTCCTGCGATGGGCTTGTCGACTCGTTTAATAAGTGAACCGTGTGCGCGTTCGATGTAGTCGTGACTATCCCATGTGCTTGCGTAAACCTGAACAAATCGGACGCCGTTTTCTACAAGTTTTCGTGCCAGCAAACATCGTTTTCCGAAGTTATCCGTTTCCGGCTCACCAATTCCGTAGAGATTATGTGCATGGACGGTTTCATCATCCAGATCCATGAGATCCGGAATCTCGCTCTGCATCCGATATGCAAGCTCGTAATTCTCCATGCGGGCAACTAGTTGGTCGTGTTGCGGGTGTTTTTGCGAATGCCGCCGGTTTAGCACCTTGAGTAAATCAAGGTTATTACGTTGCCGCCGTGTGGTCATTCCTTTGACCGGTTCGATGTCCAGGATCGGAGAGCCACTTGGTCGGAATGTCGTGCCCTGAAATCGTGTTGGCAAAAATCCGTTATTCCAGTTTGAGGGACCACCTTGCGGAAATGATAACTCCGGCAGGACGACGAAGCCCGGGAAGTTCTTGTTGGGAGAACCGAGTCCATAGTTTACCCAGGCACCTATTGCGGGATCACCACCGAACCGATTCCCCGTATTCACGTGGTAATTTGCCGTTGGATGATTTACGGAAGTAACCTGAAGTCCGCGGTAGAAGCAGATGTCATCAGCAACTCTGGCGAGATGTTCCCAGTTTGTATTCATGTCAGCGCCCGATTCACCCGCTTTACGGAATTCGAACGGGCTTTTGACGTAATATCGCTTGCCGGAACTCATCGCGCTTTGACGTTCACCTGAGCGATTGAATTCCTGTTCATGGAGATCGATGAGCTTGGATTTCGGATCAAAGTTATCGATATGCGACGGACCACCTTCCATGTACAGAAAGATACAGTGCTTTGCCTTGGCCTGAGGGAAATGGGGTTGCTTGACCTGGTTGGGAGCAGCGTCAAGTTCATCCGAGAGCATTGCCGAGAATGCAATGCTTCCAAGTGAGGCATTTAAGCCGTATAGAAACTCACGTCTGTCCATTTTATCACTCGCTAAATGGTCTTCGGTTAGTAAATGTATACGAATTCATTGGAATTGAGCAGCACCAGGCAGAGGTCAGACAGACCACGAGTTGTCGCATCGACCTCATGTGGCTGAAGGTCGTGAATATAGTCCTCATATTCAAAAAGACGTTCGGTGAATTCGAATGGCTGCCCGGTATTTTCTTCGTTAGCTTCTCGCTTAATTGTAGTCGGATACACGCGTGGCTTCGGAGTAACACCTTCTTGTTCCGCAATGGCTCGTTGTAAGTGAGCAACAGAGGCTGCAAGTTCGAACTTGTCAGGTTTTCTACCGAACGTCAGTTGAAAGGCAAGTGTGACGGCATCTTCATGAGTATGGGACTGGCTGGCGATAAGGTCTGCCAATGCAAGGGATCTGTCTGCCGATTCCTCACCGTTAAACAGCGTGAATACCTGAGGCGTAATATTCGATGCGTCTCGCTGTTCACAAGACTCATCAGGTGACGGTTGATTAAATGTGGTCATGAAGGGATCTCGATGTCCCCTTAGCTTCTGAGCATAGACACTACGTCGGTTGCGTTGCTCGGGTTTGGCGTTTGGAACATAACTGGGAGCGAATGTTCCCATGATCATACGTGGTTGCAATGCAGCCTCTAAATTCATGTCCGGTCTTGCAGGCACACC
>PAYF01000012.1 GCA_002714745.1 Methanobacteriota archaeon | reverse complement strand
AATGAGGATGAATCTCGGTCCAGGTCAGACTGCCAGATTGAGATACAGAGTGCGCTGCCCCCTACGTGGACACTACACGCTGGGCCCAGTATCGGTCAGGTACAGGAACGCATTCAATCTGTTTGTGAACGAGTCGCAGATAGAAGACAGAACCGACGTCACGGTGTTCCCACAGGTAAGGGAGATCGAAGAGGCTCTGCTGCGTTCAGATGTGCCAAAGATGTACACGGGTGCTACCACTCTTAAGACTCCTGGTCAGGGAATGGAATTCTACTCACTGCGCGAGTATCTGCCCGGTGATGCCTTCCGCTCAATCAACTGGAAGGCATTTGCCAAGACTGGCGATTTGATGGTCAATGAGAAGACCAGAGATGCAGTAACTGACGTATTCATCTTCCTTGACACAAGGGATGTATCCAGAATCGGGACCGTCCTAAAGAACCCCTTGGAGATGGGGACTGTAGCCGCAGCTTCTGTCTCAAATTACTTCATCAGACGCAGAGACTCTGTTGCTCTGGTAACATATGGCGACAAGATGGATTTCCTTCCTGCCGAGACCGGCGATAAACAGGGCTACAAGATTCTCAGCCGATTGGCAGCCGTCGAGGCAAAAGGCTCGATGCCGCTGCAAGCGGTTACCAACGCGATGTCACCTAGAATGAGCCGCGGCTCGCCCGTGTTCGTCATCAGCAGTCTCGAAGGTGACGGCACGACCCTTCCAGCAATCAGAAATCTCGCAGGCAAGGGGCACGAGGTCATCGTACTGTCTCCGAGCAGCATAGATCTCGAACGTCTGGTGAGCCGCATCCCGAGGATGTCCTACGAGGTTCTCAAGCTTGAGAGACAGAACAGGCTCACAGCGATTTCTGGGTACGGTGCCAAGGTGATTGACTGGATGCCGGATGTAGAACTGTCGCAAGCATTGTTGCAGGTTAGGTCAGTTTAGAGGTGAATGAAATGGCGATGGAATCAGTGCCCGAGTCTAAGACGCTACACATTCCCAAGTTGCGCAGGCGCTGGCAGATACTCGTACTACAACTGATTTCCACAGCCTCCCTACTCATGATAATGAGGAGGATGAACTCTGTTTTCGGGTCATGCACGGAACAGTTTATCGAAGACTCAGGAGGGGTTGATTCGACCTATTGGTGCCCCGCCTACGAACATACTCGAGGAGTTAGGTATTGGAGTGACTCAGACACAGTCGATTTGTTTCTGCCGGATTTCCTACACGGCTTGGTTGACATGTCGGGCAACGAACTGTCAGGAGATGCGACGTTCGTAGCACCCGTGTTGCTCTGTATGGCAATCACTGCCCTTTGGGTGTACATCCTGCATCGTCCTGAGAGAATCCAACTCTGGATTAACCGAATTATCTCATGGGGGTTCGTGGCTTGGATGATTCTGCCTTTCCTTCTATCCTGGATCTATCAGGTGGTAGTGGCCGGGCCGCATCTGCCTTTCGGTAATGATAACCCCAATCTGAACCACATCGGAAAGCTCTGGGACCCGTTCATGTTCGTCTTTGAAATGGTCTTCCTCGGCATTGTATTCGCTCCGATACTAGCCGGTCTGATGGGAATCTGGGGCCTTTCTAAGCGGATGATCACATGGGCTGTGGGATACTTCCTGATGGTTGTTGGAATCCACGCACTACTGACCTTTGAGGGCATTACTGAAGCAGTCGATGTTGGACTCCAACCTCTACCTGCCCAAATTGGTGATGCAACTCTCTACGGAGGACTGTTCTCACCACTCTCGCTTACACTTATTTCCATCGCCATACTAATCATCGTCTTCATGGAGGCTGGTCTTGCAGTAATCAGTCACCTTGAGTATGCTGCCATGCTGCCAGAGGACGCTAAGAGGAATCCCGAGTACGTCAACCAGTTCAACAACGTCGTCAACTCGCACCTTGTCCATATGACCACAATAACAGGCGTGGTTATGTTGACCACCGCCATCGCAATAGAGTTCGATGACTTCCTAATTTCTCTAGTCGGACTCTTGGAAGGATCGCAGTGGTCAGGCCAAGTCCGCGAGTCTCTAGAATTGCAACTGACCTATGGTAAGGTGATTTCAGCCGGGCTGTTCCTGCTTGTGGTCGCTGGAATGCGCTTCGTCCTACCATGGCAACGCCTCACTGGAATCATCGAGACAGGGATGAGCAGGCTACGCAGTGATTAGGGGAACAGCCCAATCCTAGCGGCGATTCTTACCATTACCTCTGCCAGCAATGGAACGGCCAGAATAGCAACCACCAGCCCGGCCGAGAAGGGCAGAAAGTCTAGCAAATCGAAGTATGAATAGACAGCGAATGCTGAGATTACGAACAACACGCGCTCTAGCATAGATGAATTCCGTGCAGCTTTCTCTACTGGGTGCCCTGGTAGAGGCAAACCGTCTTCCATGGTCTCAACACGAACATATAGGCCATCAATCCACCGCAATATTGCAATTCCTCGGTTCGGTGGTTTGAAACTCGATTACTCATAGCGAACAGCATGCCACCTGCAATCTCCGTGGAGCCCTGCAGTCTTTGCGACTACCCCTCAGTGGTGCATCAGGAGTACAGCGGCCAGCATCTTTGCGGCAAGCATCTCGCTTCTTCCATTAGGAAAAGGACATCCAAGGAGCTCAGACAGCAGCTCATACTACCCAAGGATGCTAGGCATGAAGACGGCACTCCATACCGCGTCCTAGTCGCCGTATCTGGTGGAAAGGATTCGGCAGTACTCCTTTCGATGATGTATGATATACTCTCACGTCGTCGAGATGTCGAGTTGATTGCAGGTTGCATCGACGAAGGCATAGATGGCTACAGAGCACCCTCTCTAGAATGCGCTAGAGATCTCGCAGACCAACTAGGAGTCAGGTTTGAGACTCTCAGTTACGAGGGTATTGGATATGAGAGAATGGACGAGGTTGTCACTCGGATCCCGGCCATGGGTGAGAATCATGACGAGGCTAGAGGGATGATGCCCTGCTCATTCTGCGGTGTGTTCCGCCGGCAGGGTCTGAATGCACTCGCCCAGAAGGTCAATGCCGATGTCATGGCTTTGGGCCACAATCTCGATGACATGGCACAGTCAATATTGATGAATTTTCAGAAGGGAGAGGTGGAGCGCTCAATTCGTCTCGCCCCTCACACAGAGAACCCGATAGACGGCATAGCTCCTAGAATCGTACCACTGAGATGGATTCCAGAGCAGGAGATTCATGCGCACGCAATCTGCCAAGGACTGCCCATTCATCACGGAGACTGTCCACATGCACCCGGTGCAATGCGCCAGCAGAGCAGAGGAATAGTAGCACAGATGGAGTCGATGACTCCAGGGGCAAGGCACGGCCTACTACATTCGCTTGACGAGATTCGCAGAATTCACCGAGAGACAGAGAGAAACCCGACGTCAGAGGTTCGAAACTGCGTAGAGTGCGGCGAGGTTACTAGCAGAGAGGTCTGTCAGGCCTGCACGATGAAGAGATGGCTAGCAGAGACGGCCTGAGGCGGTGCAACATGAGCAAAATCAACCTGAGAGATAAACTCGCGAAATTCTCCGACCACTGGTCGCCCAAGGTCATTGCCGAGATGAACGACTATCAGTTCAAACTGGTCAAAATCAAGGGCGATTTTGTCTGGCACAACCACGCCGACACTGATGAGGCATTCATCGTGATCGAGGGCGAGATGAAGATTGAGTTTGAGGACAAGACTGTCGAGTTGGGCGAGGGCGAGATGTATGTTGTTCCGAAGGGAATCGAGCACAAGCCGTATGCTGAGGAGGAGTGCAAGGTGATGATTATCGAGCCGCGTGGAGTTGTGAATACAGGTAACACCGAAGGTGAACTAACCGCATCTAACGATGAGTGGGTCTAATGCGCATCATTTTCTTTTACCCATATCGAACTATTAGCGCCAGTTAGGGATTAGGGTCGGATTCGATATGCTCGTAAGCGAGTGAAATCGACTGTTCGACATCGATGTTGTCCTGGCCTTCGTCATAACTGATTCTCAACTCGTGAATCTCATATGTGTTGTAGTGAAATGCTTCCCAATTTGCCGAATCACCATCTTCGACAACTCCCTTTCGTACCAGACAAGCCTCTCCGGCCTGGTCGAATAGCCGCCAGGTNATTTCTACATCCCTCCCTCCTCCTATGTTCTCAATCAGTTCCGGGTTCTCGACTGTAGAGTCGATGAAGATAGCAACAGGATGGGGGCCACCNTTCTTTGGTATCGGGTCAATCGACAAGTCACTCGGCTCGTGAGTGGATTGNTCTGACCATTCGATANTCAAATCGATTCGAATCGTCACAGTAGTACTCTCTCGNATGTTCTTNTNATCCATGGCATAGGCGACAACCTCGTAGATNCCGTGATCTGCAAACTCGACTGTGACTGANGTNGCTGTATCAGAATTNACAGTTACCGNNTCTTTGCCTTCACNGAATTCTANACCGAATTCGACTAACTGCCGCNCAGATTCAGAATTGGAGAAATCGAACTCCAAAGTCACATTCGTGGTAGAAACAAGCTCACCATCAATATACGACTCGACAACGGTACCGTTTGTCTGCTCGTAATTGACTACAAGCGTAATTTCTCCNCGCAAATCCGACANGCATCCCGGAATTGCGCTTGACAGGATGATTGCTGTCAGCAGAATCGAGACAATCTGTCGCACAAATTGATTATTCGATTACCAAATATAAGCGGACTGGTTTGTTGATATCCGTCTCAGATAACGTTATCGACAATTTCGTCCATNTCTTGTCCGCGCCCACAGTAGGANCAACGAATCTCTAACGGCTCGACGTTGACNACCCTNAGTTTCTGAGGCAGAGGCTCTCTCGCGTTCTGCGTGATNCAGTTCCAGAATGAGCAGCGGGCGATATTGACNAGCTCGTCACCTANTTCGGCCTTGAGCTTCTNAGCAACGCTGTAGTTCCTGATGATTGCAACGCTTGCTGCTGGAGCGAGCAGTGCGAGACGATCCAATTCCTCTTGGCTGAGTTCACGGTCCTCAATCTTCAACACGTCCTTGCGGCCAAGCTTGGCACTAGGCACGTTCATCACTAGAGAAATAGGATTGGAGCGACCTATGTCGAGACTGAGCATCTTTAGAACTTGGATGGCTCTTCCTGANGGAATGTGATCGACCACAGTTCCGTTGCAAATCGCTGTGACACGCCTCATCTCACTCATTACTTCACCTTCTTAGGAACTTTGACNCCNAGACAATCACACAGCAGGGCCATTCTTGCCACNACTCCGTTGAACGCTTGTTGGAAGTATCTAGCATGAATNNTCGAGTCGACACTTGGNTGGATTTCCGCCACNCTCGGTAGAGGGTGCATGATAATCATCNCCTTCTTGGCTCCTGCAAGGTCNGCGGCGCTCAGCATGTAAATTCCTGCAACCTTNGCGTACTCNTCCTCGTCTGGAAACCTCTCCTTCTGTATTCTAGTCATGTAAATGACATCNGCCTCCGCGATGGTGGNAGAGAAGTCGGAAGTCTCAGTAACCTCAGCACCATGTTCATTCAGGTCAGACACTATCTCTGCGGGCATCATNAGTGATTCGGGAGANACCAGAGTCAGGGTCGCCCCGAAGCGAACCAGNGCGTGTGATAGACTGTGGNCNGTTCTGCCATAGCGCANATCNCCCACTAGTACCACGTTCAGGCCCTTGAGCGTGCCATGCGCCTCTCTGATTGTGAAAAGATCAAGCAGGGTCTGAGTCGGGTGATTTCCTGCCCCGTCTCCTGCGTTNAGAACTGGGATTTCTATCGCATCNGCGCTATACTGCGCTGCACCTTGTCTTGGATGCCTGATTACTGCAACATCGGCATAACCGTCGACCATCTGCATTGTATCGTAGAGNGTCTCACCCTTGGCAACAGATGATCCGGAGGTGCTGAAGTTGAGGACAGAACCNCCAAGTCTCTTCATAGCAGTCTCGAATGACATNCGGGTNCTNGTTGAGTTCTCAAAGAACATGTTCGCCANAACCTTGCCCTCTAGNAGAGGCAGGTGAACATCTCCCTTAGCTACNGGAAGNAGACGCTCGGCGTTNTCTAGGAGATACTCAATCTCCTTGTTGCTCAGATNATCCATTGTGATGAGGTCGCCCATCGCTTCTCCTCAGCGAAGCCGGGAGCGTGCCCGTTATGTGCCTTACTATCGAACTCAAAGGGTCATGACACGATACCGTCGGCTTGATGTGGGGTAATTATCCCGCGCGACTGATGATAATCAGCCGGACCCCGGTCCGAGTCTCGTTTTGCGGCGGTGGAACCGACATAGACTCGTTCTCCATGTCAGAGAGCGAGGGAGGCAGAGTAGTGTCACTTACTCTTGACAGATACATCCACGTCACGGTCAACCGCCGCTTCGATGAAAGAGTGAGACTATCATACTCCAAGATGGAGCTGGTAGACGACTTCGAGGAGATCGAGCACGAGCTTGCCAGAGAGGCGATGAGNATGACNGGAGTCACNTCNGGGGTTGAGATTACNACTATCGCNGACATACCNTCCAGAGGNACCGGCCTNGGCTCTTCATCCGCTGTNACNGTNGGTNTNCTNAATGCATTGNACGCGTATGCNGGNCGCGAGNNNTCNGCNGAACAACTTGCAAGTGAGGCTTGTGAAATAGAGATTGACATTCTAGGCCAGCCAATTGGCAGGCAGGACCAGTACGCCGCCGCATATGGTGGAATCAACTCTATTAGATTCGGAAAGGAAGGAGTGTCTGTAGACAGAATCAATGCTTCAAATGAGGCGATAGCAAGGATTTCTGAGGAATTTACACTGGTCTTCACTGGGATGTCAAGAAACGCATCCGAGGTACTCAGCGAGACTCCAGAAGATGAAAATGACAAGTTGACCCGCCTACGAATCATTAGAGAACATGCTGACAAAGCTCACGATCTGATGGCCAACGGTGACATCTCAGGCCTAGGCTCTCTAATCGGTGAGGCATGGAATGCTAAGAGAGGCATCTCTGCCGGTGTCACCGGTGATGAACTGGACGCATTGCATGAGCGAATCATGGAAATGGGTGCTACTGGAGCCAAACTCCTAGGTGCTGGAGGGGGCGGCTTTTTCCTAGCTCACGGTGACATTAGTCTACGACAAAATCTAACCAATCTTGGCTTAGAAAACAGAATTATACCATTGGGAATAGATTTCGATGGTTCTACAATTATCCACCATGATAGGTGATTTCCATGAGCTTTAGGGCATCGATATCAATCACCATATTACTGCTACTATCGACATTTTCCTCGGTGACGGTTGCAAACTCGGACAACTCTGATTTGAGCCGCGACGTACCAGGAGCAATACTCAATCCCAATACTATAGATTTACTTGTGATATATCCGGAAACTGAGAGAGGCACTACGCACATAGATGATCTCAGCAACGACTACGGCGAAACCACAGTGGATGGATATCTGGATAAGCTGATACAACATGTAAATTCCAATTATGCTAGTAGCAGCATTGGAGCTGAATTCAATCCATTGCCCTCCCTTGAGGTGAATTTATCCCACTTGGGAGATGATTGGAAGAGACAACTAACTCTTGCCATGATGAATCCCCACAACAGCCCATTTGTCGATTACATCGTAGAATTGAATACCATAAGGAACTCTACAAATGCCGATGTGATCGTATACTGGAGAGATTCGGGAGATGACGGACCAGGGGCCTCAGGAGCATCAGCAATTCCAGCCGAAGAAGACGAAGCCTATGTCCACATAACCCATTACTCGATGACTCCGTACATACTTTCACACGAGCTTGGCCACCTTTTTGGAGGTGCGCATGACAAGGGGACGCAGATTATAGCAAACATCTCAGTTGATGGCGGGGAATTCGAGGATAGAGAGATGAGAACCCTGATGACTAGTCAGGTAACTTGGACTGGCTACCCTGTGGTCAGAGTTTGGACCTTCTCTGATGCTAATTCCACTGTCAACGGAACGGTTCCCTGCGGCTATTACCTAGAGCCCAGCAATTGCACTTTTGCAGAACAGACTCCTATTGGAAACTCCTCTTGGAGCAATGTGGACCTTATGAGAGTCAGAGCACCAATCGTCGCTGATTTCCGTTCCCAGCCCGATGAAACCGAAACAGGGACTATTGAGGAATTAGACGCCAGTGTGTCTGAACTGCTTGAGGATTGGAATATTCCAGGGGCCCAGGTCGCTGTGATGTATAACGGCTCTCTGGTATTCAACAAGGGCTACGGTTTCGCTGCCAACGGCACTGACGAGGACGGGAACTACTGGACCTCACAGGTCACTACCGATTCGAAGTTCAGGATTGCCAGTCTATCTAAGTCTGTCACAGCTGCAGGTATACTCACTCTGGTTCAAGACGGCACAATCTCTCTAGATGACCGAATGGTCGACCTAGCACCGCACCTACTCCCCGCCGATCTCGAAGGATGCGATTATCCCAATCATTCGACATCGTATTCGATTGATGACATCAATGTCACTTTCCTGCTCAACCACCGCGCTGGATTCAACCCTAGTGTCGACCCCACATATCGTCATTGGAACAATTGGGTGGCGTCCTGGCAGAACGACCCATGTATAGACAAGCAGTCTCTGATTGACGACTTCGATAACGGTAACTTAGCCCCTATCACTATGGAAAGAATCCTCTCAGAAGCATTGAGGAGACCGTTGGAATACGAGCCCGGTAGCCAATATCATTACTCAAACGTAGGCTATCAGATTCTCGGTCAAATTATTGAGGCCCAGAGTGGGATGGAATATGAGGACTACATCATTGACAACGTTCTCACACCCATGGGCATTGACAGCATGTCAATTGGGATGACCATGCCCAATCAAAGAGCTGAGGACGAGGTCTCGTACTTTGATGACTACACTGGGCGGTGCCACTTCCCCTCTGGACAAGACGAGGACGGCAACCCCATCTTTCCCTTTGCACCAGGTCCTGATTGCGGCGCCTTCGTGATTGAAGAGAAGGACGGCGGCGGAGGTTGGATAGCCACAGCATCCGATTACGCGAAATTCATCTCTAATCTCGACGGAACGATTGACAACGGTGTCTTCGAGAACCCGTTCGAATTCTTCACACAGAATTTCTACGATCAGACTCAACCTTGGTACGGAGGAGGAGTATACGTTCTGAGTCAGGATCAAGATACTTGGCAGCACTGGGGTGCTTTCTCAGGATCCTCAACCAACTTTAGGAGAGAAGTGACTGACTCGGGTGAGTCAGTAATCTTCGTCATGTTCACTAACACCCGTCCGGATGGCAATTGGAAGGATGTCAGAGAGAGCACCATCTCGCAGGCGATGATGGAGGTTGACTATGCGAACGCGACTCCATTGGATTCCGATGAGCAGGAGTGGGTTTGGCCAGAACCTCTGCCGCCTCAAGATGATCCAATACTAGGTGACTCCCTGCTCACTCTCTTCGGTCCCATCTCTGCATCCTCAAACATCTCAGCTGATTGGAATGCTAACATCACAATGAGAGAGGATTACGGAATCGATCTTTTGCCAAACAGAGAGTTGGGTGTCAGAGTCCAGATTGACCAACATCTCGGGAATGGAGATGGCAACTTATCCATATCAGAAATCTCGGTATTCGTCGATATGATTAGGAGCGCTAGAAACCTGTCTGATTCCGAAACCATCGGCTGCTGTGTAATCGACTATTCTGCATTGACTCCTGTCCGCGGACTGGATATCACGGTGTACCCTCCAGCAGAAGGACCAGTGACTCCCAACAACGGTAGTTGGGGCTGGACAGAGTTCGCCGAGCTTACCGGAACCACCGATTCGCGCTCCACTAGAATACTCGATATCCCGAGAGTCGGGGGCGTCATTGAGGAGATTCCTCTCAGAGTATTGCTGCCAAGCCCTTGGGAGTTCAGGTACAGTGCCATGCAGAGTGTGATTGAGGGAACTCCGAACGACTTCACGGTGTTCCGCCATCAGGCACCCGTCTCCTCTGACATTAGAATCACCCTAGGTGAGAACTCTCCTCCCAGTACTGTAGCATCGAGACAGACTGGAAATACATTCATCCCTCTCGATATANCCACTCATTACACTGGAGAGTGCATAGATAGTGCTCTTGATCAGACGACTCAATGGTGGACAGTTCACAANAATGGCACCATGATGTTGAGTGTTNACGGAGACANCCTAGANTTCACAGCCTCNGAACTGAATTTCACTCATGGACAGGTGGCCAGTGTGGTCATGCATTGTATGGACTCCTTCTCATCTTCCAGTAATTGGAATGAGAATATCCTCATCGACGGCGAGTCTCCTACTTGGGAAGCATCATTTGAGATTCAGATTGATGGCGAGACAATCGAACTGGATAGCGANAAGGCAATCATCGAGGTTCCATCAGGCAGTGAGTTTTACTTCCGCTTCAACGCCAATGATTCTAACTCCCTACCTGTCGAGATAGAGGTAACTTCGGACAAATCGGAGAACTGGAGGCATTCGTCTTTTGACCAACTTGAATTCATGGACCGGTTCTTCCAAGGCGACCAGATTAATGGCATGCATCTGAATCTCACTGAGCGTCACGAAGCCAAGCTGCCCAGTGAGTACGGCGTCTCACTTTCGGTGACCGACGACGCTTCAAACACAGTAACCAATGAGTGGACTATCATTGTGACCGACTCCTCTGGGCCAACCATCATCCCAGAGATTTTCGCCAATGATATTCCAATCTCTCCTGGCTCACCCGCTAGAGCGGGTGATGCCATAGTGCTCTCCCTGACCCAATCCTTCGATGATCTAGATGCTATTGACGACGTCTTTTGGGAGATTAAGATGAATGAACAGGTCCTAGCAGAACAGGCTATTTGGAGAGACGTAGAGAAGACCACCTTGCCGATTACAGAAGCGGGAACGTATATCCTGCATGTTATTGCAACAGACTCGTCGAATAACATGGAGCAGATTACATGGGGTCTAGCAGTATCTCCCAGATTGGGAGTCAATATTTCGGTTCTAGATATCGTGATTATTGGAGACTTAGTCGAGGGCGAGACCATCAATATCGTCATCACGATGGAGAACACAGGCGGGGATGTCGGNTCAGGTATCCTTTGTTCTGCTAGCACATGCTCAGAGGAGGTTTTGGTTGTCGCGGCTAACTCAGGAGGATCCGGAATTTTCGTGGCAGAACTCCATCTAGACCTTGTCGACAGTAACAATTTCGACTTGAGGTTCGAATGGTCCAGTNATCAAGCAGAGAGCAACGGCAGCCTAGTAATCGATCATGATTTCATTATCGAACCGGCCTGGCAGATGCCGTTGCAGGTACTGCTGGCTGTACTTGTGTTGCTGATGCTTTTGGCTTGGCTCGCCCATCGCACCTGGGGCCCCGAGTCCTTGAGGCCATAGCACAGCATTCCGCACAACTCTTGACCGATGACTCTCGGTGAAACTCCATGGTCCTGCTGCCCGACTACCCGCAGAAGACGATTCAAGCACATGGTTTGAGGGTAGAGAGACTGGCGCTGGCATGCAGCCTGTTGCTCATTGGAGCAGGGGGTTGGTGGCTTACACGCACAGCAACCATCGAGACTGATGCGGTGTCAACTTACGGGCCCATGGTGATTTTATTCGCTTCAGCTCTGCTGTTGAGGGACCTAGTTTACTTCGGCCCCAAGGAAAGATCTAGGCTGACTGCTGCTACAAACGCCTCTTGGCCGAGTATCCTAGCCTTCTCGGGCATAACATACGGGCCCGAAGATCAAACAATAGCAGCAGCGATGTTGGTGATTATCGCAGGTTTCCTTTGGTGGTTCACTGATCAGCAGTTGGGAGNAAGCATCACCACTAGGAGATGGAGGGGTATGACCAGCATAGCGGGCCTTGCCGTGGCACTAGCTATTCTAGTCTCCCTCACCGACGACTTGGTTTTGTGGGCTGTTGTAATTGGCGCATCCTGCTTCACAATGATTCCGGACTTGTTAGCCAAGGACGATGAACATGAGGCAAGGACAGAGTTCGCGAGTCTNCTGGAGGAATTNGAATCCCGAGTTTTGGCATTGAGAGAAAACTCCTCAGGCATGGAACAAGTGTCATCCCTGCTCAAGATTGCTAGAGAGGAAGGATGGAGCGATCCGGAGAGAGGTATGGAACTAATCTCTCAGGCCGAGAGTGAAATTGAGAGAATAACCGCATTCTCAGGTGACCTAGATGCAATTCGTGCAGACGCTTTGGCAGCAGTCGAGAGGGCAGAGAGCGTAACCATCGAGGCCACCGGCCCNAGGAAGGCATTCGATCTCGGCGACAGGGAGGCTGACCTAGGATCATTCAGGGATGCTGAGCTACTCTATCGTAGGGCCAAGTCCAAGTCAGAGGTGATTGAGAAGCACTGGCAGGTAGCCCACGATTCGATTACAGCCGCGGAGTCAGCCATAGCAGAGCACTCCGGCCATCAGGCAGAGGGCGTGACATCGATTCTCAGATCAGCAAAGGAGGCAATGGAGGCAGAAGACCCAGTTGAGGCACTCCATATCGCCTCCTCGATTCCTGCACATATTGAGAGCATGGGTTCGACCGATGAGGCGGCGATAAAATCCCTGAGTGATGCCGAGCACGCAGTAGCGGCTGCAGAGGGAGATATCCAGATAGTGACTAAGGANAGGCTCGATCAGGCTCGTAAGGCCATTGAATCGGGTGATTCGGCTCTTGCTAAGGGTCTAGCGGACAGCGTACTTAGGGATGTGCGGGCAACCTCTGAAGCGATGCAGGAGGTCCAACGCGCACTCCGTCAGAAGAAGCAGATTGAGGCTAGATTNCCAGACGCTTCCAAGCAGNACTGGTCTGACCGTTTACAGCAGATTGANGAGANGGCAGAGTCAGGAGANTGGGTGAGTGCTGCAGACTCACTACAATCTCTGNCTTCAGATCTGCAGNCACTTGAACACAGCATCTCAGAGGCATCCGATCTGGTGCGATTCGTAGAAGACGAATGGAAGTCTCTCAGGTCAAAATTGGATTCAGCTGGAATCGGCCCAAGCGATTCATCTAGGATGGAAGCAGAGAAGTCAGTCGCTGATGCAGTCACCGCTCTTTCATCAGGAGACATAGAAGCATGTCATACTGCTCTAGCCTCAGCAGGGGAGTACCTAGAATCACTTGGGCGACTAGCCTGATTAGGCCCCATAGCAGTAGGGGCAGTGCTGTCCGATNACGTATTGCTCGGATTNCTGCTCGTCGGCAGAAAGCGGCTCGCGACACTTGAAGCACATCACAATCTCAGTCTCCTCAAGTTGNTGGTCCAGAGCGACTCTTTGATCGAAAACGAAGCAATCTCCGTTCCAGTGTGTTCCCCCGCACTCTTCGAAGTAGCCTAGTATCCCTCCTTCTAACTGTCTGACATCATCGAAGCCGGCCTTCAACATCACCGCAGAAGCCTTCTCACAGCGAATACCGCCGGTGCAGTACATCACCACGGTTTTCGATCTGTACTCATCTGGAAGATCCCCTATCGCTTCAGGGAATTCTCTGAAGGAGGCTATGTCTAGCTCGACCGCGCCATCAAACATCCCGACCCTAGTCTCGTAGTCGTTCCTCGCATCGAGAACGACTACCTCATCTCCGTCATCCAACATCTGCTTGAACTCCTTGGGCGAGATGTGNGGTCCGGTGAACTCCGCGGGNCTAATCTCGTCCATTCCAAGCGAGATTATCTCTCTCTTGCGCTTCACTAGCATTCTACGNAAGGGCTGGTANTCGGTATGACTGACCTTAATGGGAATATCAGAAAAACGCTCGTTAGAGTTCAGATGTGAAATGAATAAATCGGTTGACTCCTTATTCCCAGCGAGGAAGAAGTTGATTCCGTTCGGGCTGAGCAGAACCGTGCCCTTGAGCCCCGCTTTCATACAAACATCGAACATCGGCTCGCACAAATCATCTCTATCTGGCAGGTCTACGAAGCGGTATCCCGCGATGTTGACAATCATGAGAACATCACTCCGGAGGCACAATCCCGAGTTCAGTACTCCGGTTGGCAATCTCAGCGAAAATCTCGGCAACGAATTCGTCTAGAGGAATGCTGTTTCTCTGCCCCCCACTTCGCCCCCTGACTGATACGGTGTCTGAGGAAACCTCGTCATCACCGATGATTACCATATATGCTGGACGTTGCTTTCGGTGTAGGCGAATCTTCCTGCCGATGGTGCTGTCAGAATCATCAACTCTCACCCTGACACCAGCCAGTTTCAGCGCTTCTTCAACTCTAGCAGCATGCTCCTTATGCTTCTCGGAGATGGTGATGACCTGCACTTGGATTGGCGAGAGCCATGTCGGGAAGTTTCCAGCCCAGTGTTCGGTTAGGAAGGCGACAAATCTCTCATGAGTCGATAGTGGGGCCCTGTGAATCACGAAAACCTCGCCGTTCTCGGCCCCAGTTTCATCCTTGTAGGTCAGGCCGAAACGCTCCTTAGCTGCGAAATCAAGCTGGATTGTGGACATCGACTCCTCTCGACCTAGTAGAGTGGTGAACTGAATGTCGACCTTGGGGCCGTAGAAGGCGGCCTCGTCTACAACCTCGACATAAGGCACTCCCAGACTATCCATAATCTGCCTGAGATGGTTTTCAGTGGCAGCCCAGTTCTCAGGTTGGTCGATGTATTTCTCCGTCTTCTCAGGATCCCATAGAGAGAGCCGGAAGTGATAGTCCTCGAATCCGAAGGTCGAGTAGTAGTCCTGCACCATGCGGATATTGTCTGCGAACTCCTGAGCGACTTGATCAAGCGTGCAGTAGATGTGTGCATCATTCATCGATAGCATCCTGACGCGCAACAGCCCCGAAAGAGTTCCTGAGAGCTCATTTCGGTAGACTGTGCCGTACTCGGCAATTCGTAGAGGCAGATCGCGATAGGAACGCTTCTTGTTGCTATAGACCAGATGATGCATAGGGCAATTCATCGCCTTCAGATAATAGGTGCCGTCATCCATCTCCATCGGTGGATACATCGAGTCGGCATAGTGAGGCAGGTGGCCACTGGCCTCAAACAACTGCTCCTTGCCCAGTACCGGCGTGGTGACGCGCTCATATCCGTACCCCTCCTCGGTTTCAATCGCGAAACGCTCAATCTCAGACTTGAGAATCTCACCGTTGGGCAACCAAACCGGTAGGCCCTTGCCGATGAGCTCGTCAATCATGTAGAGCTCCATCTCCTTACCGATCTTCTTGTGGTCGCGCTTGCCAGCCTCCTCAATCTGGCGCATCCTATCCTTCAGAGCGTTCTTACTGGCATAGCACATACCGTAGATCCTGACCAACGACTCGCGCTTACTGTCGGCCCTCCAGTAGGCCTGACTGGTGCTAGTCAGTCTGAACCAACGTAAGTGGGATGTGCTAGGGACGTGAGGTCCACGACACAGGTCCACGAAGTCACCTTGGCGGTAAGCCGAGGAGCCAACATCGTGACCGATGTTGTCATCCATTATCTCGAGCTTGAACTGGTTTGAATCAAACATCTCGCGCAGAGATTCGTTGCCATGCTCCTCGCGAACCATGGCATGGTTGGCTCGCACATGCTCGTTCATCTTCTTCTCAATGGCCTTCAGCCCCTCATCTCCAATCGGGTCCATGTGGAAATCGTAGTAGAATCCATTGTCAATCGGTGGCCCAATGGTTGGCTTGGCGTTAGGAAACAGTTCAGTGACTGCTTGAGCAAGCAGATGGGCGCAGGAGTGACGCAGAATGTACAATCCCTCTTCTGAGTTACCTGCAATTGGCTGGACGGAACAGTCTGAGTCGAGAACATGCGAGAAGTCTCGCTCGACCCCATCGACTAGGGCTGCCACAGCACCTGACTTCTTGCCATGGACATTCAGAATGACTTCGCCGGCTGTTATGCCCGAGGCATACTCGTGTGCCGCATCAGCACCCACATCGACTGAAATCATACTCATTCGCCCTCTCCTCAGCGCGTTGGCGAGGCGCATCGGATATGAAGCCAATCGAAAAAACAGGCCGTAGGCCTGAATCACTCGAGTACGAACTGGGTTCCAGCGGTACCATCAACCATGCCCTGCAAATCGGACAAAGCACCGATTACAGCTCGACCTCCCGATCTAGATACGAAGTCACAAGCAGCCTCGACCTTCGGACCCATCGAACCCTCTTCGAAATCATACTCATTCGCCTCCTCAGGAGTTATCCTATCTATCCTGCGAGCATTTTCAGTTCCCCAATCGAGGTACACTCCATCTGTATCGGTAGCGAGAACTAGCAGAGACGCATCGAGCTCAAACGCTAACAGAGCACTCGCCCTGTCCTTGTCGATTACTACCTCTACTCCTTCCAATTTACCGTCCTCACGGTAGACAGTTGGAATTCCACCTCCGCCAGCGCAAATCACGGTGCAACCTTGCTTGAGCAGCCAATGTATTGGTCGCATCTCAAAGATTCTCTGCGGCTCGGGCGAGGCAACTACCCTGCGCCAATGCTCACCATCCGGCGCGATGCTCCAACCTCTTTCTTCGGCGAGCCGATTGGCCTCATTTTCACTGTATACCGGCCCAATAGGCTTGGTCGGATTATCGAAAGCTGGGTCCTCCGGGTCGACCTCTACCATCGTGAGAATCGCAGCCAATGGCTCTTCCATAGGAAGCAGATTACCGAGCTCCTGCTCTATCATGTAGCCAATCATACCTTCTGTCTGGGCGCCTAGGATGTCGAGGGGATACTCCTCGACTTCCTCGTAAGCAGCCGACTGCAGAGACAGAAGACCGACCTGCGGTCCGTTACCATGTGAGATGACGAGTTGGTACTCTGTGGCCAGGGGTGCCAAGGCCTCGGCTGCTACAGCCACATTGGCGCGTTGGTTCTCCGCTGTGAGCGCCTCCCCTCTTCTCAGCAGGGCGTTGCCACCTAGAGCAACCACGACCCTCATGCTGCTGCCACGCGAGCATGAAGCGATAAGAACACAGGCCCGTTGGAGGACTCATGGTGCGACTTGGGCTGCTAGTCAATCCCGACGCGGGCCTAGGGGGCCGTCTTGGTCTGAAAGGCTCTGATGGTCAGGCCGAACTCGCTCGCTCTATGGGTGCAGAAGATCGCTCAGGACCTCGTATGAGGGCCATGTTGGAACACTTCTCATCGATTCACAGGGCCGGCTTTGAGGACATCTCTTGGGTGACTAGCGAGGGTCGGATGGGAACCGAATGGTTCCCTGAAGCAGAGATAGGCTCGATCAGCACAGTCCATTCGAGCAGTAGAGGGACTTCTGCTGCTGATACTCAGGATGCGGTTAATTCACTACTTGAGTCCGAAATCGACCTACTGGTCTACGCCGGAGGCGACGGAACTACACGCGATGTGGTGGCTGCATTGGAATCAGCAGAATCTTCTGAAACTCCTGTAATCGGTGTGCCGACAGGAGTCAAGATGCATTCGGGATGTTTCGCGGCCTCTCCCAAGGCAGCTGCAGAAGCGCTCTCCTCCTGGCTCATAGGGGATTTACTCCTTGCAAGCACTGAGGTGTTGGATCTTGACGAGGACCTGTACAGGCAAGGCAAGTGGGTAGTCAGGCTCTACGCTGAAGCGATTACACCATCGAGTCCCAGATGGATGCAGGGCTCCAAGCAGAGGATTGAGGCAAGTGGGGAGGAGGACACCACAGAAGGTCTAGCCGACCACATCCGCGAGCTGCTGGTTAGTGATAATCGCATGCTAATCTGGGGTTCGGGAGGAACCCTGCGCAAGATTGCAGAAATGAATGAGTTTGAGCCAACCAATCTCGGGATAGACGCCACGATAGGGAACGAGCAGGTGGGCACTGATCTGAGTGAATCTGACTTGCTAGAACTGTTATCCGAACACGATGGCCCGACTACCCTACTTCTCTCGCCCATGGGAGGCCAGGGATTTCTGATTGGAAGAGGCAACCTGCAACTCTCTCCTCAAGTTCTCAGACTCATTGGAATTGAAAACATCCTAGGTGTAGTCACTCCAGCCAAGCTTTTGTCAGTACGTCGTCTCAGGATAGAAACTGGAGACCCAGAACTGGATGCTGATTTCGCTGATATGCGCTACATGAAGGTACTGCAGGGTTACCGCACGACTAGGGTTCTACCAGTCGCTGTTGACTGACTGAGGGGCTACTCATTCGCTACCCCTGCAATGGAAATAAATCAGAATCCGTTAAACGGAGAGGCGACACTCACCAAACATGGCGAAGACAGTATACGCGTACACAATCCTCCTGC
>PAYF01000011.1 GCA_002714745.1 Methanobacteriota archaeon | reverse complement strand
TGAATCATCTCTCGATAGACTATCCAGAGCGGCCCTGCTCGATGAGGTCCTGTCTGACTCGGGGAGATATTGGGTCAATCCGAAAGCCTCGCAGGAGGATCTTAGTCAGAATATCGCTGAATGGGCACACAAACACCTGCCGGAGGGCAGTTTTGCAGTCAGAACACGCAGATTGGGAGTAGGGATTCCCGGTTTCTCCCGAAGTACTATCGAAAAGAAGGTCGGTGCGCTTGTGTCGAGCGAATCGAGACCAGTTGATCTCGAAGACCCCGAGAATATCATCTCAGTAGTCATCTCAGGGCCTGAAGACGGGTCAATACACCAAGACGACATTGGACAAAATAGTCCAATCGTTGTCTGGGGGCTGAGCCATCCTGGCTGGAAACGAGAGAGTTACTCAGGCAGAGCACCGACCGAACGTCCTTTCTTTCAACCAGTCTCGCTTGACCCTAGGCAGGCAAGGCTACTCATCTCACTAGCCCATCGTCGTACATCAGAGACCAAGACGGTGATTGATCCGTTCTGCGGCACCGGCGGAATCGCGATTGAAGCAGCATTGCAAGACATCGAGACCTTATCCAGCGACTTGGACTCACGCATGGTAGAGGGAACTCTGGAAAATCTAGCCTCGTTAGGAGCCCAAGCCATAGTGGAGAACTGCGATGTCTCGGAGATTGCATCTCTGTGGGGCAGCAGGTCTGACTGCGCATTTGTATTCGACCCGCCCTACGGACGCAGTTCCTGGACTTCAGGTAAGGACATGGAGCCGTTCTTCGAGGCTCTGGCAGCCGCTCACACCATCGATCCGGAAGGAACACTCAGCACGATGCTTCCGACTACTCCTGAGGCACTGCAGGCCGAATCAAGTGATGATGTCGAGGTAATGGGCATGCCATGGAGCGAACTTGAGCCGATGATTATTGAGAGAGGGTGGAGGCCGGTGCTCAGAACACCTGTCAGAGTACACAGAAGTCTTGCGAGGATGGTAGTTGTCTGCCATCCGGCGGATTGAAGACGGGTGGGCTCTCGCCATTGTTCGGACTGTTGGTGTAGTCTGGATATCATCTGGCGCTTCGGACGCTAGGACACGGGTTCGAATCCTGTACAGTCCACCACTATTTCTCCCAGTTGCTGACTTCGTCCCCGTCGACATCGCGAACAGAGATTCTGCGTAGCCCCGCAGTTACCAACTCATGCTCTTCGAAGGTGACTCCGTGTTCGCCAGACAGAGCGAAGGGAGAGCGGCACAGGTGCGCCCTATCGACTACCTCTTCAGATAGGAAACGCCTCCAAGTATCTGCCCCTCCTTCAACCATCAGCGACTGGACTCCTCGGTCTCCTAACATGTCGAGTATCCTATCTACGGAGATCTCGCCATCATCATCAGGCAATACAATCCTCTCGACATGTGCAGAATCATCGGTCTGACCCGGATCATCACAGTGAATCAACAGCGTAGGAGCTGAATCATCCTGCATCAGTGTGCAATTTGCCGGAATCCGAACACTTGGGTCAATGACTACCCTGAGAGGAGCATCTCGGGGTCCAATATCAGGTCCCCGAACAGTCAGTGAAGGGTTATCCCGAATCACCGTGTTGATTCCGACTAGTATTGCCATTGATTCGGAGCGTAACTGATGAACAATCTCCAGCGAAGCCTCTGAGCTGAATCTCTCAGCAGGCTGCGACTGGTCACCGTCTATCCTGCCATGCGGGTCCACAGCCGCTTTGAGAAGGACATACGGTCGTTTGCTCCTGCACCAGTGCATGAACTCACGCATCTGTTCGTGGCACTCGTCTTCCAAGATACTCTCTTCGACCTCCACACCTGCTTGCCTCAAGGCCTCGCAACCTCCGCCTCTAACAGTCGGGTTAGGGTCGCGCGCACCGATGACGACATGAGTCACTCCTGCCCACAGTAGAGCCTCAGTGCAAGGAGGCGTCCTTCCGAAGTGGTTGCAGGGCTCGAGAGGGATGTAGGCAGTCGAGCCCTGAGGAGAGATCCCCCTCGCCTCAGCATCTGCAATCGCCATCTGCTCGGCATGCAGTCCACCTATTCTGTCGTGCCACCCCTCTGCTATGACCCGCCCGTCCTTAACCAGAATACAACCTACCATTGGGTTGGGCATTACTCGCCCACTGCCTCGCCTAGCCAGGCTCAGAGCATGTTGCATGAATTCCTCGTCAGACCCCATCTACAGCATCTGGAATCGCCCCTTACTCATCATTTCTTGTATTGGCAGGATTCAAGTCGAAAACCAGTCCTGAGTACCACATGACCCGCATCGCGTGCATCCTCAACCCAAACGCCCGAGATGGACTATCTCTCAAGCAGTGGGACGATTTTGAGCAGGCTCTTGTCAACTCCGGATTCGATGTCGACCTGCACCAAACCGAGGCTCCCGGACATGCGATGGACATCGCTGAAGGCCTGGTTGATGGAGATCACGAATTGGTTGTGGCCGTAGGGGGAGATGGCACCGTGCATGAGGTTGCATCCGGCCTGCGTGGCTCGAATAAGACTCTAGGTATCCTTCCCATGGGAACTGGTAATGACTACGCCAGAGCCCATGGCATTCCTGTTCCAAAAGGAAAGAAGTTCCCAGGTCTGCAAGGTGCCGTCGATATCCTAGCCAGTGGAACTAATCGCAGGGTCGGTTCACTAAGGATAGAAGGTCCACCCGCACCCGACCATCCTTCCAAGGCCGCTCCGATTCCTCGCGCATGTAACGGCGAGCCAGAGTCCCCTGGAAATCTAGTCCGCTGGAGCTTCCTTGAGTGCGACGGCGGAGTCACCTCGGTAATCAATCGAATGAAGGACGAGGGCCAGTTCAAGAGAATCCGTGGCGCTAGGAAGTACGATCTACTCGGCATCAAGGCAATCATCTCTTGGAAGAAGCAGAAAGGAGAACTCAGGATTGACGGAGCTGAACCAATCGAAGTGGACCTCTCAGGTCTGTTCTGCATGAGCCAGTGCCAGACCTTCGGTGGAGGCTACAAGGTAGCCCCGGGGGCCAAGCCCACTCAGGGTCACTGCTCGCTAGTCATGGCATGGGGTATGTCGAAACTGCAGATGCTGAGTTTAATGGGTCCCGTGAAGAAAGGAAAGCATATTGGTAAGTGGGGAATAACTATGCAGAGCGCCAAGAAGTTCGAAATCTCAACTTCTTCTAATTCACCTCTAATGATAGGTGTCGATGGTGAGGCGGTAATTACTACTCCTGCCACGATGCAGTATCACGATGACCAGTTGACGGTGCGAGGCGCAGTCTCGATTCCGAATGAGTAAGTGGCGCAGACGGAGAGATTTGAACTCCCGAGTNACAAGGACACCGGATTTCAAATCCGGCGCTATACCAGGCTAAGCGACGTCTGCAGCATGTTTGCGAGACCGTAGTTGTCCATGAATCCTTTCGGACTCAAAGACCGTAGTTACCCGGTCTACACCAATCAGGTAGACCAATTCCTGCATCTGGATGAGTAAGTCCGATGAACAGGACCATGATGATGATGAAGAAGGCCGGGAACAGTGCTGTTAATGTCAGGATTCCAGAATCATTCTCGCCCCANAGATGCATGAAGATCGCAGCTATCATGATGAACTTTGGAATCGCGATAATAGTTAGAATCCACAGGGTAATCTGCCTTTCAGTCATCCCTAAGTCCTCTGCAGTAGAGCCTAAGTCAGCCCCAACTGCAAGCACCTCAATCAGTGTGAGAATCATCAGGCCGTAGAAGTTCATCCAGTATGCGTCTACTCCGAGAATCTTGTGTGACATGTGATTACCTCAATACAGATAGAAGAACGGGAAGACTAGAACCCAGACCAAGTCGACGAAGTGCCAGTACAATCCGAAGTACTCAATTGACACAGCGCTCTGAGGGTTGTAAGCCCCAGTCCAGGCCTTGAATGTTAGATACGCCAGCCCAACGATNCCAACTAGCACGTGCAAACCGTGTGTTCCAGTAGTGACATAGAACAGAGTAGCACTGACTCGGATGTTTGCTATCATGTGAGCACCNGTCGCCTCATCGACGTAGGAGTGATGCGAGTAATGGTCGTTGGTGATTAGGTAATGCTCNGCGTATAGCGACTTGATGGTGGANTCNCCGTGATTGTACTCGTGTAGGAACTCNGGTANCGGGAAGCCGATGAACCACTCAACCATCTTCAGCGTCAGGAACAGGGTCGCAAGCAGGGTTGTCGCACCGAGGTATCTGTAGATACGCTTCCTTCGAACTTCCTCGTCCACGCTACCCACTGGCTTGTGCGCCCAGCGCAGGGCCTGTACGATAGTGAATGACGAGATAATCAGGGCGAAGGTGTTGATGGCCCCAGGCGCTAGATGGAACCAACTAGATGCAATCAGATGGCTGGCCGGCTCAAAGCAGGTCACTGCGACTCCGTCCTGCCATCCATCAGGATTGGTGACGGGGTCAAACATTCCTCTTTCGAATACGGTGTCACACCTTGGGATTCCCTGCCTGTAACGCATGTAGGTGGAGAATAGTGAGCTAAAGATCATCATCTCAGACATTAGGAATACCCACATCCCAACCTTCCTAATCTGGATGTGCTTGAAAGGAACTCCAGAAGACATCGGCTCGTAACTTCCATCGAATGACATGTCCTGTCTCCACCAGACAAAGAGCCCGATACCGATTACCGCTATGCCTACGATAACCAGAGGCAGGTACCACATGTCGAACTCGCCGAAACTGAAGAGACCTCCGAAGGTCAGCAAGAATACTCCAATTCCAATTGACATCACCAGCGGCGACCAGGAGTTGTGCGGGGCACCATGGCCCCAATCGTGTGGCCCCCATGGACTGGGGTGGTCGTCATGATCGTGGTAACCACCGCTCAATGCGAACCCTCCTCTGGTGAATCATCTGAAACCATCAATCTGCGGAACATCTGTCCGAAAATACCTGGCTCATTGGCTACATGTTCGTTTGCATCCTTGAGTTCAGGTAGGTTGTGTGGATCGAAACTTGGCGTAGGAGGAGGAGAAGTAGTCATCCACTCGAATGACCAGCCTCCCCATGGATCTGCAGGGGCTTTTTCTCCCCTGACTAGTGACTTGATCATATTGTAGACCATAATCAGATTGCTAGCGAAGAAGAGGAATGCCGATATAGAAATCAGCATGTTCCAGTCTGAAGCCCACTCGGGCAGGGCATTGAAGTCGTCAGTAGTGATGTAGTATGTATGAGTCCTACGAATCATACCCACGACACCTAGCCTGTGCATAGGCCAGAACAGTGCGTTGTAGGAGATGAATGCAGTAAGGAAGTGTAGCACACCCAACCTCTCATCCAGCATCCTTCCAGTCATCTTTGGATACCAGTAGTATATCGCAGCGAAGAATCCGAAGACCGTGCCACCCACCAGCACATAGTGGAAGTGGGCAACAACGAAGTATGTCTCATGCAAGTGCACATCCATTGCCATGGAAGGGAAGAACATGCCAGAGATTCCACCCAGAGTGAATGTCACCAAGAAGCCCAGAGTCCACAGAGTATGCGTCCTGTAGACTAGAGAACCTCCATGCATCGTTTTGAGCCAGTTGAAAATCTTGATTCCCGTGGGCACGGCAACTAACATAGTAGTAAGCATAGTTACGAATCGAAGTGTTGGCGACATACCTGAGGTGAACATATGGTGACCGTATACGATGAACGAAACTAGACCGATTCCTGCCATGGCGTAGACCATCGACTTGTACCCGAAAATCGACCTTCGAGCACTGGTGGCGATGACTTCCGATATCACTCCGAAGGCGGGAACTATGACAACGTACACTTCAGGGTGTCCGAAGTACCAGAACAAGTGACTCCACAGCAACGGATCTCCTCCGGCTGCGACATCGTAGAATGCAGTTCCAATAGTACGATCTAGATATACCTGAATCAGACCGACACCGAATGCAGGGATGGAAAGGAACAACATCAGATTGGCGACCAGTATAGACCAGGTGAAAAGAGGCATCTGGAACCAGCCCATTCCGGGCGCTCGCATTACCGCCATGGTGGTGAGGAAGTTAATCCCAGTCAACGTTGAAGATGCTACCAACATTAACTGCCCTGCAGCCCACATACTGACTCCTGAGTGAGTGGTTTCGGTCACGACATAAGGGGCGTAACCAGTCCATCCTGTGTCAGCACCCTGACCGCTAAACACTCCTGTGAAGATTAGTAGGGCTGCAACGGGCTGGAGCCAGAACGACATCGCGTTGAGGCGAGGGAAGGCTAAGTCGGGAGCCCCTATCTGTAGAGGGACGATCCAATTGGCAAATCCCGCTATCAGCGGCATCGCTGCTAGGAAAATCATCGTCGTACCATGCAAGGTGAAGAATTGGTTGTAATAGTCCTGTGAGATGAAGTCGTTACCGGGGACTGCAAGCTGCATCCTCATCATCAGAGCCATGATTCCACCTACTCCGAGGAAGAAGAGACCCTGAACGAAGTACAGAGTTCCTATCTTCTTGTGGTCGGTACTAGTCAGCCACTCGGAAATCCAAGGAGCGAAGTTCTCCCAGTCGAAACTGTCAGGATTCTTCCTGTAGAAGATGTACATGACGACAATCGACAGCATCACACCAGAGATTACCACTAGAGCGGCTAGTACCTTGAACGGGTCAACGTCGGGAAGAGGGGCGTCTCCGAATCCGAGTACTGTGACATCAGCCCGATTCCACATGTCCCCGCTGGAACCGCCATCACCTTCGTTACCATTCACCGAGTTCACATGCAGGACGAAATCGACATTGGCCCCANTCTCGGGAGCAGTCCAGTCCAGAGTCCAAGTTCGCTGGTCGTTACCGGACTCGGAGTGGCTGGCCTCGGCTGGNCCCCATAGTTGAGTTGANTCATCTGCAGTTGCGAATGTACCATCACTTGCCCAGAGATTGAATCCTCCTAGGTTCATGTTGCCATCGACACTTGGTCCGCCCGAGAACGAGACAGTAACTGCATATGTCTCTGATGTGTTGTATGTTTCAGGCANGCCAGAGATAGAAGCAGTCACCGAAGAGCTGGTCTCTGTACCGTGGCAGTTGCACCCTGTGTCTTTGACACCAGATATGCCGGATGGCAGCGAGGTTACNGCAGGTACGACGACAATNGCAANAGCAAGCATAGCCACCAAGGCGAGCCTACGCGAAGNCGAATTCTTACTCATCTAATCACTCCACAGAAATCTGTGCCGTCATGTATGCGTGATTGTCACCACAGTACTCTGCACAAAGCATCAGAAAAGAAGTNTCCTCAACAGCGGGCATCCATAGGTATGTCACTTGCCCNGGAACGANATCCTCCATCATNCCGAAGTCGGGGTTTTTCACAGCATGTGTGACATCGATAGAAGTCAATGTAGCTAGGTAAGTCTCACCNGTTTTCAGCATGAGGTGNGGCTTTAGCTCNCCCTCGACNGTGGCATAANCTGTAGAACACAATTCTTCGGAAAGTCCGTAACAGTCNAACTCCCAAAACCACTGCTGACCTTCTATGCCAATATCGTGGTAGCAATCTGATCTGACATATCCACTTGAATCGATNTAATTGTTCGAAGATTGTCCNTCTTCACATTCGCTACCGTGGTAGCCGTCAGGACCAGTCTGACTCCAAACNGCATCTAGAGGNGCCCATGAGATGTAGGTCAGCCAGACTATGAGAATAAAGGGCAGAACAGTCCATGCTACTTCGAGTCTGAGATTATCGTAATCCTTGGGAAANACGCCCACTTCTAGATCGTCTATGTTGGGGCTCTCNCCTTCCTTNGNGCGNTAGAAGNAGGAGTGGTGNTAGAGCCANCCGAANGCNATGGCNCCGACNACTATCGACCAGAACATGTAGTCATCCCAAATAGCATCGAANAGAGGNGTAATGCTATCCATCCNAATCCCCTNATGCAATGCGCACGAAACCCCCTCATAAGTCTCGCGGATTTGACAATTTCAAGGACCGAACTAGATGGCCAATGAACGACTTCAAGAGAACCTACTCTCAAGACCGAACTACTCGGATACTGAATCACTACATAATCGAGGTACGTCGGCGATACGATAGGTGTTGAGATGCCAGAGAAGGAGGGGCTTGGAGATTGGGTCGCTGACCGTGCTCGAAGAGGAGGCCCCCCCGACAGAGAGATTCGTTTCAGAGCCGCTGCAAAGGCGATTGCTGCGAGTATCAGAAGAAACCGTTCTGGAGAGGATAATCCTGACTGCCCAATATTGGTCGAAGGATTGAGAGATGAGAAGGCACTCAGGGCATTAGGATTCACCGGAGTTGTCGAACGTGTCAACAGGGGCTGGGACAGATCTAGATTAGTCGCATACCTGCACGAAACATATGGGACTCGAAATATCGTTGACAAACGTCCGGCGCTCATTCTGCTGATGGACTGGGATAGGACGGGGGGCAGATTACAGAAAGCGTTGAGAGACCAACTGATGGCAATGGACATGCCAGTCGATGAGGATCTTAGGACGGTGCTTCTGAGAGTGATGAAACCCGAGGCGAGGACAATAGAGGCGCTGGCCCCACACTCACGACACCTAAATCCTCTGATTGAGGAATTCCTAGATGACCCACTGTAGTCACTCAGGCAACACTGTAGAACTCTCTTTGACCGTGTTGAGAACGAGATGAGTGACTGAACTCTCGACACCATCTATTGAGATTACGTTCTTAGACAAATCATCGAGATCCCTCCTGTCGCGAGCCCTAGCGATTATCATCGAGTCGAATTCTCCTGTGACGTCGTAGGCACCGTAGACTCGGTTGTCCTTGGCAATTTTCTCCTGGATCTCAATCAGCCTCCCTTTCTCGATACGGAGGCCGATGACAACAGTGAGCTCCCAGCCGGACAACTCCGGGTCCAACTGCACGCTGTAGCCACGAATCACTCCGGCTTTTTCCAGCCTGCGCACACGATTGCTAACAGTTCCCAGAGATACTCCTGCCTGCTCAGCGATGCTGCGCATTGATGCTCTCGCATCGCTCTGCAGCACTGAGATGATTCTTCGGTCAGTATCGTCCAGCATGATTCCACCAGGAGAGGAGCATTCCAACAGCAGGCTATTGAACATATGCTAAGACTTTGGAACCAGTCGTGAATGACCGTTCAATTTCAGAGACTATTCTTCTTCTAGACTGTGGAATTGCAAACCTCTTTGCATACAAAGAATCCTACGTTCTGGGTCTGCCAGCATCAGGCTCAAACGAGACCCCATCCAAACTGGGAGACAATCACCGTTTTCTGAGTCAATCAGAATCCGTCCACCTGCGGACTGCTTGAATCCGGACTCAGGAATCATCGCCTCTCCATTGGTCAGTAATTCATCGATTAGTAGAGGACCAACCTCGGTGGATACTCCTGGTAGTTCCGGCCCTAGCCTTCGAGCCGCACCAGCAACTAGTCGTTCGAATTCACCCTTTCTCAGAAGGGCAGCCTTCTGCCCCAGATGTATAAGGCGCAGAGGACGCCACCTGCCTCCTGGTATCCGAATACGACCTCCTTTCTTACTTCGTTCGTTCTCCCACAAATCTCTCGCTTCCTGAGTTGAGAGCATGATACTCTTCCCTCTACTCCACAGGCCATCTGGAAGTACTCCCCATTCCTTCTTCAGTGTCTCGGCAAGTTGCTCGGAGAGTGGCATAGGAGAGTCTTGAGGATCAGGGCGAACCTCATCACGCTCCAGCGTGTACGCGGCTGTGATTTGCCTAGACCGATTGTCAGCAGAAAGCTCCAGAACGGCTAGGAAGAATCCTCCTGCGTCTATTTTATCGTTCCAGATTCGAATGCATCGAGGAAGAGCTGAGGAGATCCACTTTTCTGCTGGTGGCATCATTGAATCAGGAAATGACTCATCGGTTGGATGACCATCATCCCCCAGTAAGGGCCATTCTGAGCGTCCAGCCTCACCCGGGACTCCAGGCAGTAACTCGGATGCATCTAGCAGGGCTAGAACATCATGCCTGCGAAGGACCTCGGCGACCACAGCCTCGTCCTCGACCGGGTCGAGCGAACAAGTCGCGTAGACAATCCGGCCCCCCGGTTTTGTAACGGCAACTGCTCTCGACAACAAATCGACTTGCAAATCATGCAGCGACCTGCCTCCAGAGGGAAGCCATTTGCTCCAGACATCCGGGTTCTTACGTGTAGTACCCGATCCGGTGCAGGGTGCATCGACCAGTACTCTGTTGAAACCTGACTCGGGAACCTTCGGGATATGCCTTCCATCGTGATTGACCACCGCGATGCATGACGAGCCATGCCGTTGAGAGTTGCTGACCAACATGTTAACTCTCGAATTTACGACCTCGTTCGCAAGGACAAGTCCACTTTCACCCAAGCACTCGGCAATCTGAGTGGTCTTGGAGCCGGGCGAGGCGCACATGTCCAGAATTATTTCTCCCGGCTCGGCTCCTAGAGCAAGCACTGGAAGCATCGAGACTGCTTCCTGTCTGGTCAATCGACCAGTCTCGTGCAGATTCTTCAGTATCTCTCTCGCATCACCCTCAGCCGCACCTCTGTGGAAGGGCAGCGTCCATGCGCTGCCCGGACCAGTAAACCAGGGAACCCGGACTGCTCCATTGTCTTCCATCCAACTCTCTGTCCAATCGCTGTCCGACCTCAGAGGGTTGACTCGAACTGTCTCAGCTAACCTCTCAAAAGAACCCTCTAGCCAAGTATCAGCATCTTGCCTCCAGTGAGAGACTGCCTTGAGCAGAACGCTGTCACGCGCCAGTTCATCCCAAGAACCCTCACTGCCCATGGAGTTGCGGCAACAGCAGCAGACATCAACTGCACGACTCTTCGGCGAAAAGAACGGGGTTCAGTTTTCCCTCTCCGTTGGCGATCATCGCCGTAAACGGTTAAACCTCCAGCGAGTCGCTGCGGATTTGCGGCGGTGTCGCATGGGATGCACATGGTAGGACTTAGGAGAAGAATTTCGAATACGAACGAGGAACCCACAACGACCGATTTGAATGGGGCTACACGGAAGTTGGTTGAACTGGTAGAAAGAGCACGTGCGGTGGGGAGAGAGCAGGGTCCCCTAGTACCGGTCGAAGCTCTGGTGACTATTGAGAGAGACAATTGGATTTGGCAGATTGTTGACCGAGACGTACTCGACAGCCTGAGTCATCGATTGGTGTTTGAAGGTGGGAACGGCCGCAGAAGAGAGATTCTCATGACAGCCTGTATAGACACTGCTATGAGTGCCGCTTCGAAGATAGTCGATCTCGATGACGGATGCGTACTAATCGAGACATTGGACCCCTGAGGGCCCAATTCGCTTCTCGCGGAATTGAAATAGTGCAGGTAGGTGCGACGCCCGATGGCCAAGGAGAAGAAGGGCAGTGGCATCCAGCAGGCAGCTGGTTTGATCAGGTATTTCGATGAGGAGTCTGAGGACGCTATCCAGATCTCAAAGGGTTCCATCTATGCGGCATGTATCATCTTCTCAGTAGTGATTTATCTGGCTCAACACGGAGTCTGGTCCTGGATGTGGGCCACTCTAGGACTCTGATTACTCCTCTTCGGAGAGGTCGACCAAGGGCACCTCGTCCAACAGATCCTTGGTTGCACGTGCCTCAGACGAGCGCACCTCTGTGCTAGGATCAGCTTCTACAATGGCGCTGTATGCTCTTCCCAGAGCGCGTTCAACAGCAGGAGCATTCCTATCAGCCAAAGCCATCCTAGCCTCATCCAGCGCCATCTCGGCAGAATCCAGTATACCTTCGATTGAATCGTCTGTTCCCCTGAGTTTCCTCAATACATCCTCAATCTCACTGATCTCCTCGCTCATGCCCTCGATTGCTCGCGAAACTAATTCTTCCCAAGCGGCCCTGTGTTCGGCCAATTGGCCCCCAGTAACCGACTCGAACTTTCTCACTCTGGCAGGCTCCCATGGCTTGTGTCCGAGTGAAGCTACAATGTCGTGCACGCATCGCGCCCTCAAGCCATAAGGTCCCCTAATCTCAATCCGATTCATGAAGCAGGAATTGAACATACCGAAGCCCCAGTAGGCAGTACTAGTAATGGTCATCGTCAGTTCGTTGGCCCTAGATACTAGCACCCATCTCTGCTCGTCGAATGCGGGCGACTCTTGGAAACGAGGAGGATCGTGAGGGCCGAGGGCCCTCAGAGAAGCCTGAGCGACATCTCCGAGGTACACCTTGCCACCTGAATCTGGCCAATTCAAAGGCCTCAGCCGATCTTCTTCATCTATTGACATCTGAGGGTTACCATCCCTGACTTGAGCATACAGAATCGTCCGACTCGGGTCCGACCCGACCTTGGAAGCCTCGGCATCCATGCAGCGGTGCGGGTGCGTGTAGGATTGAACATTGCGCGCTCGTGGTAATCGCTAAGTCCCTCCAACCGAGCGACTGACTGTGCCACGCAGGAAGTACGGCAAGTTGCAGAAGACTGTGGAGTCTCCACCGTCCGACAACTGCAGCAGGTGCAGGTCGGGCAAGCACTGCCCGATACCTACTCACCCGGGGTACACTATTCCGGCAGATAGAGAATGGCAAGGGCCAGAGTCAGTCGATAAGCGCCACAACAAGAAGAACCCGGCTAGGAAGTAATCAGGGTACTCGTGGCATCTGTGGAGGAGCCTCTGTGACCGGCACTTCTGTGACCGTTTCCTCTTCAGGAAGACTCGTAATCTCGTTTTGAGCGCGGTGATAAATCTCTCTTAGTGTCTGGTCACCAATCTCGAGGTAGACTCTTGTGGTAGCAATGCTGGCGTGGCCGAGCAGCCTCTGAATCGTCACCAGATCAGCTCCACGTTCCAATAGGCCGGTAGCGAAGGTGTGACGGAGAGTGTGCGGGCTGAGCCTAGAGCGCGGTATATCTGATGCATCGGCCAGCCGGTCAATCAGCTTCTGCACCGAACGGGGATTGATTCTGCGTCCACGACTCGAGAGCAGTAGCGAACGCTTCTCCTCATCGTCGAAGCAGGAATCAGCACGAGTGTTTCTGATTGGCATCCATGCCTCTACTGCATCGACGGTGGCTTGGGTGAACAGCACAGTCCGGTCTTTCTCGCCTTTACCGCCTATGACCAGAGCCGACTTGTCCTCCAAGTCCATGTCATCGAGGTCTAGTCCACACAGTTCGGAGACTCTGAGTCCGGTATCGAGCAGGATGGTGACTACGGGCTGAGTCAATGGGTCCTCCGAACGGGTTGCTGCTGCTCGGACCCTGCTGAGCTCGCTGCGACCTAGAGTGCGAGGCAGTGACTTGCTGCGATTAGGTCTTTGAATCCAGTCGGGAATCGTATGTCCGACCCAGAGTAGGAGATGAGAGGCTGCGGCCATCCTAGCGTTGATTGTGGCTGGCTTGAGATCACCTATGCTGTTGAGCCATGAGTCCAGCCTACCTTTGTTAGGATTGATTCTGCCGTGAATCTCTAGTACGCTGAGTGTCTGAGCCTGCTCCCAGTCGATTGCCTCCTCACCGGGTAATGCTGTAGTGGCCAAGGTGCGGGCTGCTACGGTGTATGCTCTTATTGTGTGAGCACTCTTCTTCTCGGTCTTGAGTCTCTGAACCCAGCATTCGAACCAAGGCAGTTCAGCCAGTCCCTGTAGCCTCGATGGTAGGGTTGGACCTTCTTCGAGACCTAGTCCAGACAACCTAGACCCGAGTCTGCCGCCCATGGCAGCTCTCATCCATACGTTCTGTTTCGCCCCTATTTCTTCTGTCATTTCTCGCCTCTGGCCAATGAAGGCCGTGCATCCCTGTCCCTACGGACAGGTCCAAGTATCCCTATTCAGACTTGAATGCTTCTCTTCTTCAGGGCCGAGCAGGGCCCGTTTGAGAACCGGTGTCAGAACGCCGTCAGTCCTGTGCCTCAGATGACTCTCTGTGCCTCTCGGTGGCATCGTTCATTGATGGCCGACTCGACTCGACGCCAACCTCCTCGAGCCTACGGTTGAGCAACTTGGCAACCTCGCCTGC
This sequence comes from Methanobacteriota archaeon, assembly GCA_002714745.1. Taxonomy (GTDB): domain Archaea; phylum Thermoplasmatota; class Poseidoniia; order Poseidoniales; family Thalassarchaeaceae; genus Thalassarchaeum. Next base: position 5,149 of record PAYF01000011.1, on the reverse strand, counting down.
GACTAGACCTTCTCCCACTACTGTCTCGATTCCTTCGAGTCCAGGACTTGAGTTAACTTCGAGAACCAAAGGGCCGTTACTGGACTCGAGCATATCGACTCCAGCCAGATCGAGGCCGAGCTTGCCCGCTGCTGTAACTGCAATCTTCTCGAATCGCGGAGACATTTCGACATGCTCGACACTGCCTCCTAAGTGGAAGTTGGATCTGAACTCAGAACCGTGAGCCCTCCTTCGCATCGCCGCAACAACCTTGCCACCAACAACTAGGGCTCTGATATCCTTGCCATGCGATTCCTGGATGTACTGCTGAACGAGTGGGCGCATGTCGCGCTCTAGCATCTGGTAGACCAACTGCTTAGCCTGCTGTTCGGTGTGTGCTAGGAACACGCCAGATCCATGAGTTCCTTCATTACTCTTGATTACACAAGGAGTGCCTCCGACCTGATTGACCGCACGGACTGTATCCTGCCAAGTCCCCACATTCGCTGTGATGGGGACGGGAACTTCAGCCTCAGTCATCAATTGACAGGCTACGAGCTTATCTCGACTCTTTGCGATTCCAGAGCTGGAGTTGATTACAATAACTCCCATTCGCTCGAACTGTCTGACCACATGTACACCTCTGCGGGTGATTGAGTGACCGATTCTAGGAACTACCGCCTCGCACTCGAGTGGCCAGCCCTTGTAGTAGATTCGACCACCCTCATCATCAACTAGGACAGTAAGTTTGAGTGGGTCAATGATTCGTACTGCCCAACCCGCTTCTTCAGCGGCTCTGGCCAGCTGCTTGGTGCTGTACAGCCCGGGCCCCCTCGAGAGTATCACTAGGCGTGGGTCCATGTTACCCGCCGCCCTAGTTCCCCTCTTGAGACCTTTCATCGGAGACTACGAACATCCCGGTGAGTGTGCGTCCTGCAAGGCAGGACGCCGAAGGGGTTGAAAGCCTCCTGTATTCGCTGCTGACGGGTAGAATGTCAACTGAGGGTGAGTTTGACCGGGACCAACTGTCCTCGATGAAGGTCAGCGAACTGCGTCAGATGTGCAGCGACCAGGGACTTCTAGTGTCGGGCAAGAAGGACGACCTGATCAATAGACTTCTTGGGTCTGAAGGCCCTGAGGAAGACTCCACTGAGGATGCTAACCCAGAGGCTGAGAACATCGATGACGCCATCGATAAGATGCTGGCCAGAGTCAGAGGTGAGGAAGAAGAGGAACCCGAAGAGGAACCTGAAGAGGAACCCGATCCCGAGCCCGAACCAATTGAGGCGGAGATACTTGAGGCTGAGATACTCGAGCCAGAACCTGAGCCTGAACCCGAGCCCGAACCTGAAGAGGACCCAGAAGATGATCCGTGGTACTCGGGAGTGATTACCAGTGAAGACTCCGAGTTAGTGCTAGACGATGATGACGAAGAGGAGGACGAACCATCAGTCGTCATCAATCTGCCATCGATTGCTGGCCTGAAGGAGAACTGGCAGATTGCAGCAGCAGTCGGCATGGTGGTTTTGCTTGTAGGTGCAGTAGCAGTTTTCCTAATTCAGCCCGATCCAGCTTTCTCAGCACGTCCTTTACGCTACGGTGACCACATGGACTTCACAGTCAGTGGAACCTCGGTAGCTGTGACTGGAGATGAGATGGTTGGATACATCCGAGAATCCACATCTCCGACTCTCGATGATGTCTGTTCGGAACTGAGAGCCACGGTATCGGGAGGTACAGGTTCAGTAACGATTCGAAAAGGCGATGCAAACGAGATATTCCATCCGATGGATTCCGAGCTTGAAGGCACTGTGATGGCGCTCGATGCATACGGCAGACAACGACTCACAGTGGAACAGACTCTGACTCACGATCTCTCGGTGGACTTAGAGGGCAAGGTGAGAAGCGGTGAGGACTGTACCAGCACTGGTTGGATTAGGGAAGACAACACACTTGTCTCAAACGCTCAGTCTTGGAGAGATATCACTACTCGTTCTACAATTAGGACCGATACTCAACTCAACCTACTCGACTCTGATGACTCTCTAACAACTGCCAGGGCAGTTGTATTCGGGGCAGATGAGTTAGGGTCAGTAGGAGACCTCGCATCCCTTCTTCTCTTCCCAATGACTCCAATCGAATTGCACGCCTTCTTCGGTGACACACAGTTGACCAAAGGACTGTCCTCGAACGATGATATAACCTGGGATTCTGACTGGAGATGGTCTGTAGGCAATGAGATGAACACCGAAAATCATGGACTCGTGACCCAAGTCTCAATCTTCCATTACGAGATTGGCAGGTGTCTGGGTCACGCCCAGATAGACATCCTGGTCAAGAATGGCTATCCGTGGCCAGTCAAGCAGGATGTTGACATCGTAATCGACAAGACCCTAGAGGGGCCGAACTGCAACTTCGTTGGCTCCAGCCTGAATGAGGTCCTTCCCGATGGCAGAATTACCATCGTGGCGACTATCACCGAGACCTCATCGAACTCAGGCTCTCAGGCCACTCAATGGGGTTCTTCGTATGCCGGCAGTCCGGGCAGTGGCGAAGATGTCCCCGGCGGCCAGTCCCAGTGGGGATACGCTATGCCGGATCAATCAGACCAGAGAGACTTCGACTTAGAGGCGGCAGTTGACTGTCTGATGGCAAACCACAGCACCACCGACGCGGCAGTTGCTCTCGAGACAGGAGGATATGTCTGGCAGGCAGCATATTCGACCGATGAGTGGAACCTCTCTTGGGTCAGGGATGACGACACTGCTGGTTGGATTATCCTAGGAGCTAGAGAGTCAGGAGGATGTAATTTGGTTGACCAAGATGACTACGATGAAGGTACGACAATCTGGAGCAGAGATTCGATTCCTGATACTCTCACCCTAGAGAAGCTGGAACAGCGAGTGTTAGCAGAGTCGAGATACCCCGATCTCGAGACCCACATGTCCTCATCGGCAGGGAATTGGGAAGAGTCGGTCAGTTACGGCTACTTGCTGAGCGTCAGCGAGGCCAACGATGTACTCTCTTCTTTGCCAGTAGATGTCGGAGACGGGCAGGTCAATGTGGCCGGTTCGCGAACATGGCAGGACTCTGGAAGGGAGCACACAGTCAGTTTCGCAATGAACGCCGAGAGCTCGAGAATGGTGGCCTGGTACCACACCTCGCTGCCGACATGATNCGCTCAAATCGTGATTTAGCCACCTGATNATGGCGTCNCCTTCAACAGCCGTTCGAGCGCCGNAGGCGCTCGTATGGTCTCTCCNGATGAGGAAAATCTGCCTGAGGTGAACAGCGCTCCTCTGATTGTAGANGCGGAGTTCACNGAGGTCGAAGATGTAGAGACAGCACCACATCTCGATGCNGTNGAGGAGATTAGCGCAGCAAGGGTGCGTAGACCACTTGACCTGCCCGCAGCCCACCCAACTCCAGAAGGCCGGGCACGGGTTGTGACAGTAATCAATCAGAAAGGAGGAGTTGGCAAGACAACCACTGTAATCAACATCGCAGCCCAATTGGCTCTTAGAGGTCACAAGGTACTCGTCGTAGACTCAGACTCACAGGGCAATTGTGCAACCGGTCTGGGGGTTGACAAGAGTAAGGTCAAAGCGACCACGAGAGACCTCATCCTCAACCCCGAATCAGCGATTCAGGCAAGGCACGCTACAGCAGTTGAGGGAGTCCACATGATTGTGGGCGATAAGACATTGATTGGTCTTGAGCAAGAGATGCTCAGGCAGCTTGGCCGAGAGCGCAGACTAACCGAAGCTCTCGAGCCACTGATGAGTCACTACGACATTATCATCATCGACACTCCACCTACCTTGGGTCTGGTCACAATCAACGCACTGGTAGCCAGTGATGGCATACTAATCCCTGTTCAGACTGAGTACTTCGCACTCGAGGGACTAGCTCTTCTGGCAGGTACAATCAGAGAAGTCCGGGGACTTCTGAATCCACGCCTTGGAGTGGATGGAGTTCTGCTAACTATGCACGCCCCAACACTGCTCAACCAGCAAGTCGCGAGCGAGGTCAGGGAAGCTTTCCCGGAATTGATCGTCGAGCCCGCCATAAGACGCAACATCAAACTCGCCGAAGCACCCAGTCATGGAATCCCGATTCACCTGCACGAGCCACGCAGTCCAGGCGGCCAAGATTACCAGGCCATGGCAACTGTGTTAGAACGTCGATGGGGACTGTCATAGAATGCAGAAACTTCTCGATTCCTCAGATGCACCTAGGGCAGCAGTCCTGTGGATGATCTTCGGCAGCTTCTGCTTCGGTTCAATGAACGCACTCGTCAAGTGGACAAGTGTTCATGCTGACGTGTGGATGATNATCATGGTNCGCTCAGCNGTNATCGCCTTCGCAGTCGCAGCCTTNGCAGCNAGCCGNGGAATCAGCCTNCGAGTCAACAACCGCAAGACCATGTTCCTAAGGTGCGCAGTTGGGCTCACTGCCATGATTTTCTACTTCACCGCCTTGGGAAGAATTCCGATTGGTCAGGCAGTCACTCTACAGTACACCGCTCCACTGTTTGTGGCCCTACTTTCGGGACGAGTCCTCGCAGAGAAGGTCTCTGCGGGAGTGGCNCTACTAGTGCTCACAGCGTTTGCTGGAATAGTCCTCATNGTCTCNCCTGAATTGGGCACGGTNGATCCNGACGCTCTGCTNGCATTGGGCTCTGGCTTCTTCGCCGCCTTCGCNTACATGTACGTNAGAGAACTTCGAACCACAGACTCTCCAACNTCAGTNGTCTTCTNGTTCGCTATCGCCAGTGTAGCAGGTAGCATTGTGCAAGCCGCTCCTGACCTGTTCTCGTTGGACACCAAGACCCTCGCAGCTCTAGTGGGAATCGGCATTGGGGCAGGCGGAGGACAGGTGGGCATCACAATGGCCTATCAGAAGGCAAATGCTGCTTGGGTCTCTGCATTCTCGTATCTCACAGTAATTGTCGCAGTATTCTATGGATTCGTTATCTTTGGAGAGACTCTCAGCATGGCCGACTGGATTGGAGGATTGCTGGTAGTAGGATAAGGTGTGGTATTGGTGTTCATGGTGCCACCCGTAGTCGAGAAGACCAGTCAACACTAGAGGTGATTGAATGAGGGCGTTGTTGGGAAGTGGAGGAATAGGAACAGAAGGGCGCAGGCAGATGTACCGCGACCTAATG
>PAYF01000010.1 GCA_002714745.1 Methanobacteriota archaeon | reverse complement strand
CTGACCTGGGCCGCCACCAGTAACCTGACCAAGATGGCACTGTTGGACGGAACAATCGGAACCTCATTGGAGATTGTCGTTTGGTACTCCATAGTGGGCTGGGTCCTTCTCACCCCTTGGATGATGGTCGAAGTCTGGAGTTCTGGCATCCCCATCCCCAATACTGCTGAGTGGGTTTCTGTGGCCTATCTAGGGCTTATTTCTACAGTTCTCACCTATGCATGGTTCGCACGAGGCATAGACAGGATTGGAGCTACTGCTGCTGCGTCCTATGTTTTCCTAGTTCCCGTTTTCGGAGTAATCAGTGGATGGTTGTTACTTGATGAGAGTGTCGGAGTCTCAATGCTGGTAGGATTCTGTCTGATTGTCTTTGGTGTCAGAGAGGTCCAGCGTGAGAGTGAGAGGTTGAGTGCTGATTGAGCGACTAATTCTGCTGCCTCATGGTTAAATAGAGAGGGTCGGTGGGCCGCGAAGTAGGTATCCGTATGGCACGCAAGCCAGCCAAGATGTATCGCCAGATTAAGGGTCAGGCGTACACTCGCAGAGAGTACACTGGCGGTGTCCCGAACAACCGAATTCTGCGCTACTTCATGGGCAATAGGAAGGGTGCTGAGGCAGGTCAGTTTGAAGTCGTAGTCGAGTTGACAGCTGACAATCCCTGCCAGATTCGTGATTCGGCTCTTGAATCCGCAAGACAGGTTGCCAACGCGACCGTCAGGAAACTAGCTGGAGAACAAGGCTACGCTCTGCGGATGCACACATACCCTCACCAGATTCTGCGAGAGAACAAACAGGCCACAGGTGCCGGGGCTGACCGTGTATCATTGGGAATGAGGCAGTCTTTCGGTAAGAATGTCGGTACTGCTGCTCGGGTACAAAGAGGTCAGACTGTAGTCTCAATTTACACCTCTCCAGAGCACTATCTCACTGCTAGGGATGCTCTCAGGAAAGCTAAATGCAAATTCCCGACCCCCTGTACAATCAGGATAGTTGAGGGCGCCGAGCATTTGAAGGGCCTAGTGTGAGGTTGCAGGGCTATGTCGCCCTCTGATTCGTTGTCAGTGTTGCAGGATTCATTGCGTGGATCCCCCATCATTTGGAAAGGTGAATACCCCTACTTCATCCACCCCATCTCAGACGGAATCCCGCGGATGGATGCCGATGTTCTGCGTGCTACTCGTGACCTAATCGTAGAGATGGTCGACTGGTCGAAGGTCGATCTCATTGTCAGTGTTGAAGCAATGGGGTTGCCACTGCTGGCTGCTGTAGGGGACGCCACCGGTAAGCCGACTGTTGTAATCCGAAAGCGCGAGTATGGGATGGAAGGAGAAGTTCGAGTCGATGTGTCGACAGGATATTCCCAGTCCACCACCTACATCAATGACATCTCACCGGGAGAGAGGATTCTGATTGTAGATGATGTAATCTCAACAGGCGGGACTCTCGAGCCTATACTTGTGACCCTTGAGGAGATGGGAGTAATCCTTCAGGATATCGTCATCGCCATTGAGAAAGGTGAGGGGCGTGAGAGGTTGGCCAAAGAGCGCCCTGGCTGGCCGATTAGAACTCTGGCGCGAATCGATATCATCGACGGCAGGGTCGAAATTCTCGAGTGATTGCATGGACTTAGAGAGGCACGATTTCGAGTTGGATGATCTCGTTGAGAGGATTAAGTCAAACGACAATCGATTGGTAGCTCTGCAGGTTCCTGAGGGACTGAAGATGCAGGCACTTGAGATGATGGATTCGATTGAAGATGGGTCTGGGGCGAGGGTGATTCTGGCCGCAGACCCGTGCTATGGTGCATGTGATTTAGTTCACGATAAAATGCGGATGATGGGTGTTGAACTGGTCGCTCATATGGGACATAGTCAGATGAACATAGACTCAGGTATGCCGACTCACTTCATCCCGGTGACATACGATGGTGACCCTGAATTGGCTCCGGTCCTTACTATCCTCGAGAGCCATNGNGCAATCGCCCAGTCTCGCCTNGAGGCTGCGGATGAGAANGTCGAGATCGATGAGGANGCTGCCAAGGAGAGATTTCTAGATGCTGTGGGCCGAGTTGCCCCTCTNACTGGNACAAAATTGGGCCTCGTCGGNTCGATCCAGCACCTGCACCTACTCGAGGAGTTCAAGAGTAGGTTGGAGAAGGCTGGGTTCGANGTCGAGATTCCCGTTGGAGGAGACAGACTGACATTTCCTGGCCAGGTTCTGGGATGCAACTACTCGGGAGACGCTCCTTCAATCGGCCACTACTTGTTCCTAGGNTCAGGTGACTTCCACCCCATTGGACTGGTACTGCACACCGGCAAACCTCTGGCGTTGCTGGACCCATACACGGGAGGGGCGTCTGAGATGTCTCTGGAGCGTATAGAGAGGATTCTGCGGCAGCGCTTCGGCCTAATCAACTCAGTCAATGAGGCGAACTCATTCGCTATTCTGATTGGAGAGAAGCCCGGGCAGATGCGTCGTAACCTAGCCATACGCATGAAGCGCCTGCTAGAGAAACATGGGCGCAAGGGGTATCTACTCGCTCTCGACCACATCAGCCCGGATCTCATTGACTTCTATCCTGTAGATGCATACGTCAATACTGCATGTCCGAGAATAGCCATTGATGACTCAGTAAGATATGCCAAGCCACTGATTACCCCATACGAACTAGAAGTAGCCCTCGGAGAGAAGAAGTGGGAAACTGGTTACCAGTTCGACGAGATACCCTGATTAACACGCACACCACAGATGCGCATATGCGCGCGTGTTGCTCCAAATATGTCTAATAACGATGTGAGCACGAGTCACATGATGGCCGACTACCTCGACAGAATTGGAGCGGGCAAGGTACTGTTGGACAGAACTCCGTTCTCCTTCGACTGGACACCGCCAGAACTTGTCGGTCGTGACGATGAGTTGCGTGTTTTGGCCTCGATGTTTGTCGGAATCGAGAACCAAGGTGTGAGCGGGAGAGCAGTGATAACGGGCCCAGTCGGATCCGGCAAGACGGTGATGACTCGTCGCTTCGGAGAGGATCTTCAGCGCGCCCTAGATGGACGCAGGAGGCTCATACTAGCACATGTGAACTGCCGTAACCACCCCACTGCCTCACAGGTTCTACAGGAGATTGCTAGATCTCTTGATTCGGGGCAACCCGAGAGAGGTTTCAGTTCAAGCGAAGTAATCCAGTCAATCAGGCGCAACCTCGGGGCTCATGATGCTCATCTTATGCTAGTCCTCGACGAAGTCGATGTCCTGATTCGTAATGACAAAGGAGATCTTATTTACAAACTACTCAGGATTGATGAAGGGCAGAATCGGCAGGGCTCTTTGTCGACAATTCTAGTCAGTCAGAATACTTCTCTAATCAAGCTGTTCGAGCCGGCGATTATCTCACGACTCGGAGAAAGCAATATGCTGACGTTGGGCGGTTATGGGGAACGGGCTTTGAACGACATAGCCAGACAGCGTTACGAGAAAGCTTGCAGGCCCGGCTCAGTGGACGATGAAGCACTTTCCAAGATTGGAAGATTCTCGGCCGAGACCGGCGATGCGCGGCTCGCCATCGAACTCCTAGAGGCTGCAATCATTCGTGTAGAAAAGGATGGTAGGGGCGAGGTTTTGGCCCAGGATGTTCGGCCCAGTACCTTACGGGCAGCATCTGTTGANCCAAGCCAGATTGATGAGTTAGGAGAACATCAGAAGTTGGTGCTGCTCGGTATCTGCAGNCGATTGAAGAAGGCAGATGCAGTTTCCAGCGGTGACGCCCAGAAATTGTACAATCTGGTCTGCGAGGAGTTCGGAATCAAACCGCGCAGTTACACCACCTTCTGGAAGCACCTCAAGACACTGGAGGGGCTTGGAATGATTGAATCGCGAACTGCCAATGCATCAGTTGGAAGAGGGCGGACTCANCACATCACNATGACCAATACGCAACCCGCCCTGCTGGAGAATCGTATTGAGAAGGAATTCCTATGATTTTCAAGCGCCTACGGCGCTTCCGAACCGCTCTTATAGGGGCCTTTAGTCGGGAGGCCGTTCGGAGGTGGTCATGTGGCAGCAGAGCAGGTATTCAAGGCAGTCGTGAACGATACCGTTCCTTCATCNGGAGGTAGGGCCTTCAGTATGGATATCACCGGCTCAAACTACAATCACTTCCTAGGCAAGAAAATAGGTGACTCCGTGGACGGAATGTTCGTCGGAGAAGGTGACAAGACCCTCAGCGGATACAAGCTGGAGATCACTGGCGGCTCAGACCTGACTGGAAGGCCGATGAGNCCGGAACTGGAAGGTAGTGCAATCAAATCGGTCTTGACCACTGCTGGAACTGGCTACAAGGGCAAGAGATACGTGAAGAAGAAGGGNAGAGTCTACCGATACAAGTACGACGGATTGAGAAAGAGACGAAGATTTCGTGGTAGTGTCATAAGCCAGGATACTCGTCAGATTAACCTCAAGATTGTCGAATCCGGAAACCGCTCTCTCGACGCCATCTTCGGCCTCGTCGAGGAGTCAGAGACCGTCGAGGAGCCCTCTGGAGAAGAGGAGTGATTCGACGGGGTGATCAATCTGAGCAATCTACCGANNCAGCCTGAAGTCAACATCGGCATGGTNGGTCANGTCGACCATGGCAAAACCACTCTNACTCAAGCTCTGTCNGGAGTCTGGACTGATACTCATTCCGAGGAGCGNAAGCGNGGAATTAGCATCAAGCTGGGCTANGCNGATACTGCATTCTACAAGNCTGCNGACGGTAGNTATTACGTCAGAGGGAAGCATCCAGATGGAGAAAAAGACTCGGATGATGATTTGTTGCGAGTGGTTTCTTTCGTAGATGCTCCNGGTCACGAGACTCTGATGGCCGTCATGATCTCTGGAGCATCGATAATGGATGGGGCGATGTTGCTNGTTTCNGCTACTGAGAAGTGTCCNCAACCTCAAACAAGAGAGCACCTAGCAGCACTACANATTGCGGGNATNGAGAACATAGTAGTAGTNCAGAATAANATTGATATCGTTACTCGAGAGAGGGCGCAGGAGTCTTATGCCGAAATCAAGAANTTCTTGCAGGGNACGATTGCTGAGTCGGCACCAATCATTCCCGTNTCGGCACATCANGACGTGAATCTAGATGTCCTGATTCAGAGCAATTGAGGATGTAATNCCAACACCNGACAGGAGTTCNNATGAATCNGGCCTGATGTATGTGGCGCGCTCGTTTGATGTCAATCGTCCTGGAACTCGTCCCGAGGGGCTATCTGGAGGAATCATAGGAGGCAGCATAGTAGAAGGTTCATTCAGTGTCGGAGATTCGATTCTGATTGCCCCGGGTCGACGTGTGCAATCCGGAGGAAAGACTTCTTGGAAGCCGATTCCAACNATAATTGAGAGTCTNAAGGGCGGAGGTTTGGANCTCAAGTCGGTTCACTCAGGTGGGCTTTGNGGAATAGCCACNCCGATGGACCCNGTGTCCACTAAGGCGGACGAGTTGTCTGGACAAGTAATGGCAAGAGAAGGAGAGTTGCCGCCAATCTGGGAGGAATTGAATCTAGAACTCGAACTTTTGGAGAAGATGGTCTCTTCAGGCGAGGATGAGGCAGGCTCAATCAGGCCACTACAGACCAATGAGATGCTGATGATTAATTCCGCTACCGCTACCAGTGTTGGCACCGTTTCTTCGGCAAAGGGAGGCTCTGCGAAAATACAATTNCGCCTCCCGATTTGTGCTAAATCGGGTAGTCGAGTGACGCTTTCTCGGAGAGTAGGTTCCAGATGGCGACTAATCGGACACGGCTCAATCGCGGGGTGATTCAATGGTCGGCGTCTTGGTAGACGCTTGTGGATGGGTCGCACTGGTAGAAGCGCGTCTGAATCTCGATNCCAGTATGAAGGATGTCNTCGGNGCGGCNGANCTGAAGTTACTGGAATGTGTAGATAAGGAGNTTGNATCCGTTTCTNNGAAGCAGANAGGNCTCCTTCTGGAANTGCTCAGGAATCGCTGTGAAGTCTTNCCTGACTTGGAAGGAATGAGGCATCCCGATGGGATGCTGGTCAGGCTGTCCTCTGAGAATGGATGGCCGGTGCTGACAGTCGATACGGAACTCAAGCGGCTGCTAATCGAGCAGGGAGGTTCGTACATCGAGGTCGCCTCGGGCCGATACCTCAGACTAGTTGAGACCTAAGGTAGGGTGAATAGACGGTCATCTCCATGTCCATCGAGTAGACCGATTCTAACCGCTGCATCTAACCAAGCGTGTGAATAGTTGATTGCTGCGAAGGCCCGCACTAGGTCTCCTTCTTTCATGAAGTGGCTCGCATCTGATGCATAATCATCACACATCCTGAGCATTGAAACAAGTCTCTCTTCTTCTGCCGCTCCCTTTGCAATTGAGGTAGCCTTGGATCTGGCTTCATCGGTCAGAGCGAGATATTTCTCGACGAGTTCGATTGTAACGGTGGAATCCGACATGTGGACACCTAATTCATCCCGAGTTCGGCAGAAGCAACATCACTGAGTTTGAATAGCCGGGTCCTACCTTGCTTCCTAACTGAAAGAAATCCGGCTCGGCGAAGACCATTGAATATCTGAGATAGCCTAGTTCTGCCGACTTCCAATACGGCTTGTAGCTCTGGATCGGAAGGTGATACCTCCCTTCCGGCAGCCGCCTCAAGGATAGTTCTCTCGTTATCGGAGATTGATGCGACTCTAGATCTTTCAAAGGGCTCATCAGTCTCCCAACTAGGGCCAAACTGGATAGGAATTCGAGGAGGGGGCGGGAGAATGGGGGCTACAATCTCCGGTTCCGGATCTGGCTCAACCAATTCGGGAGTATGTTCCAGGTCGAACAGAGGTTCCTCGGGCTCCGGCGGCTCTGGGACCTCGGGAATCTTTCCTAGACTGGGGTCCGCCGTCCAAAGTGCTCCTTCATCTGACATCAAAGGGACTTCATCAGCAGGGGCGATAGATGTGTCAGGAAGGGCTTGAGACTCGAAAACGGGCTCTGGCTCTTTATTCGCTGGCCTATTTGTTGATGGGACGAAGGGTTTGGGTTCGGGAGAAGCAATCGTTACAGGCGTTCCATCGGGCTCTTTGGGCATCTCGTCCCCAGCAATTACAGTCCGATTTAGCAATCCGCTGAATGCACCCCTAACAGGAGTTCGAGACTGTTCCTCAGTAGCATCTACGATTGGAACAAAGGAATCCAATGTTCCCTGGCCTTCTTCTGGAGGATTGGATGGTTCAGGCGGCTCGGTTTCAGCCCAACCATCCTCGACTTCCGGAACTGTCTCGTCCCAATCTGAGTCGCCCTCAGGCTCGAGGTTATCTTCCCACATGTCTTCGGGCTCGACATCCCAGTCGTCGGCCTCCTCGGGATGAGTTTCTTCATCTTCCCAATCCTGCACTGATTCGGTATTTTTGAGATTCTGAATAGCCTCATCTGACTCAATTTCAGCCTCAAATGGTACTTCTGGAACATCGTCTATCCTGCCACTCCATGACATTAGTCTCTCTAGTGTTCCCTCAGAGCCATTGCCTCTGCGCTCGTCCAACAAATCTCTGCACAGTTTAACCACATCACGTGGATGCCCTCCTGTGCGTTCCATTATTGCATCCATCAGTAGAGGATTGATTACCCACTTTTCACGGGCCTTTCTACGGATCAGATTGTTTGCGAGTTCCTGTATCTCCGACTTGGAAAAATCATCCAGATTCTCGATATCATATGCTTCCACNACCTCGTCATCGATCGATTTCAATTGTGAAGGAGTCGCGGTAACGATTACTAAGGCCCTGAGTCTCTGCAATAAAGGAGTGATTCTTGTCAGAAGATCATTCAGTGGAGTCGAAGTAGGGTAATCAAGTGCAATCAAGGGCAATGGTCCAGTATCTTTGTCTAGCATTTCGACTAATGATTCGCACATACGTGACGTGGTTTTAGGCACATCGTAACCCGCGAAATGTACTGAAATCTCATTNAGAATTGAGTTCACAGGATCCGTCTCAGGCCAAAACTGGCTAACGAGCTTGTTCCTGACTTGAGAAGAAAGTGCATTCACCAACGAAGTTCTTCCGCTTCCGGAATCTCCGACCAAGAGGATGTTTCTGGGGGATTCTGAAATGATGTGTTCGCGCAGCCTAATCATCAGAGAATCTCGTGCAACAAGGTCCTGAGCTCTCGACGGTTCAATCGGACGATGNTCGAAGGGATTCCCCCTCAATGGAGGCAAGTCGAGTATCGACACGGCTTCTGAAATCATTGCATCAGCAGCGGCTTCAATCATTCTTAATGTTCACGCATTCTGACGCTTTTCACAGAGCGATTTAACGGGTTTTTCACTGATTCCGAGGATTTGATTTGTCCGAATTCCTTACAGCACCCCGAAACGATTCGGCATGGATTAACGCTTTGTTAACGCTTTAATGATGCGTTAATGATGCGTTAATAGCCAAATTAACGCTTTCAAACACCCATTCTGAGTGGATCGAGTAATCTTGTTCACCGCTAGATTACCTGTTCGCAAACAGTTAGAAGCCATATTGGCCGGGGTGCAAACGNTACCATGCCAGTAGACAGCAGNCGCCTAGAGGGATTCTACAAACTATCAGTTTCAGAACGCAGACAAATGNTAGCAGAACTAGCAGGNCTGACTCCTGAGCAGNTAGAGGCCTGGTCTGCCAGCGGAGAGCTCTCTGAAGATGCNGCTGACNGGATGATTGAGAATGTCGTNGGCACATACTCTCTGCCNATTGGTGTGGCGACCAANTTCGTCATCGATGNNGANCACTACCTCGTGCCTTTCGTTCTCGAAGAGCCCAGTGTTGTTGCAGCTGCTAGTAACATGGCAAAAAGNTGTCACNNGAGNGGGGGNTTTGTATCGAACAACGATGATCCNGTGATGATTGGNCAAATNCAAGTCGTNGATTGTGGNGATACNGNCTNAGCAATTGAGNCAATTATGAGNAATAAGCAGGAATTAATCGATTCTTGTAACGAAGTTGATCCGATTCTAGTNAAATTCGGAGGCGGTTGCAGAGATATTGAGGCCAGAATCATCGAAACCGAGTCAGGCNANATGGTTATTGTNCACATTTTGGTNGATTGCAGGGATGCAATGGGCGCNAATGCAGTCAATACGATGGCTGANACCATTGCTCCCAAGATAGAGGGGATGACCGGTGGAACGGTTATTTTGAGGATAATCAGCAACCTAGCNGTNCACAGATTAGCCAGAGTTAGTGCTGTGTTCACTCCTGAAGAAATGTCTGACAGNGGCGATTCTGCNCAGGGNTCTGAAGTGATNGAAGGNATACTGCAAGCATATCACTTCGCAAAGGCGGACCCATTCCGTGCGACAACNCACAACAAGGGCATAATGAATGCAATTTCTGCAATAGCAATCGCCTGCGGGCANGACTGGAGNGCAATTGAATCGGGNGCTCACAGTTATGCCTCNCATNAGAGAATATACGGTTCGCTNACACACTGGGAANGTGATGTCGATGGNAANCTAGTTGGCTCGATNGANCTNCCAATGGCGGTTGGGCTTGTCGGAGGGGCCGTACGCGTACATCCCGCAGCACAGTCGAATGTTGCACTTCTGGGAATATCAACAGCAGATGAGTTGGCGAAGGTCATGGCAGCAGCAGGGTTGGTTCAGAACCTAGGTGCACTCAGAGCGCTTGCTACCGTTGGCATCCAAGCCGGACACATGAAACTCCACGTTCGAAACATGGCCGTTACTGCAGGTGCAGAGGGTGATGAGGTTGACAAAGTCGCTGCTAGACTAAGGGCACAGGGCGGAAGAATCACCCAGAAGGCTGTGGAAGAGGAGTTAGCTAAACTCCGGTCCGAGTGATTACTCGGCCTGTAGTGTGTCCTCATCAGTTGAATCCTCTGAGAATTCGTTGATCGATAATTGCTCTTCGGGAGCGAGTGAGGCCGCCAATTGGGCACTTGTAAGGCCCATCTTCTCTGCCTCCTGTCTGAACCACAACCGTACCTTCCTGTACTCAACCTCNGGACAACCNAAGTACTCNGCNAACCTGCGCGTGGTAGTNAGCCTGCGAGTTAGGCCGTCNCTCCTACGNTCNAGNAGNCCCATCTTCGCGAGGTCCCTGACGTGCTCGTAAGCGCGCTGTCCTAGCATATCGACTAATTGAGATTGTGCCATAGGTTGGTGGTATGCCACTAGGGCGGCAGCAGGAAGNAGCCTCTGTGGGATGTCTGCTCTGAAAGATTCGGGCAGATGAGGAGAAAGTCCCGGCCTGACCTCGAAGATCCATCTTCCGGCTACATCGGATAATTGTAGGGCCGAATCTCTTCGTCTGCGAATAGTAGACTGCAACTGCCGCAGGGAAGATTCTACTTCGGAAGTTGGTTTTTCGAGTAACTCGGATAGTTCCTCTACCGACATCGACCTGCCAGCCCCAAACAGTATTGCTTCGAGAATAGTAGAAAGTTCTGGATCAGACAAGTTCTGCCACCTCCGGAATCTTTGGCTTGGGATTTAGTCTGAGAGATAGTGTGGCGAAGTCGTCTTCCTCGTTCCATAGGTCTCTGAGGGTTATCTCGCCGTTCCTTCCGTCCTTCTGTTTGAGGTCGACAAAACCTCTGTTGGTGAGGAACAGAGCTGAGACCAATGCTGCCACTTGGGCTTCGGCTTCGGCTTCTTCCACGGGCACTCCATGCCCTATAGAATTCGAAGTCAGATCTTCAACGAGTAGTTTCAGAGATACAGGCTCTCCAGCATCTGAGCGGGTCTTGAGCGATTCCCAAGTTCTCTGAAGGTCGCCCTCAAGGTCCTCGATATGCAGGCTACCGCTAAATCTCTCTCTCGCTTTAGCATGGGCCTCTCGTCTCTCCTTGGCAATCTCCTCCCTCAGTCTCTGCTCGGCGGCCAATCTACCTGCGTCCTGCAGACCCATTAGCAACTCGCCTAGTGTGACGGGGCGGCTCTCATCGCGATGGATTCTACCTTCGAACATCTGCGGTAGGGTCTCGTCGGCAGCACCGGAGAGTATTCCGACGGAGAAGTTGTAGTCGGCATCATCGAAGTCGGCCTCCCAGCCTCCGTCGAATTCCCATATCTCTTCCTCTTCCTCCTCGAAGGCCCTCTCCTGCCTCTCAAGTAGCGTAGCTGCTTGGCCACGGAGTATGCACCANGCCATTCTGACTAGTCTNCCNCAAGTTGGCANATCGATGTTCTCGGNCTCTTCGATNCTCTGGTTGAACATCTCNATGAATGTTGACAAATCAACATCCCANGGGTCAAGATCTGATGATTGGAATAACTGGAAGACCAGTGCCACAGACCTATCAAACGGATTAATCAGGAACTGGTGCTCTGCTTCCTCCAAAAGAGAGAGTTCGACCAATCTATCGAGNTATTTGCTNGTCTCGAGATCAGTCTCGCCACCAAGCATACTGGAGACAATTTCATCCCTCATCGCATGGCCATCGAAGACGGTCATGATTCTGCCTCCTTCTGTAACTCCTCAGATTGTTCAGCAACCTCTGGCTCTTCTGTAATCACAGATTCTCTCTCTTCTATGTCCTCTGTCCATTCCCCAGTCCTCTCCCTAAGAGAGTCCATGGTTTCCACTTCAGTAGTCTCTTCGATGGTTTCTTCGCCCTCTTCTATTTCGATTCCTGCTCGGTCTGCAAGACCCCCTAGGCTCTTGGGAGTGCCCAGTGGCTCTGGCGCTCTAGGCATATCNTCGGGTTCGGGCAACTCAGGCATCGATTCCTTGTCGGCCGCGGATTCTTCCTGTGCCTTGCGCTCAGCCTCGAACTGGTCNCCCATCTCCAGAGCGGTCGCTCTGTCAAAGTCGGTGATTAGTCGGCTTCTACCATCGCCGGCATGTGTAACGCCGACGTGGTGGTCGGCTAGAGTAAGTGTGACCTTGCGTAATGTCACCATGAGAAATTGTGCCCTTAGGCTGCGCATCCNGCACAAGGTCGCTATTCGCTCGGCGTTGAATGGGTCGAGGTTCTGATCTACCTCGTCTAGATAGTAGAACGGACTGGGTTCGTAGTCCTGGAGTGCGAAGATTAGTGCCAGCGCGGCCATNGACTTTTCACCNCCNGAGAGCATGCTCCTGCGAGTGTTCTTGCTCTTNCCNGGAGGAACGCAATCCATCTCCATCCCGCCCTCAAATGGATTCTTTGGATTCTCCATCCTTAGGCTNCCACTNCCTCCGGGCTGCAGAATCTCGTATACCTTCGAGAAGTTCTTGTCGACNTGATTGAAGACAGCCATTAGTCGTGTCTTCCTCTCTGACTCGAGTTGGTCNGATAGAGAAATTAGTTGATCTCTCCTAGAGCGTAGCAGAGTTGCATCTTCAGCTAGAGCGGCAATTCTCTCCGCAGTGATGTCATACTGTTCAATTGCTAGCATGTTCACATTGCCGAGTTGGCCGAGGCGGCGCTCGAGCCCCTGCACGCTCTTCTCCGCCTCGGCCACTGTCGGCAGATCTACATCAGCCGGTGGAATCTNAATTCCTGCATCTGCCAATTCGGCAACTATCTCATCNACTGCNTNTCGCTTCTGCTGGATTTGTCCATTTAGTTCCTCTATGCGAGACGCCANNGTCTCTCTCCTCTGGGAGAGTGTGTCCAATGAGGCCCTCAGGATGGCCCTCTCATCTACAATCTCATCCCTGCGTTCGTTGAGTGCTTTCTGCTCCTCGTCGAACTGGGAGGCTTTCTCTCTGAGGTCNTCTAGTTTCTCTNTNGCCTCANCTATGCTNCCNTTGAGTTTTGAAATTCGGCTCTNGGCCTGTGANATNATGGAATGTTTTCTCTCNATCTGCTTGGAGATGTCCTCAACCCTNTCGGTTAGGATTGCNATCCTCTCNGTAGAACTGGAAATAGCAGACTCTGCTGCGAGTCNCTGACGNCCCGCTTCAGTCATCTTTTGCTCTGCATCTCGCAACTTCTTGGATAAATGGTCGGGGGCGTGGTCTTGCAAGGCCTGGGCGGCCTCAGACCTCTCTTCTAGAACGGAGTCGAATTTTTCCTTAGCCTCGGNGGCTGCCTGTTTGGCCGTATTATTGGCCTTCTCATGGTTCTTGAAATCAGAGATTGCTGCCTGGACCTTCTTACGAACCTCCTCAACCTCCTTCTGAGCCCTGTCCATGTCTGATTTCCAGTTACGTGCCTGGAGAGCCTTGTCTGAATCGTCCAACCCGTGGATTCGGTCTCTCAGGGTCTGCTGGTTAGTGCGCAACTCCCTCAAGGCTGCTTCGACAGTAGAGTAGATTAGATTGGCTTCTTCAACTGCGGCTTCAAGGCGACTCAGGCTATTTGAAACAGAACCGCCGCCGAAGGCATTTGAGAAATTCTTGGCAGCAGAACCGCCAGTCATCGCTCCGGAACTCTCGATGAGTGATCCGTCAAGTGTGACCATTCTNACNCCNCCCATATTCCTCCTAGCNACNTCCATTGAGTCGACAACTAGGGTATTCCTGCTGACATACCTGACAGCAGTGTCAATTTCTGGGTCGTATTCAAGCAAGTCTTGGGCGAAGCCGACGACGCCCGGATTGTTAGCTACAATCAGAGAGCGTCCTCCTGGTCGGTTGATGCTTAGTTTATTCAGAGGAAGGAAAGTTGCCCTACCTCCGCCATTCTGCCTTAGCCAAGCAATGCACTTGGCAGCTACATCGTCATCGGTGACCACAATGCTCCTGAGCCCCGCGCCCAAAGCTACTGCAAGTGATTGCTCGTGAGAGTCGTTCTTGGGAGCTGTGAGCTCTCCCAGGGAACCTAGAATTCCTTTGATTTCTCCGCTCTGTCTTAATTTGGCCAAAGCGGCAAGGGTGATTGCTGAACCAGGGGCCTTGGTTCTCTCTTCCTGGCGGGCTCTGGCTCGATTCAACTCACGCTCTGATTCTCTGACCTTGTTCTCGGCTCTTTCTCTGTCTGTTGCGAGTCCCGACTCCTGCTTCTGCAAGCGACGTAGTTCCTCGGCCAGGGATGTCCTGTCCTCCTGCGGATTCTCACTCTGCAAGTCCTCCCCGACTAGTTCGAGGTCATCACGGACCATCGTAGCCTCTTCGAACATCTCCTCAAGATCGGCGAGTTTGCTGCTGGCCAGTTGCTCGGTCTGCTCGGCTCGGTCTGCTTCCAGTCTCTTACCGGCATATTCTGACTGAGCAGCGTCGACCTTTTCGGAAACTCCACCTAGTGCCCGCTTTAGGTCGCGACCGTGCTTGTCGCCTGACTCAATGGCCTGCCTTGCTTCTGCCTCCTCATTGGATGCCTCCTCGATTGCAGTTTGAGAGTCGATGAGTTTCTGCTGAGCGGAATCTAGCGAGGCTTTGGCATCTGTTTGGGCCTTCTCTGCCCTATCCAGTTCCTTGCCAAATTCCTCGGCCTCGGAATTGGCTGAATCGATTATTTCCTCCTGATCTGCAATCCTGTCTCCTCCAGTCTCCATCTCAATCTCATACTGACGGATGGTCTCAAGCAACTCCTTCGCGTCGCCACTCATTATCTCGTTAATCTCGGACTCAACTCTGACCATCTCCTCATCGAGTCCAAGCAATGACTTGTTGCCGCCAGTAATCTTGTTGCCAATCTCATCGATTTCACCCGTGTAGCGAGTTCTCTCCTCACTGAGTAACTCGACATCTTCCAATCTGTTCCTGTGTCTAGATTGCTGGAGTACAATTTTGGAATCGTCAAGATTGTCCTGCAACTGCTTGAACTTTAGTGCCTGCTCCCTCTCCTTTGACAGGCTCTTCAATCTGCCCTTCTGATCATCCTCGAGAATACCGATAGTCTCGATACTGTTCTCGACATGTTTTCTCTGAGTGTTGGACTTCCTAATCTCATCATCGTAGGCGGTTACTCCGGCCACATCCTCGATGATTTTTCTCCTGTTATAGGCAGTCATGGTAGCCAGATTAGTGACATCACCCTGCTTGACGATGTTGTATCCTCCAGCCCTAAGTCCGGCCTCGGCCAAAACTCTCCTCATCTCTGTAGCAGTGGATGGTTTGTCGCCGATTCTGAAATTGGAGATCGGCGCCCCCTTCCTGCCTAGTTTGACAGTCCGAGTGAAACTAACCTCATCGGAGTCTACTCTCAATCTCCTCCTGCCATCCTCATCAGGTTCGTTGTTGAACACCAATGTAGCTGTCATATGCTTGGCAGGCCTGCCTCTCTCGCCTCCATTGAAAATAAGTTGAGTCACATTTGAGGCTCTAAGAGACTTAGTTGACTTAGGGCCAAGTACGAATTCTAGGGCATCCAGTGTGTTGGACTTGCCTGATCCATTGGGTCCGGTAATCGCGGTAAATCCCTCTTCCAGAGGGATGGTGACTTCGCCTCCGAATGACTTGAAGTTCTCAAGTTCCATTCGTATAAGATGCATCCCCTCACCCTTTCGCCGNNCGAATTATCGCCGACGACATTCGCTNGNTCCANTTCTGTTCGCCTATGAATGTTGAGGCTGNCATAGGCGCAGCACAGCGATTACGGAGGGNGAGTTAAATCGCCGTGAATTAATCAAATTCTGAGGAGATTTCGATGGCACNGACTAGAGCTTGGAGCATCTCATTCCTTGGGGTCGGCACTCCGACTAACTCTCCCATCTCAACAACTGCTCCACACAGGTGGTCAACCTCTGTCTTCCTGCCTGCCATGATATCCTGCAGCATCGAGCATCTGTTATCGGCAGTATTTGCTGCGACCTCTCTGAGTAAGTCTTCCAAATCCAACTCTGAGAGGTCGACTCCACTGGCAGTTGCAACCATAGCAGCCTCGGACATAGCTGAGATTGCTTGAGTCCAGAGTTCGGGCACCTCAAGAAGCGCGCCATTACGCACACCTGCTATCGAGCAAACCGGGTTGATTGCGACATTGACCAGAAGCTTGGTCCAGATTGTCATGTGGATATCTTGCGACCACTCTGGAGACAAGCCAGCTTGGGCGAGAATCTCAATCAATCGCTCAGCATTTGCAGAAGGTACCGTGGCATCGAGAGANCCGAGAGTGATGCTGCCTCGGCCTACCCAGTGTGTCCCTACNTCATCTCTCCATGCTCCGTGAGTGGTGATTCCCCCCAGCGTCCTTTCTCTGCCAAGGCGATGAGCGAGGGCTTGGGCGTGTCCCATTCCATTCTGCAAACTGATTGCCATCCCATCCTTCTTCAGCATCTCATCAGCGATTTGCGCGAGTATTGGTGTCGAGTCTGCCTTACCGCAAATGAAAGCCGCATCACAGTTGTCTGCGAATCCTGCTGGGACTGGGCCTGACTCGCTGTCGAAAGTCTCGAATCTCTCTGGAGGGATAGCCTCAATCGGGCCCTCTGGAGAATACAACACCAAACCCATTGATGAAAGATTGTTTGCCGAACTTCCTCTTGAGATGGCTACCAAGTCGCAGTCTGTGTCCGACAAGGCTCCCAACAAGACTCCACCGATTGATCCAACTCCTAGAACTGCAATTCTCATTCACTGACCTCCGTGGAGCGGGCAGAGAAATGGAGGGTAATTTCATCATCCTCGATGCTNATCCAAGATGCCCATATTGCCGATGTCGTTTCTTCGACAGAGATTGNCCCCAGNGCTTGAGAATTGGGTGCTATTTGAGAGGGAACAGAAACGTCCCAATTGTCCCAATTAACCGCATCGCCGGCCCAATCAACGGAGAGTGAGAAGGTAGTGTTCTCTCTGTTTACGATTCTCAATTCTCCCTCGGAGAGTCGAGAGTTTGGTAGGCCGGAGCCAGTCACCAAATCAGGCCCTTCGATTACTTGGTAGGCAGAAAGTAGAGTGGTGTCATCGCAGACTGCTAACCAACCCAATGCAGAGAATCTGAGAGTTCCATTACCTGGGCCTGCTTGTGAGATAGCGATGGCNGATCTGTCTGCAAGATCTCTGCTCCAGTTATCACTGGTGTCAACATCTGCTATCGCATTGGATGAAGGGCAGAATACTGAACCCGACTCTCCACGAGCAATTGTGTATCCTTCCTCGGGGCCAAACCACTCNGGAATTACCCACTCTCCTCCTGAAACATGCATTCTAGGAAGNGTATCCTCGATTGACATTAGCANGATTTCATCGGGTTGACCTTCTCTATGGATGATAATCGGCGGCCCGATGACGAGGTGCTGTTCATCTCGTTGTGGAAGGGACTGAATGGCTCCGACCTGTCCTCTCAGGCACAGGTCATGCGTGCCTTCTGCAAGAGAAGTCTCATTCTCAAATGACCAGAATGGATTGTTGATGCTCAAATTGACATAATCTCCCTCTGAGACGCTTAACTCTACACAAATTCTGGGAGTCGATGTGTCCTCTNNCATTACCCAAAGAGGGTCTATCGATGATGTGGAGTCGGCTGACCTGAATAGTACAGAATGTTCTGAGACCTGATTCTCAACATCGATTAGAACTACCAGTCTGAAAGTCAAATTGGAAGGCTCAGTAGAGTCTCGAGACAATTCAATTTCTACGCTTCCTGGAGAAGCTTGGGTNATGTCGTCAAATCTGCAGACTCCTCTTTCATCTAGGCATTCAGAATTAATCTGCCAGCCGGCNTCTGTTGCGCCCTCAAGTCGTATCTGTAGCCATCCGGATACGGGCATAATTCCGGAGGGTTCGAGAGGCAGTTTGAGTTGAGTGNTTTCCTCATCGAAAGTCATCGAGATGGGCCATTCCTCAGTGGAGATGCCCGCGTCCCATTCTTCAATCTGGGANCTCGGNTCAAGGCCAGGGTANCCTAACAACAAGATTGCNATGGNCAGNGTNGCAATCTGACGCATAGGAATTTCATCAAGGCTGGCATATTCGTCTACAACAAATGGTTCGGGCANATGCTCTGGGCTGAANCTGCGCCANGCAGCGATAGCCGCAAGCAGTAGCCACGGCCAGTACTCAGTAGAGATGAANATCAGAAGAACGAATCCAAGTGTNNAGATGAATATGGATGTCTGGTTACGGTCGTCCTGCATNTCNGCGGGACCAAGAAGAGAGTGCAATATCCTGTCACCTGGGAAACCCGGAATAGGCAGAAGGAGGGCCCATCCTACGATTGAGAGGGCNANNCCCGCNAGGCCAGTCGGGTGTAGCCACTGNANNCTTAGCAAGGTGTGCGGCTCAACTAGAATCGAGCCNAGAATCTCNGAGATAAGATTNAGNTCGACTGNGACAGGAGATGCNTCGTAAGCNGGTGGTTGAACCGGGGTCAGACCTAGGCCGATTATGGTCAGCACGGTTCCGCAGACGAACATCATGGCNGGGGCTGTCAGTTCAATCATCCCNAGTGCTCGACGATTTGGAACCGGATGTAGGTCAGACCGAGTCTGTCCTATCGCAGAAACGAGGCTGAACGGCCATTCNGGAGAGAAAACNGGGAAGGCTAANGGAATGAGGTGNGAGTTCTCGACTTCGAACGCCTTTGCAACGAAGATTCGTGCGTANCTNGCTAGGAGGATTGAGCCGANCACAGGGAGNGTGAAGAATACNATTGCAGTCTGGAGTATCGAAGAGTCGAATGGCTGTTGGCCTGGCTCCATTGAAGAAATCCAGAGTGACCCGGACAGAGTTGTGAACGATGCGGCCAAGACCCAAACCAATGATTGCTGCCAAGATGGCATGACAACAGGCTGAGTTGGGAGGGAGCCGACCGACATGACAGGGGGGTCTCCCTCATCCAAGACTGCAATCATGCTCAACGACTTTAGATGGCGATTCAGGGAGAGCAGGCATTCGCTAGGATCTCGGCCATCCCTTCCGTTGACCTCCCAAGATAACTCCGAGAGGCCTTGTCCCCCCAGTAGGAAGTATCTGCTACAGATGACCTCGAGGAGTTCTATGTCACCCCAAGTCTCTGTATCGAGGAGATGGGTTGTAGTCTCGGACATGGTGCCACCTTGGTACGTGGCCGGGGTAGGTCTGATTTGACCCCTCGCACGTGCGCACGGCGAACGAAGTTCGCCGAATCACTTGTTCTTGAAGCGTTTCAGGCGGAAAGTCTCCTCGCGCTCCATCTCTTCGAGTCTGAGTTGAATGAAGTTGCGGGCCTCCTCCATTTGAGGGATGACAACGTACTCCAAAGCGTTGACTCTCCGCTTGGTCGCCTCGATCTCAACGAGCAGTCGCTTTAGGGTCCCTTCCATCTCGGCTGCCTTGACAATCTTCTCAATCAGAACCGAGTATGAATCGGATGCCTCATCGATGTAAGCCGAGCCTCCAATCAATCCTGTTCCGCGCTCATCTATGCTTGTGGTTAGGTTGGTTCCTTCCACATTGGGAACAACAACACCCATGATGTTGCGCCTGCTGACAGTGACCTCGGGGTGTCTCGAGATAGCGATAGCAGCGCTCTTCACAGCAAGCCCGCCCTCGATGGCGCTGGCGAGGCTGATAGACTGGACTGCCTCACGGTAGGTCCCAACTAGTCCTTCTCTGGCCTCAATCATCTCGGAGAGCAGGGTTCTGAACTCGTGGAACAGTCCATCTCGCTTCATTTTGAGTAGGTTGTACCCATTCTGTGTCTGCTTGATGCGTCGCTTGAGGTTGATTAGTTCGGACCTAGTTGGCTTGATGTCGAGCGCCATGTTCTACCTCTTATTCTCCTGTGTCTGATTCACGACTTCTTCTCAGTTGGGTGATACTTGTCAATCCACTTTTGATCGAGTCTGACCAGATACTTCGTGTCGATGTTAGTCAGTAGGTCCCATGCTAGGTCGAGAGTGCCCTCGTCGATTGAGCGGTCCTCGTCTCGACTCTGCCTTAGAAATTGGTCCTCGAAGATGTCTGCGAACTTCAGCAACTGCAGATCACGTTCGTTGAGAGCATCCTCTCCAACAATAGCCACCAGCCCCCTCAACTCCCTGCCTCCCGCGTATGCAGCGTAGAGTTGGTCAGAGACTGACTTGTGGTCCTCACGAGTCTTCCCCTCCCCAATTCCAGCATTCATCAGTCTCGATAGAGATGGCAGAACATTAATCGGAGGATAAATGCCCTTCTGGTGCAACTCTCTCGAAATCACAATCTGCCCTTCGGTGATGTAACCGGAGAGATCCGGGATTGGATGGGTGATGTCGTCTCCAGGCATTGTAAGAATTGGGAACTGTGTGATGCTTCCTTTCTTGCCCTTCACCATACCTGCCCTCTCATACATCATCGCTAGATCAGTGTACATGTATCCGGGGTATCCACGCCTTCCTGGAACTTCCTCACGAGCAGCTCCGATTTGACGGAGAGACTCGCAGTAGTTGGTCATGTCAGTGTAGATGACCAGAACGTGGTAGTCGTGCTCGAAAGCGAGGTATTCCGCGGCAGTTAGTGCCAACCTAGGAGTAATGAGTCTCTCGACTGCTGGGTCGTCTGCTAGGTTGACAAACAGTACAGCGTTCTCCAGAGCACCTGTTCTTTCTAGGTCGTGCACGAAGAAGTTGTACTCTTCTGCAGTGATTCCCATTGCGCAGAAAACCACAACGAAGTCATCATCGCTGCCCACAAGCCTAGCTTGTCGGGCAATCTGCAGAGCAATGTCGTTGTGTGGTAGACCTGATGCCGAGAAAATCGGCAACTTCTGGCCACGTACCAAGCTGGTGCAGGCATCGATGGCAGAGATGCCGGTCTGGATGAACTGCTCTGGGCTCTCACGACTGTATGGATTAATTGCAGCTCCGATGATGTCGGCCATTTCCTCTGCGACTATCTCCGGTCCGCCATCTCTTGGCTTTCCAGCACCGTCTAGAATTCGTCCGATGAGTCCCTTGCTGACAGGTAGTCTGAACACGTCACCGAGGAACTTGACTCCGGTTTGCCTGTCTACTGACTCTGTTCCCTCAAACACCTGCACGATGACCTTGTCATCACTGGTATCGAGTACCTGTCCGTTCTTCATCGTACCATCCGAGAGTCGTAACTGTACAATCTCATTGTAGGCTACTGGCTCAGTCTTCTCAAGGAAGACCAATGGCCCCTTGACATCAGTAATTGTTCTGTATTCCTTTCCGCTCATTCATGGCACCCCCTAGTTATCCTCCATAGTCCCGGCAATCTGCTTAGACATCTCACCGAGCAATTCTCCAATGCGTTCTGCATATCCCTCCTCGAACCGTCCTCTCATCAGGTCAGTACGTGCAGGAATGTTCACTACATCCTCGAGACCGGCTCCTCCGGCCATCGCCTTCTCGGACTCCTCTTGGAAGGCTAAGATCGCCTTAGCCATCTCATACTGCAAGTCGAGTTGGCTGAATGTGTCAACCTCGTGGAATGCGTTCTGCTGGAGGAAGAACTCACGAATCATACGGGCAACCTCAAGGGTCAGCTGCTGGTCCATCGGCAGAGCGTCGGAACCGACCAATTGCACGATTTCCTGTAGTTCAGCCTCGACTTGTAGAAGGCTGCTGATTTTGGTTCGAACCTCAGGGAAGTCATTGGCAATATTGTCCCTGTACCACTGGTCCAGAGCCTGTGGGTACAGGCTGTATGAACTCAGCCAGTTTATTGCAGGGAAGTGTCTCTGTCTTGCTAGGCCTGCGTCTAGTCCCCAGAACACCTTGACGATTCTGAGAGTACCTTGGCTGACCGGTTCGGAGATGTCTCCGCCCGGAGGAGAAACAGCACCGATAACCGATACAGAGCCGTCATCTCCGCCTAGAGTCTGAACACGCCCTGCGCGCTCGTAGAACTCAGCTAGACGGCTTGATAGATAGGCCGGGTATCCTTCCTCTCCTGGCATCTCTTCTAGACGCGATGAAATCTCACGCATGGCCTCGGCCCATCGGCTGGTTGAGTCGGCCATTAGTGCCACATCATATCCCATGTCTCTGAAGTACTCGGCGATGGTAATACCGGTGTACACAGACGCTTCACGCGCGGCGACTGGCATGTTCGATGTGTTTGCAATCATTGTCGTTCTGTTCATCAGAGGTTTTCCGGTGTTCGGGTCTGTGAGATGAGGGAACTCGGTCAGAACCTCAGTCATCTCATTTCCACGCTCGCC
>PAYF01000009.1 GCA_002714745.1 Methanobacteriota archaeon | reverse complement strand
CGTCAAGTCAAATGACACAGGAAATGTCCCGGGTAGTGCTGCAGTCTCTGAGCATCTTGTAGCAAATGGGACCACCGATTTNAACGGNTCATTNNCATTAAACGGAACTCCTGAGAANCCNATTGACCCCGGATTNGGATCTNTNGTCCTCCATCTGCATGAGAAGGGGTATGTGGGCTCCCAGGGCATTTCATTCACTTGGAAACTCAATGTTTCNGATGATTCCAATTTGAGNATCAACGAACCACCTCCNGTNGATCANCCTATGNTNGGGGCNGGAGTNGAGACTCTNGTNTCNGGAGAATTATCTCTNGCNAGCACNCCANANACNGACCCATCATCNCTNGACAGCATGCAAGTAATNCTGAANTANACNACAGTNAATGATGGCCCNGTNAGCNTNATTGCAGATGTAGGCGCAGGNGGNTANTATGAATTCTCGATTNATATCAANGAATCAGAGCCNNTGGGGACNATCAATGCATNACTNNAGTTCAATGGCTGGCACGAGGAGGACCTCAACAANGCNTCNNTACCAANTTANCACATCAGACCAANCTCCAAGGCNTTCNTGTTCAACATCACACCNGCNCCCAATCTGACTGTNANACTNGAGGGCGGAGGNTCCAACAACAGNATNCTAGAGATAGACTCGTTAATCCANCTGAACGGNACAGTGTTGAGCAGNGGGCCATCTCCNGANGCACTCAATGGNACNCTCTANCTCAAGATGCGNAGNGCCANCACCAACGGNCCGTACGTAACTCTGACATCNTGGGAGTTGGATGATAGCAACTGGACTTCATCNCCNGGAGAGTTCTCTCTGANCTGGCTNTTCTCGGCNTCTCNNATCNCNCTNCCCGCAGGAGAGGTNCAAGTCAANCTGGAGTTCGACTCNGACGGCTTGAANGCNAACGANCAGACGACCTTCACAGATGAGTTCGGAATCAGGAGTTATGTNGAGTTCACNTACCAACTCCAAGCGTTNCCTAGAGGCAATCAGGCTGTNGTAGANGTTGTGTTNACNGATCACACNAATACTTCNGTCGCCGANTTCCTNGGNGNCTATACNCTATTCCTCAACGGAACNGAGGAGTGGAANGTANCNAATCCNGACATNCCTCGCTTGGATGTNGCATTCACNCCNCCNTGGGAAACNTTCGCTGGAGACTACTCTTGGGTTCTNAACTANAGNGGCTCNACATGGCTNCAACCAGCCGTAGTCNCNGATGTCATTAGAATACAAGGAAGGGCNAATGCNACCGTTCAACTGGACCTNGATTGGACTCCAAGAGGNTCNNCCAATTCAATATCTGGTTTCGCNAATGACATATTCCACGATATNCCGATTANTGGCAATAACTCATCCGTANTAGTCCAATTATTGGTGCCGTCTGACTTNCCNCCAGCACCTGATGGATCCCCTTCTCCACCNGTTGTGCACCGCTTGGCCTCNGGATGGATAAACGANACCACAGGCNGNTACAACNTGACATTCCTGATGCCATCCGGNGTNGGCTCAGGNGTNTATGACCTCAGAGTGCTGCTTGATTTCACNCAGAATNCCCCNTCTGGNGGNGAGTTCTTCAANGTCCAAGANGANTCAGAGTACAGNGCAGGGATTCAAACCGAATTNGTCGTNGAGNCCTNCCCAGAATCGATTATTGTAGTCGCTGGATCTCCNATGGCNATCAATGCGACCATCACCGATATCGAGGACGATTCACAACTACAGGGAGTCCTCGCTGACATCTATTTCGATTGGGGAGGNCCNAATGAGCAGCTGATGGAGAATCAGACCACTGGTACTGATGGCATAGCGACATTCTCCCCCACTATCCCAGCTAACACAATTCCCGGATACTACTCAGTGCGCGTACATGCTCCTGACGATGTGACAGACCCATTGAATCTAGATGGAGCCGGGAGATGGATAGGCAACCAGAGTTTCGTCAATCTCACTGTCCAAGTGGCCAGTTTCGTAGAGATTGACAGTATTCCTCCCGAAGTCACAGCCGGACAGGACTTCTCTATTAGCGGCAGAGTATTAGACGCCGTTGATAGCAACCGCTCGGTCAACGGGCCTATGGCATTGGAAGTCTTTTTCCTAGCTGACTCCAGTGAGACTCTTGTCAACAGCGTCACGACTACGAGCAATGGTTCGTTCACAATTTCAGTTCCGACCGACCCACTCGCAGACGGAGTGACTAGCGGAATCAAGACTGTGATTGTTAGCGTAATAAATGGAAGCACACCGTTCTATCTGACGGGGACAGGAAACGCTTCGATCCTAGTCAGAGGAGTAACCCAATTCGCCGACAAGACACCAATTATCAACACGGTCGCCGATAGGGGTTCATCGATTAACTTCGGGGCGAGACTGGTAGAATCTAGTGATAATGATAGGCAGTTAGGTGACTTGACCGTAGCAGCCAAGTTCCATGATACGTGGCTTCCAGAGATACAGACAAACGGGGCAGGTTTGGCGAACTTCTCATTCGATGTGCCGCATTCTCACCCACTCGGCTTGGTTGCAGTTACTCTGTTTTTCAATGGTTCTTCAACACTGCACTCGATTACCTCGATGATTACTACCATCACAGTCAGGTCACCGACGAACCTGACTATCGACCCCATTGNCGCCAACCCGGCAGCAGGTGAATCATTCACAATAACCGGGCTACTAACTTCTAGCAATGGTAGTGGAATCATCGACCGAAATGGCAACACTCTAGCGCCATCTCTCACATTCTCAATCGACGGACAGAGCAGCACGTTCACAGTAACAGGTGGAAATGTGGAGCCCAATGGCTCATGGTCTGCAGAAATAAGACTCGATTTGACCTTCCCGCGAGGGACTCACGATTTGATGGCAACCTTCACTCCGAATGTCAACTACTACGGCTCAAGTTTGGGCAACTCGACCTTCGACAGCAGAGGGTACTCGTTACTAACCATACTCGATCCGATTGATCTAGACCCTGATAGCAGGACAATCCGAGGCGATATGATTGGCGTCAATGTTTCACTGATCGACAATGCCGGCCAACCTGTTGTCGCAGAAGCCGTCGATATCATCGTTGATAGTAACTTAGAGTGGAGAGGATTTACTGACATCAATGGCACGATGAACGCGATGATTACAGTCGACGCATTCAGGGCCCCTGGTCCGCTGACAATCTTTGCCGAGTTCGCGGGAATCAACGGAACTACCGGACTGCTAGGGGACGAGACATGGACACGTGTCATCATACTCGCTCCAACCGATTTGCAAATAGACTCAATCACCGGATCAGCGATTGCCGGAGAGAGTGTTACCTTCAGCGGCACTCTGTTGGACGAGCATGGACAGAATCTATTCCATGGAGGAAACCCTCAGGGAGGAATCATCCACCTAGAGATAGACGGAGTCAGTGTCGGCCCAGTATACTCAACCCAGTCAAATGCAACCACCGGCGAGTGGTCCATCACCTACGATTTACCTCTTGACTCGGACTACGGGGCCCACAGCATGACAGTTAGATTCCTCGGCGGATTCACTTGGGTCGACCCCATGGGACAAGGTGATTCACTCAATCCCGAGTACTATCTCCCGTCCGCTTACACAGGAGAGTTCAATGTGACGCAGACATCCCAGGTAGTCTTGACTACACCGCCCGGCGAAGTTGACAGGAACGAGCTGTTACTAATCGAAGGAATGCTGACTGACGGCTCTGGCCGAGTACTGCCTAACAGGCAACTAGAGGTCTCGATGAACGGCCAATTCCTCACCGGCTTGTCGGTTGATGAAAACGGCACCTTCAGCCTCTATATCCCGGTGCCTCCTGATATGGAACTAGGTCCTCGAATTGTACTGATTTCGTATCAGGGTGAGGAATTCATCATCGGGTCCAACTCATCAACCATCTTCACCGTCTATGGGCCGGTTTCGATTGCCATCGATGAACCTCCTGCGGTAGCAGTAGGGGATCCAATTATGCTCAGTGGAACTGTCAAGGATAATCTCCCTGGAGGATGGCTTGCCAATCACTCCCTGCAGATATTCGTAGATGGAATTTTGATTGGAATAACTAGCTCCGACGAGGATGGCGAGTGGTCCTACCTCTGGACAGTCTCTGACTTCTTGGAGGTGGGTAACCACACTCTAACAGTCAGAGCTCCCGAGCAGGGCTACCACAGGCTAGGCTCTACTGAAACCACCTTAGTTATTGCATACCACACAGGGATGACTCTTCAGGTAGATAATCCGGTAGTAACCAGAGGAGGGACTTGGAACTTCACTGGGCGACTGTTCGATGATGACTCAACGGGGCGCCCCGGACTTGAAGGAAGAGAGGTTACTGTAACACTAGACGGAGAATATGTGGATACTTTCACCACCTCCATAGACGGGACATTCAGCTACTCTCATAACTTGGGTTATTCGATTGCCAGAGGCCCACATATCTTCGAGTTCTCATTCGCAGGTGAGACATTCTACCTGCCGACGCAATACAATCTGACTGTTTACTCAAGGGCTGACATAGATGTTGAGGTATTCCCGAATAACCTGTACATTATCAGAGGAGATCCAACTGCCCCAATAAAACTGCAGGGAAGAATCCTCGAAATTGGAGGAGATTCCAATGTGATGAGCAATATGTCAATCTCTCTGAAGTGGGAGGATAGTTTGCTTCCGCTATCGGGAGACCCATGGCCAGAAGATGGAACCGAGCACTTCGGACTAATCACTAACGCTATCCAAGTAATGCCTCCCGGACCTCTGACACTTGTCATCACGGTCGAACCCGATGGCTCGAGATATCTGAACGGGGCAACTTTGGAAGTCGAAGTCGACATTCTGATCTCTGTCGTCTACAGATTCACCCCGGATTCACTGTATATCTCGGAAGGTCAGAAGTTCATCAACGGCGCAGTGAATGTATCTGCTTTCGACACCGGACAACCCGTCGAAAACTTCCCCCTATCTGCATATCTTGTAAACAGCACCTGTAGCCAGAGACATACATCGACACACTTCTCTGTGGTCGGACTAACCAATCAGGATGGGCTATTCACCTACGAGTTCGAGTCATTCACAGGATTGCCATCATTCCACAACCAGACTTTCTGGGGAGGCCTAAGAGTATGCTTCTCAACAGATTCAGAGTATGTTGATCCAATTAACAAGACATGGCTGGCCAATTTCCACGGAGGTCTGGAAGTCACCTATGAGAAGCAGTCAGCCCAAGCTTTCGGCTTCACCACAATACTGGGGCTAGCACTGATTGCCATTCTGCTAGCTGCCGGCGCTGCCATGCTTGTCCGCAGACGAAGGAAGGCTACCATCGATCAACTGGCCGGAGTATTCAGCTACACCGCTGAATTGCTTGCAGCAGGCGATGAGGTCAGGGAAGCAATCTTCAATTGCTATGAGAGTCTATGTCAGATTTTGATGAGTCGAGGATTCCTCAGAAGAGACTTCGAGACTGTCAGAGAGTTTGAGATAGCTATTCGTAACGCCCTGCCTATCAGCGATCAGGCTCTAGTCGCACTGGATAGGATATTCGAGGAGGCGAGGTACTCAAGCCACGTTCTAGGCGAACCCCATCGCCAGAACGCACAGATGGCACTCTCTACAGTGCTTCAGGAGATAGACGAGTTACAGGAGTTCCCTGAGAGGGATTCTTACATCGCCGATGAAGATTAGTTGAGTTTAAGCAACAACTCGTCATTCGACCATCGGGCCCCTACAATCGAATCACCCTCGGCCAGCGAGAAGTGTCTGATGATGCCCCCAAATCTCTCGGGAGCGATTAACCTCACTAACGCCCCACCACCTTGAGTCATGGACTCAACCACCAACTCCTCAGGTAGTGCAGTGGGCAGAGGGATGGCAATCTCTCGACCATCGATAGATCCTCCAAGTTCGGACAACATCTCCCCAACAGGCTGGATGTCTCTCGACATATCCTTAGAGGCCATTACTGATTTGGAGAGGTCTGAAATTACTGCCTGATGCTCCTGTTTGACTTCCTCAAGATGAGGAATCGAACCCATGAATTCGCCATGCATCTGCTCGGCAGTAGAATCCAGTCCGGACTCACCAACGCCTAGGCGGGCATCCACCTCAACGCTGGAGTCAGGCATCTCAACTTGTATTCTCGACCACTCCATTGTCACCCCGAAGCAAGAGACTCGGATGAACCCATTGCTCACTCAATGTGCTTAGCCGGGTCGGGATTGTTCCTGAAGAATCTCTCTGCATGGCGTTCAGTACGGCCTGAATCGACACTCTCTACCATATGCATCCCTTCAGGCAGGCAGAACTTGTATCCCCGCTGCAACAGTCTCTTTTCAAGAAGAACTACCAAAGCACGGTCTGCGGCCTTTCTGATTGGCCTTCCCATGCCCTGTAGTAGACGATTGACAGCCGGTTGAGAGCTAGCATATCTCCAAGCCCTCTGCTTCCCATAAAGCTCCTCATAGTAACTCATCAAAGCATCCTGTCTAGAGCTAGGTGGAGGTAGAGGCAGCCCTATGCAGATCACCGCATCGAGAATATTTCCTGGATAGTCCACACCTTCAGCAAGTTTCCCACCTAGAACGCCTGCAAGTATGGCCGGGGTCTCTTCACGCCTGAGTCGGTGCAAATTATCTACCATTCGATCCATCTCTTCTTTTGAGGCCCCGGGTCTTTCTTGCAACATTCGACGACTCTTGACTATCCAGTCCTCATCCTCGATTAGTATCTGCTCTAACAAGGCATAACTCGGAGCAAAAATCGCGACATGTCCGGGCGTCTGCTTCAGAATTGAATGGATATGCGCTCTCAATCTAGAAGTATTCTCTTCCCCCCTGTCCTGATACCTGCTCGTGACGTCTTTGGCAATCAATACAGGCCGCCTCTCAGAGAGGAAGTGCGACGTGTACTCCTTGCTGTTTGATTGCCTGTCTAAGGGAATCTTGAGAATGTCCCTGTACATCTCAGGAGGAGTTAACGTACCTGACATCATGATGGCCCCACTGCACATGTCGAGGAGATCTCCTGAGACTACACCCGGGTCGAGTAGATGCGTAGTCAGACGATTCTCTTCTCCACCAATCTTGTCGTGCACTAGTGCGAAGGCCGGACTGTCACGATTCTGTAAACAAGTCTGAAGCAGAATCGCTAGCCTCATGCAGGCTGTCTCTTCTTCAATTTCCTCATCGGAGTGATCGATTTCTACTCTAATCGTCTGTAATATCCTTACTAGTGCATCAGGTTCTACAGCCTTCTCTACATCCTCAGAAAGAATATCGGAAACTCGCTGAATGAAATCTGTCATCGATACTCTCTGATCTTCTCCAATATTGCCTGCAAGACCTCCCTCAATTTCTGCGAACCACTGGGGAATGCCTCGCATCAATCTCCTCATGGCCGCCTCAGTCCTTCTGAGCCGGTCTAATTCTGAATCATTAGCATCAGATTCTTCTCCATCAAGAGTTCCGCCTTCTTCTTCCTTCGTTTCTTTATGCTCCTCAATTTCAGTTATAGCATCCCTAATTACCTTCATCGTAATAGTACGTTCAAATCCTCTTCGAATACGATCTGGCAGGTTGTGCGCTTCATCAACGACTAGAATCATGTCCCCAAGCTCAAGTCCCATGGCGGAAAGTGATGAATCACGTACTGCCTCAACGAATACGTGATTGTAGTCACAGACCACGATATCTGCGAATGAAGCAGATTCTCTAGCTGCCTTCCAAGGGCAGATTCCGTTCGGTAATTCATCGTCGCGCCTTTCGCACATTGAGACTAACTCATCCACATGCAACGGGTCTTGGAGTATTCGAGGCCTGATTAGTTCCGAGTCAGCGAGCCAAGGTCTGCAGGTTCTAGAGCCCCTCTTATCGGCACAGAGCCTTGAGAACAGAGCCCTGTGCTCGTGCTTGATTTCGTTGATGCACATGCCTTGTTGCCCGATTAGGTCGACCAATCTGATCTTATTGCTCTCATCTAGATTCTCGTTTATTCTACGTACCGTATCTACGACTATCCTATGTTGGGACTGCCTACCTGTCAGGAACATCACAACCTTGGGTTCGAGAGATTTTCTCGATGCATCTAATGCGGCCGCTAGAGCTGCGGCAGTCTTGCCTATTCCCGTGGGTGCGGAAGCAAGCAGGAAGCCGCCTGCACCTAGGACTGCAATCCCATCGACAATCATCTCTCCTTGGGACTCTCGGAGCTCATCGTGAGCGAGAAAAATTCCAAACTCTTCGGATTGATCGGCCCTCATGGAACCCGACCTGACGATAGAACGACCAAGAAGATTGGCCATCACTTTGTGATTATGGCCTCAGAATCGCGACTATCGAGAATTACCTTGAGCGAACTCTCCAGCCTGACGTGCCTCAATGGGCCTGACTCAGTAGAAGCCTCGTGCGAGTCCAACCAATCCCAGTCAAGGAAGTCTTCCGGGCCAATAGTAAGGTAACCAATGTTGAATGTGATGATGTTCTGGAAGAAATGTGTTCCCTGAGAAGGCTCGACATGGATGTCCACCATAGGAACCTCAACAATGGCCCTAGACCCCATAATCTGCTCCCATTGCACCGGGATTCCTAGTGAAGGATCGGATGAACCCCACCTGCCTGGACCTATCAGGACGTAAGGGCGACTCTCTTGCCTCAGGGTGGCGTCAATTGCCTCAATCTCGGAAGTCAAGTCAGCCGTATGCATTCTGTTCAGTCTTCCAGGATGGACGTAGACGATATCTCGAACATCCTCGATGACCCCATTACCCAAGGACTGACTACAGATACAGATTGCCTTGTCTTTGTCGACTTCTTCCAAATCGACGTCGATATCAACCGATCCATCCATCATAGGTCGCACTTGGAGAATAGCGAAGCGTTTCGAGCCAGAGGAATCAATAGAAACGGCAAACTCAATTTCAACTGGAGAGCCGATGTAGTTCTCGCAAGAAGTCAGGACGTGGTGCAGAATCTCAGACAAGGGGAACCTACCACGTTTCAAGATGGGCGCGAATGTAACGATTCTAGGTCCGCCATCAATCTTCACCGAATCGACAATCCGATCATCAGAAGTGATGTATGTCGACCCTACAAGAGATAGGCAACCGTCTTGTTCTGCCTCCTTGAGCCCTAGTTTGAGCAGGTTTTCTTCTTCTGACGGATGAACAGAACCACTCTCTTGCCTCATTGGGATGGCGAAGAAAGTCCTCTGTGATGTATCCAATGTTGACTCGTTGTTATGGAACTGGTGTATTCTGTGGGGCTGACCGGGACTGTATCTGAGGCATTTACCTCCAGTAGCTACCTGTCTACCAAGTCCAATACATATGGCTGCGATTCCATCTTCTGGTAGAAGTGGCTCGACAGGGTAGTGGTTGTGACTCCTAGCTGCGCCCGAGATAATCGGATAGAATCTGCCATTCACCTCATCTCCGATTAACTCTTGAATCACCACAGCCATCCTCTCATCTTCTATCGTGCTAGGTGTGGCATTGACGTACGACTTGGCGGCCCTGTGGTAAGTCGATGCGTAAACCAACTTCACAGCCTCAAGCAAGCGACTCAGTCTGACTTCGGAATCTTGGTGATCATTGGCTAGCATGTAAGTCGCGTATACTCCGGCAAATGGCTGATGACTTGAGTCTTCAAGCAGACTGGAAGAGCGAACAGCGAGAGGCCAGTCGATGCCCTCAATCATCTTCGAGAACTCATCCACAATATCTTGTCGAAACTCCGATTGCAGGAACGCAGAGTCAACTGCTTCGTCATCGTGGTCTTCGTACGCAAATCTAGCGAGCTCGTTATCATCGATGAAATCCTCGAAAACATCCGTCGCTACAACGATTGAGCGCGGAATGACAAAATCAACATCAGGATGAGAATCACTCAAGCCAAGATCCGGCATCCTAGTGAAGAAGAATGCCAAACCCCTCCCCTTTCCCCCAAGACTACCTCTTCCAATTCTCTGGAATCCAACTCCTCCTGTACTGGGGTCGAAGTCCCTTATCGTACGCATCTTGACCTGTTCAATATGGCCTCTGAGTGAGTCGGCTAGATACCCTCTGACTCCCTCAGCGTCCTCGAAATCATCCAAAGTCATCGGCCTCATCATAGCAGCAAGGGAGAATTCAGTCCTGGTCCTCAACCAATGCGAGAACTGGTTTCTACGAGCATGATGCTCAATACTCTCAATCGACGCGGATTCGATTCCTTCGGCCAACTCCTTGAGATTGCACGCTCTGCCCACCTCGCTCCCATCTGGCTTACGGAAAACGAAATCACCGAAGTTCATTTCCTCGACCATGAAGTCCTCTATACCTTGGTACAACTGACTATCTTCCTTATGCAGAAATCTGACTCCCAAGGCCTCGGCCTCCTCTTTCAGTTCGATGTTCTTTGATTGGAATAGAATCGGAAGGTAACGATGTCCTTGCTGAGCATATCTTACTAGTTCTAGGCCCGCAGTATCTCTATTTCCTCCTTCGTTTGGAAATCTACCATCTGTAAAAACTCCAATCAGATTCTTCTGATATCTGTTGATTATAGTCTTCGCAGAGTCCATATCTGAGGCCAGTAGAATCTTGGCTCTAGCGCGGAGCCTCAGGAGTTTCTCATGCAGATTACCTCCTTCGCCCATTAGTCTGGTAGTCTGGTTGACCAACTGTGTATACAGCAGAGGAAGGTAGGCAGAGTAGAATCTCCTACTGTCCTCGACTAACAGAATAACTTGGACATCTCCGTCCCTGACATCGTTCTCTACATTCCTCTCATCTTCTATGAGTTTGCAGATTGATAGCAGAATCCTACTGTCGCCAGTCCAAACAAAAATCCTGTCAATCCCCTCGCCAGCACTAAGGCCTGCCAACTCTCTAGTATTGTGGCTGAGCATCATCACAGGTAGTCCGGGACTAATCTTCTTCGCTTCTATTCCAAATGCATTTACATCCATTTCGCCAACCCTGGCCATAGTTATGACGACGTCGAAGTCTCGAGCCTGCAGGAGCCTCAACGCGTCGCGAGCTTCAGGACTATGGATAATTCTAGGTGATTGAGACAGATTTAGCTCAGAATACTCCTGACGCATTATCTCAGCTAAATATCCCGATTCCTCTAGCAAGTAGTGATCGAAGTGACTAGCTACCAGGAGAACATCACGGACTCTGAAAGGAGTCAGCCTTTCGAATCGACTCCAGTCGGACATGCCCTTGTCCATGCTGCCGGATGAACGTCTAATGCATCAAGGTTCAGACTGGCGAATTAGGTTGCCCCGCACGATTGTACGGGACGGTGTGTGTTGATTCTCAAAGCAGATCGTCCCTACTATTGGGCCTCTTCGAAACCCTAGGGGCTTCGCGAGCATCGTATCCTGCAGCATTGGAGAGTTTCGCCCTTAGAACTAATCCTCTCAGGCCGTGCGAGGTTTGGGCGAGGGGGCGTCCGTGACGCCCCCCCGCATTCTCGTGCATCCCATCATCGCTCAATCTCTCACCTCATAGAGCGTTCGAATCTTCATCAAAGCGCGCACGCAGCTCATCCATACGCATCTCGAGAACCCTATCTACAGTGGCTCCCTCAAGTGTGGCCTTCGCAATGTGCGTTCGAGCAGCCTGACGCAGAACGGAGNACGGAGTCTCTCCGTGCAACTTACAGAAATCTCTCATCCTAGCAGTCAGATCAGGACCAAGGTCAACCTCGACCCGCTCGCCCATTGAAGGCAGAGGAGATGCTAGGTACCTGCGAACAGCCTCTCGGATAACATCAGACCGGTTCCTCATTCCATCGAAACCGACTCTCTGGTCGATTTCGAGCAGATAATCCTCAGGTATTCTCAGCGAAACCATCGGACTGACACCGGCCACCTCACATTCCTCCTGAGTCTAGCAGACCGGGTAGAGCCTATTAATTGTATTGCAAATGAAAGACAATTGAAATGCAACATATTGTGGTANNATGACCCAATCTCCAGTATTCACGCAGGTTTGCGATAGTGCGATTCAAGGCAG
Source organism: Methanobacteriota archaeon (assembly GCA_002714745.1). Taxonomy (GTDB): domain Archaea; phylum Thermoplasmatota; class Poseidoniia; order Poseidoniales; family Thalassarchaeaceae; genus Thalassarchaeum. The sequence goes on along the minus strand of PAYF01000009.1, from coordinate 24,836 downwards.
GGTGTCCTTTCGGAACCCCGCAGGGTCTGCGATGAAAGTAATCAACGACGCCATTCACGGGCAGTTCAGAATCGAAGGCGTCAGGTCGGATTTACTGAGTACCCCTGAGATGAANAAGCTCAGCCACATCAAGCAGTTGGGCCTGGCTCATCTCGTATTTCCCGGAGCACACCACACCCGCTTTGAGCACTCATTGGGAGTTTCTCATATTGCAGGCATGATGGCCGANTCNCTGGGNCTAGACGATNATGAGACCAACACAGTTCAGGCTGCAGCCATGCTNCATGACGTAGGGCATGGCCCATACTCNCACACGCTAGAGCACATCCTGCATGAGCGTGGAGGCATGGATCACATGTCAATCACAGAAGGAATAATTGTCGGAGAATATGATGTACTGCGAGAGGGAGAGGAGTCTTCCGTTCCCAACAGAATAACTGTCCCAGAGATTCTAGAATCTCACGGACTAGATCCAAAGGAGGTCGCTGGACTAATCAGGGGGCCTGGGGCCGGAGGGACNGAACGCTCATTGAGCGCATGGGCTGCCGGAAAGGAGAACTTCGTAGACAAAGATCTCACTCTGGCACATCTTGTTCATGGCCCCGTTGATTGTGACCAACTCGACTATCTGCTCAGAGACTCCCATTTCACAGGTGTGAAGCACGGCGTAGTCGACCACCGTAGATTGATTATGTGTCTAGAGAGACACAGTGGCGACATCGCTGTAGAAGAGGGCGGGTTACCTGCCCTAGAGGGGATGATGATGGCTCGTGCCCTGATGTACAGTGCGGTTTACTTCCACCGCGTCACTAGAGTTACCGAAGTAATGCTTTCCAGAGCTGTCGAGAGAAGCTCAGAAAGCCTACCAGATTCGATAGATTTGCAGCGCCGAGTTGACGCCGAGATATGGGAGGCCTTGGCAGGAGCTGGCGATTACGCCCAGGACATGATTCGACGCCTAAAGTACAGGCAACTGCTGAAGGTTTGTGCAAGCAGGCGCAGAGAGGATATGAGCGAAGAGCAAGCCGCCAATCTACTGAGCATAGTAGAGAGTCCAGAGAGCAGACGCCAATTTGAGGACGATCTAGCCCATAGAGCAGGACTACCTCCTGGCTATGTCGCAGTCGATGTCCCGAACATCAAACTCTTACTAGCTGAGCCCAGAATGTCTCAGGTTGAAGTCAGGATTCTAGGAGATGACGGAAAAACCCGCTGGTTCCGCGAACACACACCAATCGCTGATGCACTCAGAAACCGCCAAGTGAGCCAAGCAGCNGTGTATGTCATNACTCTCCCCAGCCATCGNGACAAAGTNGCGCAGTTGGCCGAAAGANACCTTTTCTCNTAAGATTATCAGACTCACCTNGTGTCTTCTTTCAGGACATCTTNTGATGATACCATTGAAAAGCCCCTCCTCGGTCGCGCAAGCGCCCGGTCCCTCAAANAGGAATCGTAGAATCCCCTTGGTGAGCCAATGGACAGCACAATGAAAGAANTGTACGACAGCGTAATCGCAAGAGATCCGAACCAGCCTGAGTTCCATCAGGCTGTAGAAGAGGTCNTAGAAAGCCTAGTCCCGGTAATCGAGGCACATCCAGACTATCTGCCTGTGGTCAGGGCTGTGGTCGAGGCCGAGAGAATCGTCCAGTTCAGAGTTCCTTGGTATGGTGACGATGGTAACTTCCACGTCAACAGGGGGTTCAGGATCCAGTTCAACAGCGCCATTGGACCCTACAAGGGCGGACTCAGATTCCATCCCAGTGTCAACCAGTCGATACTGAAGTTCCTAGCCTTTGAGCAGGTGTTCAAGAACAGCCTAACCGGACTTCCTATGGGGGGAGGAAAGGGTGGCTCAGACTTCGATCCTAAGGGTAAGTCAGACGCGGAAGTCATGCGCTTCTGCCAGTCATTCATGATGGAACTTTGGAGGCACATCGGTGCTGACCTAGACGTCCCAGCAGGAGATATCGGAGTAGGTGGCAGGGAGATTGGCTATCTATTCGGGATGTACAAGAAACTCGCAAACGAGTTCACAGGAGTTTTCACTGGAAAGGGCCTTTCATACGGCGGCTCACTAATCCGACCCGAGGCAACCGGATACGGACTAGTCTATTTCGCTCGAGAGATGCTAGCCACCAAGGGCAAGAGTTTCGACGGCGCTAGTGTCGCCATCAGCGGCTCGGGTAACGTAGCCCAGTTCGCATGCGAGAAGGTATTGGATCTGGGCGGAAAGCCGGTGACCATGTCCGACAGCAGCGGATTCATCTACGATCCTGCTGGAATTGACAGGGAGAAGTTGGCTTGGATTATGGACCTCAAGAACAACAAGAGGGGCAGAATAAAGCAGTATGCTGACCACTTCGACGGGGTTGAGTACACTGCTTCTAAGCCAGAGCCTAACCTGAACGGTTTGTGGGATACTCCGGTCGACATCGCTCTACCTTGTGCCACTCAGAACGAAGTCAATGGAGAGGAGGCTCAGATGCTGGTGAACAATAATGTCATTGCGGTGGCCGAGGGTGCTAACATGCCTTGCACACCAGAAGCCGTTGAGTGCTTCCACGCTAACGGAATTCTATTCGCCCCCGGGAAGGCATCGAATGCTGGAGGAGTTGCTACTTCAGGTCTAGAGATGAGTCAGAACAGCCTAAGGATGAATTGGACTCGTGAAGAGGTCGATCAGAAGCTCGAAGGAATCATGGTTAACATACACAAGAACGCCTTCGAGACGGCTGAGAAGTACGGTATGGCAGGCAATTACGTTGCCGGAGCCAACATCGCCGGCTTCCTCAAGGTAGCCGAGGCGATGCAAGCCCAAGGAATGGTGTAGACGTTTCCTCAACCACGATATTGTCGCTGACCCTTCCTAACATCCGCACCGGCCAATTGTTAGTTAGCTTGCTCAGGAACATCGTCCTCGTGGAGTGATGAGAGGAATTTCTTGAGTCGCTCAGTTTTCGGGTTCTCGATAATTGAGGAGGGCCCCTCCTCTGCCACCACACCCTCGTCCATGTAGATCACACGGTCAGCGACGTCCCTAGCGAAACTAATCTCGTGAGTGACGATAAGCATCGTCATTCCTTCCTCGGCCAGTCCCTTTATGGTCTCTAGAACCGAACCAATCAACTCGGGGTCAAGGGCGCTGGTAGGCTCGTCGAATAACAACACCTCAGGATGCATCGCCAGAGCTCGAGCAATTGCAACTCTTTGCTTCTGTCCTCCAGATAGGTTACCTGGATATGCATCGACCCTGTCGAGCATGTCCACACGCTCCAGCACAGATAGCGCACGCTCCTTGGCATCCCTCTTACTCATCTTCCTGACATGCCTAAGCCCCAGTGTGACGTTGTCCAATACTTTCAGGTGGGCAAACAACTCGAATGACTGGAAAACCATCCCAATCCTAGATCTCAGATTGTTAACATCAGTGTGAGGAGTGTTGACCTGATCTCCCTTCAGNGAGACNCTCCCTTCAGTTGGCTCTATTAGNCTATTTATACATCGAAGAACGGTTGATTTTCCACTGCCAGAGGAGCCAATTATAGCCACCGATTCACCTTCATTAACATTGAATGATATTCCTCTAACTGCATGCACCCCTCCAGAGTAAATCATGTGTAAATCTTCTACTTCCAACACATTTTCCGGCAATTCAGTCACCCCCTGTAATCCCTAATCCTGGTATCCTGGTCCTCTCCTCCATCCACCTCAAGAAGAGTGCAAGCGTCCATGTGACAACGAAGTACGATATCAGAACCATTCCCCACGCATATGCGTACTGGAATGTCTGTGCAACAATCAGTTTGCCCTGCCTAGTGATTTCTGCATATCCAATTATCATCGCTAGCGACGAATTGAGTACCAAGTTGACCATCTCGTTGCCCATAGGCGGGATGCAAATTCTAATCGCTTGCGGCATTATCACTCGGCGCATAGTTTGTAGATACGTCAGACCTATGCTCCTGCCGGCNTCCATCTGAGCTGANGGTATGGCCTGAATGGCACCCCTGATGGTCTCACATTGGTAAGCCCCTGAATTGAATCCCAGCGCGCAGAATGCNCTGATGAATGTTGTATTGAAGAGCAACCCTCCAATGAGTGTCCCATTATCATCNTATATCGCAAAGATATCAGTTATGAAGTTGTGATCCTGAGACAACTTCTCGAAACTGAAATACTCCAAACCCGGAGTCTTGATCGCCCCTCCCAAGTCAAGCCCGAAGTGGATGAACAGGAACTGTACAATCAATGGAGTGTTGCGGAAGAAGTCAGTATACACATTCGCAATTGTGTTCAGCGGCCTCACTCTCCACGGGTTAAAATTTAATGAACTAATCTTGATTTTAGAGAACTTTCCGTCATTACTCAGGAATAGTAAACCAAGGAAAGTGAATGCAATTCCAAGAAGAATCCTGGCGAAGGACACAGGCGCACCAATTGGTAGGAAAATGTACTCAATTCCTTCTAGGCCTAGGCCTCGTGTGCCTGGAATGGCAGATTTGAACATATACAGGCCCGCAACGAGAATTGGAGCGCCTGCAACTCTTACTTGCATCGGTTCAAATCGCTCCACCAGATTTTTCAGCGACNNGGGGGAAGTCTTGCACATAGCCAGNGTNACTCCAAGGAAGAACCCTAGAACTATTCCGAAAGAAACAATCTTGATTGTNGCTATGAAACCATCCTTGAATCTCTCCTTAGTCTCGTCGACGAATACTCCGAAGTTGCTGTACTCGGGCACCGCGAAGCCGACTTGATCGTCCTCACCGGCCCTCTCTGTCCAGAGTATTGCTCCATCGTCCCCTACGGCTATACCAACGAATGGAGTCAGCATGTGNATTTGGTTGAAGTCTGTGTCATTGCCCAATGGATTGATCTGCTGGGAGACGATTGTCCCCCCATTGGTGCTTATGGAGAGATATCCGCCTGCTCCAGTCATCATCAGCTTGGTAGTGGTGAGCACCTCAAGAGAAGTCAACTCGACATCAAGATCGGAGGGATTCAGTAGGTAATCAGTGCTCCCCGGAGGGTAATGCCTCTCGAAGTCAATCAAAGTCCATACATACCCGACATCGGTTCCAGCAACAATATCGGACCTAGAAAATAGAATGCTACCGTCATCGGTGATTGCGTAAATCCTAACGGGACTGTAGTATTCCACTGCGACTATGTTCGCCTCACCCGNTCCTTCGGGCGGTTCGCGATAGTCCCAAGTTTCNCCTCCGTCTNCTGAGAACAAAATAGTCCCATTTGAACCCACAAGAACTCCGAAATCTTCATCGTAGAACGAAATTGAATTCAAATCGTTCTGTATTGACAAGGGCACACTCTCCCATATTCCTCCTTCATATCTGAAAATAGCACCACCATCACCAACTGCAACAATNNTCCCACTACNCATAAGTGCGACATCNTTGATTNGNGAAACCTCAGCGAGTGAAATATCTAGCCAANCAGATTCTGAACTCTGTTTGAGNAGNACGAGCCCNGAGTCTCCTGCGACCAATAATGAACCGAAACCCGAGTCNGAATGGTGAATGTCATATTCTGTNGGAGATTCTGCANTTTGCCAAGTGACNCCATTGTCACTNCTGTTCAGCATCNTNCCTCCAGTGCCGAAAACCCAAATCTGATTNTCATATTCGGCCGCTGTAAGCAGATCTTCCGAGGTCCCACTTTCGACNACGGCCCAACTACTTTCGAAGNCCCCGGCATGACTTGGCGAAACCAGACATAAGAGTACCATCAACAGGGCAACAGTTACTGCACGACTAACTGCTGGTGCATTAGATTCTGTTGTCCGAGTATCATGTTCCAACATACCAGCCCCCGACTTCCGAGTCCCCTTGATGAATATAGTCTAGGCGGACCATCAATGCTAAGTCGCAATCTCGGCTCCTAGACTCATGAGGGCAGTCACTGTATGCCTGTGTCTAGCATCATTGCTACTATCTCATGCCCCAGTGGTTTCCGCCAGTTCCGAATACACTGTAGCTAGCTCTGAAGAGACCCCGGTCGCGTATCTATTGGATACGCATTCTCATATCACTGAGCAGAACTATCTCGACTACAATATGGCAATGAGGGACCTAATGGTAGGAAATGTCGACTACTTCTTGACTTCACAGTTGATTGCCTCTAACCCAGAGAACTCTGAGGACACACCAGGTTTGGAGATTATTGGTATGGTGGAACTAACTGACTACTATGTCCCAGCAGTCAGGCCTGACACGCAACAAGATTTCGGCAATACCGAATTACTTGAGGCGATAAATTCGGCATTGAAGGAGATTTTCTCTTCCAATTCAGATTCTGATGCCTACTTGACATGGTTCCTGGGTGAGCCTGAGATGGACATGTCACTGGTTTCGCAGAACCACCAATGGCCTACTCCTACTGAAGGAGGAGTACTCTATGAGATGATTCATGACGAACAGGAGTTGGTAGCTTGCATGTACGATCAAGANTCNCCGATGTCTTGGCTGGATGGNTCTGCTGTGATGAGNGGTTTTGAAGTGGACATCTTTGAGATGGTGGCCNCCCGGATATCCAGTNACTANTCTTCTGNGATTTCATTCAGAGCATGGNATAGCGGNGGCGAGTTTGAGTCAGTTCAGGANCTTAAGAGAGGAGATTGCGACTTCTTGTTGGGCTCTATGACNTCTCAGAAAGCCNTCTCCAAGGGACTCAGAGGNGGCCAGNCNTACTATGTCGACGGNATTGTTCTGATGGCCTCNGAACATTCTCCCNNATTGGATGATGTGAACGATATCTTCGGCGAAGATGACAACCCGATTGCCGATNGTTTNGATAGGCGCTGGATTCTAATTTCACTACTTGCAGNATTCATCATTTATCAGTCANNNCGAAGGGACTAATCTGAATGAACATCAGGAATGTTCATCGTCGTACCATCGCCCAACTCTGTCATGGGTGAGTTACAATACAGCGGCAAGGTCAAGCAAGTCTGGAGCACAGACGANCCAGATGTNCTGGAGTTCAGATACACTGATCAGATTTCAGTTTATGACCAAATCATCCCCTCACTTATTCCCCGTAAAGGAGAGAGTCTGAACAGAACGACTTGCCATTGGTTCGATCTCATCACTAACGAAGGCGTATGCGACACTCATCTCATTGAGATGAACGCCCCAGATAGATGCTTAGCTAGGCGCTTCGAGGTAATCAAAGAGCCGGGAGCAATTCCCAGAGATATGGAGAACGTGTTCGTCCCTCTCGAAGTAATCTGCCGACACCATCTGGCAGGTTCAGGTTGGCGCCGCTATTCCAAGGGCGACGTAGGGGCCGAGGAGTTCGGATTCGAGCCCGGAACAGAATTAGAAGAGAACTGCAAACTACCTCAACCATATCTTGAGGTGTCAACTAAGTTCGAGGCTTTCGACCGGCTTCTAGATAGAGAGGAGGCACTGCAGATATCCAATCTTACCGAGAAGGAGTTCGACTCTATTCTAGAAGCCACTCTCAAGATTGACGCTATTATCGAGAGAGAAGCTGGAAAACGAGGGCTAATCCACGTTGATGGTAAGAAGGANTTTGCTCTTGGCATTGGTAGGAAGCCCGTTTTAGTCGACTCATTCGGAACTTTGGATGAAGATAGGTGGTGGGATGCAGAAACCTACTCACAAGGCAGAATTGAATCTCTNTCGAAAGAGTTTGTTAGGGAGCACTACATCGATATCGGACATCATGAGNCGCTTTATGATGCTAGGGAGAAAGGNCTNGATGAGCCNCCTATTCCAGCCCTCCCTCAAGGNANGATTNACAAAACTGCACAACTGTATGCTTCGATGTANGAGCGTCTNACCGGNAAAGATTTCTGAGGTAGCAAATGGGAACTCACGAGTACGAGGACGANCCTCGTAACTCAGAAGTAATNATCTCTGTCAATGGAGACTTGGTTGAAAGGAGCGAGGCAAANGTNTCGGTATTCGATGCNGGCTTCCTGNTGGGNGATGGAGTTTGGGAATCTTTCAGACTGCACAATGGCCATCTGGCTTTCATCGATGACCATCTAGACAGGCTTTTTCATGGAGCTCAAACGATTTCTATGGACATTAGAAAATCCAGAGATGAGATTCTTTCTGAGATTAACAAAGTAATAGATGCCAATGGGATGTCAGATGGAGTCCATATCCGATTAATTGCCAGTAGNGGCCTCAAACCTACTCCTTACCAAGCACCATGGNTCATCTCCAGCCCGCCCACNCTGGTAATCATCCCGGAGTACAAGAGGGCAAACGAGGACAGAGTTAGAGATGGAATCAGTCTGGTCTCAGTAAGCACTAGGAGGGGCGGACAAAATACTCAGGATCCGAGAATAAATAGCCTCTCTAAGCACAATTGCATTGCTGCCTGCATAGAGGCAGCCGAACTNGGNGGCGACGAGGGGCTGATGCTTGATCCCCACGGAAACGTATCNACCTGCAACTCTACNCATTTCTTCATCGTGCGNGATGGAGAGGTTTGGACNTCATCTGGAGAGTANTGTNTGGATGGAATCACCCGNAAGAAAGTACTCGAGTTATGTAGNGCAAATGACATNTCTTCAATTGAGANNGATTTCACACTCGATGATGTGAGATTGGCTGACGAGGCGTTCGTCACCGGGACTTTCGCCGGCCTTACGCCAGTGGTCTCGTTCGACGGCGAGCCNGTAGGGGGTGGCATCCGTGGTCCAATGTGTGAGCGACTTCAGAATCTGTACATCGATTTAGTNAGGAGTGAGTGCGGTGGNTGATGGCTGNAGGCTAGCGATGTGGTCNGGCCCTAGGAATATCTCCACAGCAATGATGTATTCATTTGAAAACAGGCNTGACTGCTGTGCAATTGACGAGCCATTCTACGCCCANTATCTAGAACAGNCTGGAGTNNATCANCCNGGTGCCGAGAAGGTNATTGAGACCTATGAGTCTGACTATCAGAAGGTAGCCCAGACTCTATCTGGNGAGATTCCAGGGGAGGCTGNAATTTGGTATCAAAAGCACATGTGCCANCACATCACACCTGGGATGAACCTCGATTGGCTAGAATCACTAAGCAACTGTTTCCTGATTCGTAACCCTAGGGAAGTTTTACTGTCACTNTCCAAGATAACTCACGAAGTCTCGCTATGGTCAACAGGCTTACCTCAACAAGTCAGGTTATTGGAGAATGTCTCGCAACATGATTCTAATCCTCCAATCTTAGATTCAAGAGATGTTTTGGAGGACCCTAGAGGAATGCTCGATATGCTTTGTCAAGAGTTGAAAATTCCATTCTCTGAATCGATGTTATCTTGGGAGGCTGGCCCTAGAGAATGTGATGGAGTCTGGGGAGAGTACTGGTACGAATCGGTTTGGTCTTCAACTGGTTTCTCTCGATTCAGGCCCAGAACTGGTGAACTGACGCCATCCGTTGAGTCCATTCTCGATCAGGCGTTGCCTCTGTATCAGGAACTACACTCCAAGAGGATGAGGCTGTAATCAATCTCTCATCAGCCTGCGCAGCCTCGCCTCGAACGCATCTTCTGGCTCGGGTTCACTATCGGGTTCTGGCTCTTCCAAGTCAGGCTCCTCTACCGGGGTTTCCGGCGCGACATCTTTCTCACTTACGGTTTCAGGCTGAGTTTCCTTGCTAAGCATCTTTTCCTCTGCTGCACTCATTGCCATCTCCATCAAATGCTTCCCTTCTCGGTTGTTCCTGATAATCCATGCTAAGGCAACGCTGACTCCTATCACCAGCACTGCTGCGCCAACAGAGGTACTCAAATCGGGGTATCTAGAAGGCTCCACAGCACCTCCTGAAAGAATAACTATGCCTTCGTTGTCAGCTGAGTTCGAGTCTATATCCCATGGGAATGAGCACCCCATAGTCACTACGAGTTCATCGCCATCCTGTGCCACACTGGGGCGACTAATCTCAAAGGCAACTGGGAACAGAGCAGTCAGATCGACACTATGCGACATGGTGTAGGAGGAGGCTTCCAGAGTCAGACTACAGTCGGCATCATACTGAGCTAGCAATTCCTTGACATTCTCGCTGCGCTGCCAAGATACTCGGATTCTCTGAGTATCACCTTCACCTTCCAGCTCAACATCGATAATGCCGACATTCCAGTCTTGCCTCCTAATATCATATGACTTGGATTCCTGATAGCTAAGAACACCCCTCCCATCAAGCAGTCTGACTGTCAGGTCTCTGATTCCCGGTTCCGGAGCCCAACCCTCTACACTCAGGTTGATTGGCCCCAGTGAGGTGTTTTCGGAAACATATCCGGATGCAGACCCAAGCATACTGCCCGCATCATCGATTAGCATCATGGTGTAATGGAATCCTTCAGTTCCATTCATGATAGTGCACTGGGCAATTGCATCTTCGACAGCCCCGGAAATGCTGCAAGTTGCAAATCGAGAAGATGGCTCGGAAGAATGTGCCAGATAAGTCAGTGTCTCAGCGCCAATCGAAATTGCTCCCTCACCGGATGCGACAACTGGCAAAGCCCAACCACCATCAGGTAATGCAGACAGAATTCCAGAGGAGGAATCAATCAGAGTTGTAGATGAATCGGCACCGTGAATGTCGATGACGACCTCGTCACCATTCATTCCGACGATGACCGGTGTAGATGCCCATGAGTATGTCTGCTGAGATGTATCTAGGGCGACCTCTCTCTGGGTCCCGTCCTCATCTTCAGCGAGAATCCTGATTGTCTGCATACTGCCATCCCAGCCTTCTAACGGTATGATCTCCAGAGGCACCCCTCTGATTTCTCCGACTCCGAGTACAACTTCGGTCTGGCCGGAAACCGTCCAGCCAACAGGGAGACTCAGAACCTGCAAGGAAATTGTAGACGGAGCATTACCTAGATTGAGTAGTTCGACTATGGGAAATCCTCCAGACTCGGATATGACCCATCCTTCTATTGATGTCATCTCGAAATCTCTGATGATTGCTACCCGTAGTGGGAGAGTGATTTCAGTCTCTCCACTTCCGTCTCCATCTCTCAATCTGATGTTCAACTCCACAGCTCTGCCATGCTGAGCGGAATCAGGAGGCGTGATATTGAGGATGAGGGGGGCTGTTTCTCCAGGAGATATATCGGGGAGCACATCGGGCTGTTCTACTGTCCATCCATTTTCCCCACTGACCCATATCGTTGGATAGGGTCTGGATTCAGCGTTCCCCATCTGTGCTACAGTCAATACAACTTGTGATCCAGATGGATCGACCTCAAGATTCGCATCATCCGCATAGACGCCCCATCCGGGCACTCTGCTGATTTCCAGACTGAAGTTGAAACTACCCATGGCCTCTCCCTGAGCTTGAGCGGAAATAGATACATGCATAATCGAGCCGTTCCAAGCATCTGTGGGAATAGTTGCATTGACCAATATCGAAGTCGATTCATTGACCCCAACTCCTTCGGAGGAACCATCTTCAGTATCCCAACCGCTAGAAACATCATCTCCAATTAAACTCAGGTTGTAATCAGCTTGCATGTCCATGTCATCAACCAGATTTCCTTCGTTTGTCGCAATGAACTCAACTGAGAATACAGATCCAGGATCTGCCGAGTAGTATCCTCCCTCAACTAGTGGATTGCCACCAACTAGGGCCTCGAATCCCCATCTGTGATCCTGTCTCGCTTGTAGTAGGACAGTATCTGAGTCACTCACGTCCAAATTTCCTTGAGAAGTCATTATGATGGAAACTCCTACTGGATGTCCTGCTGGAGTTGTCTCTGGTAGAGTCACCATGACCGGTATGTTGGTCAGGCTACCCGCACCGAGTGCAACGACATCATTCGAGAAGGAAACCGTGACACCCGGGTCTTCTGTAATATTCTCGTCGATTACTATCTCGTGGCTCAGCAAGTATGTGTCTGCCCCGTTGCCAGGATTCTCTAATCTAATCATGACCAGAGTCTCCTCTTCTACATCTACAGTGTGTGGCTGTTCGGTTGGGGAGGTCACCAGTATGGCCGCTCGGTGAATCTGGAGCACCTCTAGAGACATGCGCAACTCATGGCTAGAAGACTCGGAACTCTCATCACTAAAGGAATGGAATGCGGGGGGCGAATCGGGCGGCAAGTCGAGGTGCAAGTAACCAGAAGCCTGACTACTTGGAGATCCGGACATCACTATCGAATCTCCCTGGATTATCAGGCTCCCTGAAGCACTCCAGGTCCATCCATCAATAGCCATTCCAGAATCGGATAGAGACCATGTCAACTGTCCAGAATCTGATGGCATATCTGCAGTCACTTCCCATTGTAGACCGCTTGCTGGTACACTTCGCTGATGAACATCAACAACCACTCCTGAGGCCTCATAGGCCAGAGAAATAGTCGAACACTCTTCCTCGTCTCCATTACCTACACACATAGTCATTTGAGTACTCACCGAGTCACCCAAATTGGCATCTGAAGGTACAGTCAGTCTCGCAGTCACGAGCTTTACTTCGCCTGCAGATAGACTGAGCGCAGGAAGTGAATTACCTTCTAGATCGTACAGGCTCACGACATTGTCAGTCTGACCATCTCCATCTGTGTCGCCCCAAGAAGTGCCACCGACTTGGATGACAGGCGTTTCATCTGCATTGCCGAGATTGTGCACTAGTATCCAAGCGTCCGCTTCTCCTCCAATCAGCCCGTAGCCGGAACTAGCGGCAGTTCCATCCGGACCTCTCAGGGACAGACCTCTGGTTCGATTTGCTTCAACAGGGAGTGTAGCGTAAGCGCTGTAGTTCTCCGGGTCGGAGTCCAATGTCAGAGATAGACCTAGATGGCCCGTGTCAGAACCCAAAGCATCAGCGGGAGAAATCACTTTCAACGCAGGAGTCCAAGTCTGGTCTACACCAATCTCAATTCCACTGAGGCCACCGCTCGTCTCATCTTGCCAGGACCAACCATCAGGTAAATCGCTGTCGTCTACGCTAAGGCTCCAAGTCCCTGCAAGTCTACCCGTGGATCGAACAGTCGGGAGGGCTATTGTGGATGATCCCGGGTCAACCCTTACTGGTTCACTGGGTATCTCGAAACTGGCATTGTAGGTCGGCACAATAACCAGAGAGACACTCTGAGCATCGTTGTCCCTCCTAGATTGAGTTAGGTTTGAGCCAGAGTCTAGAATCAACTCGAATTCATGCTCACCCAAAGGTCCGCTCCAATCGGCGCTGAACGACTCTATACTTCCACTACCGGTTGGATCCACCGGCTCCATAGTGCCGGCTTCATACACTCCGATTAACTCCCCATTGGCGTACAACTTGGCTTCGGTCTGATCATCTGTATCGGCCGTGCCCGCGTTTTCGAACCAAGCGGTTACTGTGACCTGCTCCCCCGGGTCTGGCTCACTCGGACTGAAGTCTATACCTCGAGAGTCTAAGAGAGGCCTGACGTCAGCGACAGCATGCGAAATCACCGTGTCCCCAATCACCATGTCGAGAGTAGCATCTCCATCTATGTCGGCGAAAGAAGGAGCGGCCCAAGTACGATGAGATACTGTGATTGAACCTCCCCAGATGTCTGCTACTGTCCCGTCCTCTCCATCATAGGCCCAGACTTTGCGGCCGAAGGCTACCAACAGCTCAGGCTCCCCACTCCCATCTATATCCATCCACGCGGCAGGAGATAGAGCAATCTCGTCATTCGTGGTGCCCCCTTCTCTTTCCAGACTCTTAACCCAAGCCTGACTCGGATTGTCGCCAAGGTCGTGACAACCCGCATGCCCGTGTCTGGTCAGGATATTCTCTTCTGACCAAGTGACCCAGCAGACTCTGTCATGCTGTCCATCTCCATCAGTATCTATCGCTGTCGGTGGGGCGTCGGCAAACCCATTCGATGCCTCAAATGACCAAATCTCGCTAGCATCACCGATTTCCATACCGATGAATTCCGCCCCATCGACCGAACTCTGGCCGTCTGCGTCGGTAGGTATGGTGAGAATCATCTCTGGGTCACTCTGACTATCCAGATTCGCGATAATGGGCCCGGGAAGCCTGACATGCGGGGCAGAATCACTATTACTCTCTCCTGGACCTAAGGAATATCCTCCCCAATTGTCCTCTCCGTCATCGTGATCGAGTTTCCACACCCACATCGAGCCCGTACTGTCCTGAATTGTAGTGAGTAGAACGAAACCAGTACTATCGTCAGTTCGCGCGAAAGCAGGGTCAGAGGGATGAGTCCCCTTATCGAGTGTTATATCCCAAAGCAGAGTGGCGCCTGTGTCGGAAAGTCCCAGAGCAATCACCTGAGGGCTGTTGTCTGAGGAATCCTCAATCGCTGCAATGACCAGTTCTGCGTCTCCATCGAAGTCGAGATCGGCCAACAGAGGTTGAGTTGTAGGCTTGTGCCCTCCTAGGGCGGATGATGCATATGGTCCATCGGGGCTGCTGATGAATAGACTAGTGTCGGTCCAACTCCACATCAGTTCACTGGAATCGCTAGATGAAGACCAACCAGTTACCGAACAAGTAAGCCTTGGAGACCACGCATCTATTCGCAGATCGCCCGCAGAATCATCGTATACGACGAGCACTTCTTGCATCCCATCTCCGTCAACATCCGCAATCAACGGTGCTGCCTTCACGTACTCAGTCTGACCTAGGTCTGCCTCCCATGCTAACTCAGCATCCTCGCCTTCGATTATTCTCAGGTATGTAGGGTCCGATGACGAGGTTTTCTGAACTATGATAGTGAAGAGAGAACTTCCGGCGCAGCGTTCTGAAGCGCCTTCTCCAGCAGTAATCGAGGCCGAGAAATCTGCGATTGGAGTCGAAAGCGCATCAGTTCCAATTGTGTATGAGCCATACATCCAGTTGACAGCAGGCTCTACGATTGACTTGAGTTGTGCAACATTCTGTGGCGAACCATCGCCAGCACCACCGTCGGGACCATGAGCCGGAACTACCGCCAACCTGTCCGAAGTCCTACCTGATTGTGGCCAAGGCTGCCCTCCATCTGTCCATGGATCTTGAGTCCCATCTCCTGTCTCAGCCCTATGGCTAATATCATAGAATGATAGCGAAGGAGACAGTGACATCGCTAACAACAAGGCTACTCCCAGAGCCGCATGACGCAGCCTCGAGGTCCGGAGCACAGGCGGGCACGATGTCATCAGAATAGGAGATGGCATTCCGAGTCCACTTGAACATTCGCCCTATACCCTCACTCAGACCTACGGTCTGAAAGCACCTCAGTCTCAGCCGAATCGAACTTTCCATCCGTTGCGCTTATACAGGACGGGTCGGTCGCCGGTCGCAAGGAACTCTCCTCCAGAGGTAATGCCGATGAGGGACGGGAGGCAAACTCCCTCCTTCGGCTATCCTCTTGGTGAGTCCCTTAGGAGCCCGAAGACATGTACAGCCTCATAACAAGAGAGGACACCATCCGCATTCCTGCAGAGTATATCCGTGCGGGTAGAAAGCTCGAGGAGCATATCGATGAACTCGCTCACGACGCCTTTGAGGGGCGCTTCGACGAGAACGAGGATTACACCCTACTGACCTTCGATCATGAGGCTGTGGGAAGGGGCAAGATTATCCACGGTGATGGGGCTATCTACCAGAATGTCCGCTTCAAGGCCCTCATCTTTACGATGGAGAATAACGAAGTTATCGACGGAGCCGTCTCAGAGATTTCCGAGTACGGGGCTTTCGTCAGAATCGGACCGGTGGAGGCCCTGTTGCATAAGTCGCAGATACTTGACGAACCTGTTCAAGTTCATCTCGGTGCGCAGAGTAAGAGGATTGAGGGCACCCAGAGCGGCAAGCACCTCGAGGAAGGATCTCCTGTACGCTCAAGGATTGTCTCGAAGTCAATCAATCAGAACGATCCTAGATCGTCAAAGATTGGGCTGAATTGCAAGATGGAAGGCCTCGGTGCGTTCGACTGGCTCGGCGAGGAGGATGACTGAGATGGCCAAGCAACCCTTCGCATGCGGCGAGGGCAACAGGATTCTTCCCGATCCCGAGAAGAAGAGCGATCCTCCACAGTGCATGCAGTGTCCCGGAGCTCCAGTAACTACAGACTGGCAGGGTTTCGTCGTCATTCTAGATCCGGACCGATCTGAGGTAGCTAAGAGACTGAATGTCTCAGATCCCGGAAACTACGCATTGAAGGTCAACATCCGATAGAGGAGGTTTCTAGATGGAAGTCACAGAAAGGAAGGAGAATCCGCTATTGGACCGGGTTGAGATTCGCTTTGTGTGGAATCACGCAAACTCACCGACTCCATCTCTGGCAGACATGAGGTCCGCTGCCGCTAAGGCTGAGCCCGGAGCCAAGGAAGAACTCGTCTTCGTTAAGGAAGTCAGTACACGATTCGGAATGCCTCAGACTACCGGCATAGCTCTGGTTTACGGCTCAGCAGAGTCTGCAGAGTTCGAGCATGAGTACCTCAAGGCCAGACACTCGCCTGACAAGGAGAGTCCGGCCCCTCCCAAGCCTAAGCCACTCGAGGAAGATGTGGCTGAGGAAGAAGATTCTGAAGAGGAATCAGAGGGAGGCGATGAGTGATGGGAGAAGGGCCTAACCCAAATGGCAAGCACTCGAAGTACTCGGTAGAGGGCGGAGAGTTGGTCCGAAAGGGAGAGTCCTGCCCTAATTGCGGTCCGGGAGTTTTCCTAGGTATTCATTCTGACAGGAAGGTCTGTGGCAAGTGCGGTCATTCATCCGACCTAGAGTAAGCCGCTCGGAATTCACTCCATCTCCCATCATTGGTGACTACATTGTCCCCTACTAGGGCGATTCCGACATCTCTGCGCTGAACTATCTCGAACTTCCCTCCAAAAAAGGATCCATCATGCCTCCAACCGGTCCATCTCCATCTACCATCAGCAAATCGCGCATCAAAAACCGGCCCTGGAGTCTTCACTACATGAGGAGTAGTCTGTAAATCCTCCAGCAGCCCCACATCGCCATTTTCCAACATTAGGAACCAACCTCCCACTTCGCTGAATTCAACTCCTGCCAAAGGACCGGTCAGATCAAGAACATGGTTGGAAACGAATGATCCGTCTTCTCCATCGAGCAAAGTTACCGAACCCGATCGCGACCATAGCGCGATTCTTCCATCTTGCTCAGTACATGTCACCAGAGTATCCGAGTGATGGAATTTCGATAGCCCGGGCCACTCTGGATATGGTGCCCTCCAAATCTCCTTTGCATCATCATCTATCATGTACACGCCTCTGTTCAATGTGGCAAAAACCGTACCTTTCGAAACACGCGTGAGCGCCATCGGCTCTGCATCTAGCCTCCTAGCCCAGATTGAGGAAGCGGGCATCATCATCTCAGCATCAGATACTTCCCTGAGATGCTGTCTGCCACCGCCATCATTCCATTCCCCGTCCAAGGGCAAAGCAGCCATCCTAGCTTCCCTGAGTTCTTGATCAACCCAGGTCCCAATCCAGAATTCCCCCATTACTACTCCCCCTGAGATGCTGGCAGGGAATGGAGTGACGGGCTCGTGCAAAGGATTGCCTTCCTCATCTATTCTGAGCAACTCGCCGGAGCTGCCGACGAGTACCTTCGCCCCCTCGCCCTGGTCGACCCTCATCGGCTGGAAGCCATACCGAGCTTCTTTCACACCGACCGCTCACAGTCCCCGTGCTTGAAGGTGTGGCTAGTGAAATTATACCAGTGCCCCCATTGCGAGACATGGTCACACTGCTGCTTGCTTCGTCCCAAGACGATGCCTCAATCAATCTACATCGGGCAGTGCTCGAATTAGGTGGCTGGTCCGAGCCAACTACTCTTTCACACGGAAAGATGCACCAGCACCTCTCACGCGATGTCCATCTTCTCCTAATCGACAAGTTGCACATCTACGCAGATGGAATTGACACAATACACCAAGATAACGTGGGCCACGAAATCGACGAGGTATTGATTCTTTCAAGGCATGTATCGGCGACAAATACTCCTGCATTGACTCTTCATGCAATCGGAATTCCTGGAGAGACGCCTCACGGAGAAGAGGGTCAAGCGGGAGGGAGGAATGGGACAGTAGTCCCTCCCTCTCCTAGATTCGCTTCTTTGTTCAGAAGAATGCTGGCGGAAGGCAGGTCACGCGGACTCCACAAGGAGTACGACTTGACTCTTGAGACGACGCATCATGGACCGGTCCTATCCAAGCCTACACTGTATATCGAGATTGGCTCCACCGAAGCTCAGTGGAAAAGCAAGGAAGCAGGCGATGCTTGGGCGAGCGTAATCTCGGACAATCTCGGACTAGATGGCTCTGAACCGGTTTCATGGCAAGAAGACGGAGACGTGATGATTGGCCTTGGAGGAGGCCACTATGCTCCCAGACACAAGGCGGTACTATCTGAATCTAAATTATGGGCAGGACACATACTAGCGAATTATGCTCTTCCTTTTGAGAATGCAGAGGGGGATGAGGAGCCCAAGGGAGCGTGGAAGCATTCGATTCGAACTTCAGTGGAATCCACGATGTCAGCATTCCCCGGAGCGCGACTCTTCGCCCATCTCGACAGAAAGTCGTTCAAGGGCTGGCAGAGAACGGCAATTCTGGGCCTTTTGGAAGAGTTGCGAGTGCCAGTCAGACGAGGAAAGGAGTTGAATGAATCTTCGCAATTGTGAAGGCTCGCCCATTCCTGCAGTGTTCAGATGAGGCTGTTCGGACAGTTAGTAGTGGGCTTGATGCCAATTACTCCCAAGGCTTTCATCCGCTGGGTTTCGAAGAGGTATGTTGCTGGCTCAGACATGGTAAGCGCAATCGCTCTGATGAGAGAGATGAGTGATGAGGGCGCATGTTTCACGGTTGATGTACTGGGGGAGGAAATTAGTTCAATGAAGGAGGCTGAGTTCTTCATTAAAGAATACTCCAACTTAATCGACTCCATCATAGAGAACGAACTCGATGCGAACATCTCAATCAAACCCACAGCGTTCGGCTTGCTGATTGACCCAGATGCGGCTCTGGGTAATATCGAGGGTCTGGTCAGAAAGGCAGCCCAGCACAACATGTTTGTCCGATTGGACATGGAAGATCACAGAGTCACTGGTCCCACAATTGATGTCTGCAATTCGCTGCAAGAAAAGGGACTCCACAATGTCGGAGTGGTTCTACAAGGAAGGCTAATACGAACTCTCTCAGACATTAACGACATTCGCGCCGCTACAGGTAAACACACCGATTTCAGAATCTGCAAGGGAATCTATCTAGAACCGGAAAACATTGCTCACGTGAAATACTGGGATATCGTGCACGGTACTAACGATGCTATTGATGCCATGCTAGACTCAGGAGCATATACTGCAATCNCATCGCACGACAATCCGGTAATCTCCTATGCTCTAGCCGCCTTGAAGAGCCGAGAAATGGGCCCNGGCAAGCCCGACCCAAGACACTCTGAAACTCCTGCAATGTGTTCTGGCAAGGGCCCGGGTTATGAGTTTCAGTTCCTGCTTGGAGTTAGAGGTGATGTCCGACGAAAACTTTCCGAGCAAGGACATACGACAAGAGTCTATGTGCCATACGGAACGAAATGGTACGAGTACAGCATGCGCCGCCTGAGGGAGAATCCAGAGATTGCATTCCATGTGACCAAGGCGCTGCTTATGCCCTGGACCAACAAGCGCTAGTTTGAATTTGTTGGATGCAAGTATATTCTACGCAAATCGGACGCTGCTCGTTTGCCCCTCAGTGTCCTGCCTTTTCCTGTGTGAAGCGCCCTGATTCTCCAACGTTTACCTTCAACTTCAATGACAGTTCCGCAAGAAAACTCCTGCTCGGGATCGCACTCCAGCATACCCGATGAACTCTCTTCTCCCTCAGTCATGGTGATTCTGACCGTTACCCTGTCTCTACGTACCGCCCAAGCCGCGACGATTTCGGTGACCGGCAAGGACTTGCGTGGCCTAGAGCCACCACCGTCGATTCTGGTTATCTCCCATTGGGCAGAGTCCCATTCGAATACCTCGCCTANGGCGAGCACCTCGTCNTCGTCAACCTCGATCTCCTCGGCTTTACTGGATGCACCCTCTGACAGAGTGAAGACCAGTCTGACCGCTTTGGGAGGGCGGATAACGACAGTCTGGACCTTACTACACTCAATGCATCTTGCAAGTACATCGACTCCGCTCCCACGAGGAGTCCTACGAAGCACCTCATGCTCAGTAGAACGAGCACAATTCATGCACTCTGCTATCTGAGGTCCAGCATCCTCATCATGACCGTCTGTCATGTGTGTTCGGCAGTCATCGCGCACTTGAAGCCATCCAATGCGATGATTGAATAGAAGCCACCTCGAGCAGATGCCATGACTGCTGGAGAGGGAGGAATCGGTCTACCTCAGATGTCAGAGGAAGAGATGTTCTCTATGTTACTATCAGAGGATATTGATAGGGACGATTCCGAACCAGCAATCGCTGCTGGAATCGGAGAGCAGATGCTGCACATGAGTCTGCGCCCCCTACCTCGTTCTATGCGAGCCCGAATCAGGGATATCTCAGGAAGAATTCCTGCGAAAAACGCAGTGTTAATCGGAGGNGGAATTGGACACCTGTCGGCCTGGTTACTCGACATGTGGTGCGGAGATCCTGCTAATCCCCCCGAGACTCCTCTTCCAAAGCCGAATAGTTTTCGAATCATCGAACAGGGAGGAAAGTTCGGCGTGATTATTGACAGACTAATCAGAAGACACGGAGCAGAGGGCTGGACACAGGTCATACAAATGCCATGGAANGAAGTCGCTGCGGAGGCAGCGACATGGTCTGTAGCAACAGCAGCACTGCCGCAAAACGCTCAACCATCTCCACTACCCTTGCCGATTGACCTTGTAGTAGTAGATGTCCCAGAGGACGAGAGACCATCTACTGCGAAATCAGCCTTTGATCTACTCTCGCCAGGAGGAGTTCTGCTTGCTCAAGAGCCCGAGGTCCCTACTGGAGATGTGGGAGTGGCGGATTCACCTTCTGAGATGACGCCTGCTCAGAAGAAAGTTGAATCGTTCAACGAGTGGATTTCCTTTGTCAAGGAAGTCAGTGAGAATCATTCCTTAGGATTCGTTGAATTAACTGGAGGAACTCTCGCAGTACTTCGTCGAACCTGAATCGGCTCGCTCACCGACTCTTCAAAATTGGACTGAATATGGGTTGAAATATTCGATTGAGAAGCAGAAGAATTACCTAATGAATCTAGCAATAAATCTACCCTTAGAAGGCCATAGCCATAGTGGTCATCATGCTCGCTCTGACCTTCTTTCATTTGCGAGTTCTGCATAATTAACTCCTTCATCTGAGCCACCGCTCCAGGCCCGCCCGAGTCNCCCTCTCGCTGCATCTCGGGTTTTTCTTCCAATATGAGGGCCAAGGCACCGGAGACCCAGGCAGTAGATGCAGAGGTCCCGCTCGACCAGCCCCACCAAGATCCGGAACTCAATCCTCCTGCCATGAGAATCGGCACTTCGTGTCCGGGAGCTACCACTTCGGGTTTCTTGTCCGGGTCGCTTCTTGGGAAGATTGGGTTGGGCCAAATCCTACCGTCGTTGTCTCCTTGTGAACTGCCAGTCCATATCGCTCCCGTTCGAGTTATTCCTCCAACGCAAATCACATCTTCGACTGAGCCAGGAGACTCGACGTCTCCATCATCATCTTCTCCATCGTTGCCCGCAGCAGCCACAACGTACACCCCTTGGTTGATGGCATCCTCGACCGCTTCCTCCAGAGCATCCGTTGTGAATAAACCAGAACCGAATCCTTGCGCGCCTCCAAGACTTAGAGAGATTACATCTGCCTGACTGGCCACACACCAGTCCACAGACTCAGCAATCTGTTCGTCATTTCCAATGCCCTGATCATCGATTGCTTTGGCTACTAGAAGACTTACTCCAGGAGCATTTCCTGTGAGCCCGTCTTGAGCCACGATTATTCCAGCCATCGCGGTGCCATGTCCCTCATCGTCATAGGGAGTNTCTGAATCTCCAATCGCNTCGTGCCAGCCTGCAAGGNCGATATTCTGTAGATCGGGATGTTCCGGATCGATTCCTGAATCAACCACACACAACATTACTCCCGTACCATCGCCAGAAACAGAATCAATCCCAGTCATATCTCTATACTCGTCTTCCCAGGTCAGCAAAGCGGAAGGCGGCCCTCCAATCTGGATGTCTGCAGCCTCTGAGATAATCCACAGAGCAGCAATCGCAACACTCAGGAAGACTACCATAGCGGCAGAAATTCCAATCACAAGTTTCAGTGCACCGTCGCCATNCTGCTCGACAACTTCCTCAATTTCTTCGCCTCCAAGAGAATCTGCCTCCGTATCCGAATGCTGTGGAATTTCCATTTGACTTCCTCAAGTCGTGCCAATTACCATGCTTCAGGCCTGCTGAAGTGGCTTACAACCGTGGTGTTCGACCTGCAACTGGGACATTCAATTCTTATGGGCAGAGGAGCGTCGCACTCAGGGCATTTGGTTCCAGGTTTACCNGATCCGGAGCAACTCTCCGAGCAAGGCACCTCGATACGACCTCCTTCGTGCCTTACTGCAGGAGTGCTGCCTGAGCAGATTGGACACTTGCCCTGCTCNGCCTCTTGTATTGGTTCAGGTGCATCNCCAGCGACCTCCCTAGCTCTAACNGACTGGATNCTATCTTCNGCCTCACCCAGCATGAATTGAGGGTACCANAGGACGTGTACTAGGAATNCAGATGCAATCAACCCCGTAATCACGAACATNGCTACCAGCAGATTGCTGTATTCCTCGATAGGAGGTCTTTGAGCGATGGCGTGAGCACCTGACCACGACATCACGTTAATCATTATCATCCAAGCCCCCAGACTTAGGCTCCAAGCCCTGAGGCTGTGATCCCTCCACGCCTTCTGCACTACTCTAGGGTCAGGGTGAGCGTGGCGTTCTTGGACATGAATATCCCTAGTCTCAATTACTGCCCGATGTACAACGACGATTGCTAAGAAGAACAGAATCAAATTGGACATGACCAACATGACCCAGTCCGCTCCCGTTGAGCCAGTGGGGAAGTCAGGAGAGTTGGAATGGGCATTAATCGAGCCTAATTGGATGACAATCATTCCGAGCCATAGATACACCAGATTCTCCCTCATTATCGGATACTTACTCCACATCGTGATGAACACACCAGTCCATGAAATCAACGAAAGTAGAGCCATCATNAGTGAGAAATCTGATAGATTTCTGAAACCAGTCAGTCCAACCCTGTTGTAGTCTCCTCCAGTTGCCAACTCCCCTACGCCAAGGTCCCAAGAACCTAGAACCAGAGCAGCGAAAGCTAAGCCTACACAGGTCATCTCACCAACTCCCCAACGACTCCTAATCATCGCCATATGGAAGATTAAGTCCTCGCGGAAGATATC
Organism: Methanobacteriota archaeon; assembly: GCA_002714745.1. Lineage (GTDB taxonomy): Archaea > Thermoplasmatota > Poseidoniia > Poseidoniales > Thalassarchaeaceae > Thalassarchaeum. The sequence continues at coordinate 1,471 of PAYF01000009.1, read as the reverse complement.
GAGGAAGCCCAATCTTTCATCTCTCTCGGACAGCCTGTATCTCAGTTGAACATCGGTGAGACGCAGCGACCCCAAGTCAACTCGAGGCACATCCGCCCCTGCTTGCTCGCCCTCGCCCACAATAGCCCCGAATAGAGGCACCGAATAAGGCACGCGCTGGTTCAAGGCTGCTTACGCCTGAAGATTGGAGGTGGCGCCGAGAGGGAGATTTGAACTCCCGAGGGAAAATCCCACATGATTTCCAGTCATGCGCAATACCGGGCTATGCGATCTCGGCTAGCGACCCGACGAGCATCATTCCCAACTTGAGTCTGTTGATGGCAAAAGCTCATCTGTACTATCGTAGCGATTAAATCGGCCCTATCGATGGACAAGACCGTCGCCACTGTGGCTTAGGGGTATAGCGTCGCCTTGGTAAGGCGAAGGTCGGGGGTTCAATTCCCCCCAGTGGCTCCACTGAGATTGAATAAACTGAATGAGAATATGCTGCCAAATGGGTCTGTTCGTAGAACAGAACCAATTCATTCATATTGCACCTAAACACACGTGGCAGCATGCCAGCCGAGCGTAAGAGACTAGCAGGAGCAATTGTACTCCTCATGATTCTAGCACCAATCGCCACCGCAGGGACCGCAAATTGGTACGGTCCTTCCACGGTGGACCCTCAAGGAGAGTCGGTTACTGTGACCGGATTCAGGGTTCCTGGAAACGCCACCGTCCAAGACGGATGGCTCCATGTGACCAACTCTCCTATGGCGACCTCACTAGATGACGGAATCACTTGGGCTGGAACTGATTTGTCATCAGGGAACTTCTTTGGAACTGAGTTGGTTAACGATGAATCTCTTACTTTGGAAGACGATGGCTCAAGATCAGACATCAGTACCTTCGATGATGGTCAAATTACTGTCAATCTCAACAGTGTGTACAAGTACTCTCCTGGTTGGGAGCATGTTTACGACTACGGCTACTACAACACTGGACTCAGTGGCTGTGGCGGAGGAAATGGAACTCTATTGGAGAGAGGATGGGATAATGACTTCGACACTGGTCTTGACAGTGATGAAGTACTATGGATGGATTACTTCTGTGACACCACAACCAATGGCACTACAGTAGGATATCTGTTCCAGTTCTTTTCCGAGTCTACAGGCTCCAACTGTGAGTTCGGAGGCAATCTGATGAAGGCAGGTCTAAACACCAACGGTAACAACCAACTAGACTCTTCCGAGATCACAAATCAGACTTACTTCTGCCACCAAAACAAACTTTGGGATGCTACCACATTTGGTAACCTGAATGGTACAATTTTCGGGAATCAACAAAACCTGTCTCATGGGGTCGTCCCAGCGGCCGCCTCAGAAGGCATAGTTGCAGTAGGAACTATGCCTGGGTCCCCTGTACCTGCGGGTTCAGCCGGATACTTCCTGATGCCTCAATCAAATGTCCCTTCGGCTGCCACCATCAACAA
>PAYF01000008.1 GCA_002714745.1 Methanobacteriota archaeon | reverse complement strand
AGCTAAGCGTGAAGCATACATCGATCTCTTCGAGTCATCAGAAACAACACCATTGGCCATACCTAATGACAATGCGACTGCATCATCTAGAGTCAGTGAGTTGCCATCAATCACAACGTCGCGCACGATTTAGCCACAAGAGATACTCAAATAGAGTCATCGAGACTGGAAGACACTATCCAACACCTNACTATCGACGATATTAGGCATGGTGACATCTAGCCTATCATCCAATTCTGTTGCCACAGAAATGGTACTAATTGCTGCTTCATTGCGTGCCCAAGATCTCCTAGCAAGACCGTTGATTACATCCCATGAAATCATTGATTNAATNCTCTTCTNNGAATCAGCGCTACCATCTATTACAAGTCCGAAGCCCCCGTTGATAACCTCCCCCCAGCCCACACCTCCTCCATTGTGTAGACTGGTCCATGTTGCTCCTCGAAATGAATCGCCTACGAAATTGTGTACAGCCATATCCGCAGTGAACATTGACCCATCATTAATATTTGCAGTTTCACGATAAGGGCTGTCAGTACCCCCGACATCATGATGGTCTCTTCCTAAAACAATCGGCGCACTAACATGGCCTTCTGCAATGGCTCGATTGAACTCCAGTGCTATCTTAGTACGTCCTTTTTCGTCTGCATAGAGAATNCTGGCTTTACTACCCACAACAAGATCGTGTTTGTCAGCCTGANCGATCCAGTGAATATTGTCTTCATATTGNGTGATTATTTCTTCTAAGCAATTGTCTGCAAGATCGCGTAAAACATTCATAGCGATTTGGTCCGTAACAGCCAAATCTTCAGTGGTACCTGAAGTACAGACCCAACGAAACGGCCCGAATCCATAATCAAAACACATTGGNCCCATGATATTTTCAACATACGAAGGGTAACGGAATGACCCATCNTTTTCGAATACATCAGCACCTGCACGACTTGCCTCAAGAAGAAATGCGTTTCCATAATCCCAGAACACAGTACCTCTATTACACAATTCATTGATGCTATCCACATGCCTCTGAAGGCTATTACGAACCTCCTTTTTGAATAACACCGGATCATCTTTGATCATCTTTCTACCGTCATCAAATCCAACACCTACAGGCATGTATCCACCCAACCATGGATTGTGTAGGCTGGTTTGATCGCTTGCCAAGTCTGGAGTTAGCTCGTTTTCNACTAGATATTCTAGCAGGTCCACTATGTTTCCTTGGTATCCTATGGAAACAGCTTCTTTCCTCTGAACTGCATCCCTAGCACGAGATGACAACAAATCCAAGTCATCGTAGAGTTCTGTTAACCATCCTTGTGAATACCTCTTNTTAGCTGCTATAGGGTCAATCTCTGCGATAATACAAACTGCACCGGAAATTACAGCAGCTTTTGCCTGGGCACCAGACATCCCGCCGAGTCCTGATGTAACGTACAAAACTCCTCCCAAATCATTCTGATCTGGCAAGTCAAGGTATTTCCTAGCAGCATTCAGTATGGTAATGGTTGTTCCATGGACAATACCCTGAGGTCCAATATACATGTAAGATCCAGCCGTCATCTGACCATATTGAGAAACTCCCAGTGCATTCATCCGCTCATAATCATGCTGACTGGAATAGTTTGGAATAACCATCCCATTGGTCACTATAGCAATTGGTGCATCNGCCGATGAGGGAAACAGCCCTAGTGGATGTCCCGAATACATGACGAGTGTCTGATCATCCCGCATGGTCGAGAGATATTGCATTGTCAGTAGGTATTGAGCCCAATTCTGGAATACAGAGCCATTGGTTCCATATGTAACTAGTTCATGTGGATATTGAGCGACTTCAGGATCCAAATTATTCTCTATCATTAACATCATAGCTGCTGCAGAATTACTAATAGCACCATACTCAGAAATTGGCCTCGCATAAATGTCATANTCTGGTCTGAATCTATACATGTAGATATGGCCGAACTCTTCCAATTCTTGAAGGAATTCAGATGCTAATTCTTCATGCCATGCTGATGGAAAGTATCTGAGTGAATTCTCAACTGCTAGCCTCTTATCTGCATCGTTCAGTACCTGAGGTCGTTTGGGGGCATGTGGCACTGAATTGTCTAAGATTGGGGCTTCGGGCAAATCTGTTGGGATGCCTACCGTGTAGTCATTCAAAATCTCACCAACCCAATCTTTCCGTGTATGTGGAGCCTATAGCAATCACCAGCTTATCACATTCAGTGATTGCCATTTTAGTATCATCTTCTATCAAATCTACATCATCACCATTGATGTAGTGTGTGTTAATCATTACATTCAACCGTGCTATTTTTGCTGCAGAATGTGCNAATTCTGCAGACGCGGCTAAATCAGTGAGCGCGTTAGCATTACAGTTACGAGTCAATTCTAACAAATCATGCATCAGATCCAGAGCTGCATTAATGGTGTCTAGCGGTGCTAATGCAGCCCCAATCGTGGCTTTCCTAATGGCTTCTGAACGAGAATTTGAATCATCTTCAANCTTAGGTAATCTGTAAGCCATCATGACAGCGTCGAATGCTGTAGCATCATTGTCAGCTAGTGTAATGGAATAATGAATACGTTCATCTGAATGCTGCAGTATATGATTAGCAATTTCATGTCCGTCCGACCATTTATCACTTTTCAGCGTCAGACGAGATACCATAGCAGCCAATGAATGTGCGTGAGCGAGACTCAATGCTGCAACCGAACCCCCACCAGGAGTGGGATTAGATGATGCGATGGAATTCAATATCTCCAGATATCCGTCATTCATTCAATCACCCTGNATGGCCCATTCAATGATGTTATCACTGGGGTCGAAATCTCCCAACTTATCTAGCATTAGTCCATCTATGGCATGTTGAACCAAGGAAATATCGTTTGCATCTGTACCATTGTTGTAATGGCGACCTGCGCATAGCATTGCATCTAGGGGCACCAATCCAACCAACTCTCCAGCTACAACCTTCAGTCCGATCTTGGCTGCCTCATCATGTATGGCATCTGTGACATGATGCAATCCTGTTATTGAATAATCAAGTAAATTCATGGATACTTGAGCAGTATTATCGTCAAACATCCATCCTGCGGCTTGTAACTCTCTGAATAATCCCGGATTTCTGACTGGTTTACCATCATCGTTTCGTACGGTGACGCCATCTCCATCCTTTACGATAGATCCACTCGTACGAATCTTTGATGCGATTGAGTTAGCCATCGATTTACTATCTGTATTGAGATTGACATTGTAGGCGATCAACAAACTCCTTGCTCCTGTTGCTGTAGCACCCATAGTTGGCATAAACTGAGNCGGTCCGTAATCAGGTAACCATTCATTTGTCACAATCTTTTCCGATAGCCCCTCATACTCNCCCTTCCTAATATCTGGTAACCTTACTCTTTCATCGGATGTAGCAGAGTTTGCATAGAGGTATACTGGTAGAGAATGCTTCTGGGACACCGCAATAGCAAATCTACGTGACAATTCGATACATTCTGACATACTAACTCCGCTGATCGGTATGAATGGGACAACATCCACTGCGCCCATTCGTGCATGCTCCCCTGAATGATGTCGCATGTCAATTAGTTGCAAAGCTACATCAGTGCATTTGATTACTGTCTTCANCACTTCTTCAGGCTCCCCAACCATGGTAATGACGGTACGATTGAAGTCGTAACCCATGTCAATGTCAAGCAACGAAACAGCTTGATTATCTATAATNGGTTGAACAATGGAATCGATGACTGCACGGTCCTTCCCCTCACTAAAGTTAGGGACACACTCTACCAAGCGCTGAGTCATGGTATTGGGTCGCAGCGCTCGCTGATGAGCATTGCTGATTAGCCATATAGCCCATCAGGAGAATCGACTCCTGACTCTCTCATTAATCGAAGCTTAGTCATCGCACCTGAGAAATCANAATCTAGGCANAATTCTCTACCATCTGCTATAGCNGAAATGGCTGCTTCTGTTACTACAGATTTGATTTCTGCACCGCTAAATCCTTCTGAAGACACAGCGAGTTTCCTAGTATCGATACTATCTTTCTTGGGGAGATTTCTGCAATAAACCTCGAATATCGATTCGCGCGCCTCAACATTAGGTAAATCAATATTGATTACCCTATCAAATCTACCAGGCCTCAGTAGTGCCGGATCAAGTAATTCGGGTCGATTTGTAGCTGCAATAATCTTGACATCATCCAATGCATCGAACCCATCTAATTCAGCGAGNAATTGCATTAGTGTTCTTTGCACCTCACGGTCACCAGATGTTGCAACATCTAGTCTCTTTGACCCTATAGAGTCAATTTCGTCAATGAAAATAATAGCCGGAGCGCGTTCTCTAGCCAAGTCGAACAATTCTCTAACAATTCGGCCACCTTCACCTATGTACTTCTGTGCTAATTCTGAGCCCACCAGGCCGAGAAATGTCACATCAGTAGAGTTTGCTATGGCCTTAGCCATAGCCGTCTTACCAGTACCTGGCGGACCTGTGATTAGAACTCCCTTGGGAGGGGTAATACCGAAATCCCTGAAAGCGTCAGGACGATTCAATGGCAATTCAATAGATTCACGCAACTCTTTGATTTGCACATCCAATCCACCAAGATCGTCAAAACTGCTATTGGGTCTATCAATAATCTCTGCACTGGTTACAATTGGATCCCAGGAATCANCGAGAACCTCAATTATAGAGAGTGAATCCTGATTCAGAGCAACCCTAGCTCCAGGTTTAATCTTCTCTTCGTCTATTCTACTATTCATGGTGACTAAAAATACAGTTCCGTTAGAACTCCTNACAACAGCCTTGTCGTCTACCCTGTCTTGAATATGACCAACCACGAATGGTGGTTTTCTAAGAGTACGGACCTCTTCGTCCAATGAATTAACCCTCTTCTTTAGACGCGCGCATTCATTCTCAAGATACAATTTCTCAGTCAACAATTGCTGGGCATTATTAGACAGATTTTTGTAATCATTACGAAGTTTGGATAAAGGGTCTGAAGTACCAGAATCATCGCTGCGAGGCGTGTCCTGAGTCTCTGCCATGAATATGAATAGAGCATCTGCATTATTGATGCTTCCTTCCCTAAGAGTAATCCGGTAATGCCCCCTGTGGGGCCCATGGCAGTGTGTGAACTGTGTGGAGCAGAAGGCGTTTCTACAAACAGGGGCATAGTATCTAACGTAACTCTAGATGTTTGTACTAAATGTACTGAATCAATGGGAATAGAGATACACAAGTCCCCATTTGAAAATAGAGTTAGTAATGTACGGAAGCAGGCACCGCGCTCAATGAACGTCCATCATGAGCCAGAACTATCCAATGATTTTCATGTTCGACTCAGGGGTGCCCGGGAATCTAAGGGCTGGAGTCAGAAGGAATTGGCACATAGGATGAATGTCAGAATCAATTCTATACAGAAGGCTGAATCTGGCACCAGGCCTACGGATNATTTAACCAACAAACTNGAGAAGGTACTCGATGTAGATCTAAGGGAAGCATCCGATGATGGCAGAGATTCAATGGTCTCACGTTCNTCTTCGAGGGGGATGACTATTGCAGATGCATTGGATGAATTCCTACAGCAGGATGATTGAATGAGCGAANTTCCGATACACATTATTCACCTAGGCCAAGATGATCCGAGGAAGTGCACTGCAAGGCTGATATCAACGGCAGGGCTGGCCAAATTACACCAAGATACAACACGTTCACCATCTAGGGGAATACTGCTTGATCCGACATGTGGTTCAATCCAAGGACCAGAAGACCGTAGAATCATCGATATGGGTGGATCAGTCGTTGCACTAGACTGTTCATGGAAGCATATGGAATCATCAATCGAGTCGATTACGAACTCTACAAAACTAATACGCAGAACCTTACCTGTATTGTTGGCCGCAAATCCTGTTTCATGGGGCAAACCCGGTAGATTATCGACTGCAGAAGCCATTGCTGCATCACTGATTATTTTAGGCAGAGATGCTCAAGGAGAGAAGATTTTGTCACAGTTGCCATACGGTAATGAGTTCCTGTCTTTGAATAGAAAACCACTTGACTCGTATAGTTCATCTCAATCAACTGAACAGCTGGTGAACATGCAATGGGAGTNCTTCGACGAACCGAAGTCACCTGATCGGTGAACCCGGAGGCATGCCAGACTCTGGAGTTAATACTCGTACGTTACCATCATTGTCCTCTGCTGCAAGTAGCATTCCCTCGGAGATTACCCCCCTCAACTTTCGAGGACGCAGATTTGCTACGAATACTACATCCAGGCCTTCAAGTTGGGATGCTGTATAGTGTCCTTTTAGCCCAGCACAGACAGTTCTAGTAGATTCAGGACCATCCTGAATCTCAACCACGAACAATTTGTCTGCGTTAGGGTGATCCGAGACAGAGAGGATTTTACCAGTTCTCATTTCCACTTTGACAAAATCCTCGAAGTCGATTAGACCATCTCCTGAATTTCCCTCAACGGGTGATGATTCATTGTCCTTGCTNTCTGCTAATGATTTCTCATGTTCGAGAATTGATTCTAGGTCAAGCCGCTCAAATAGTGGACTTGGTGGGTCCTTATTCCAAGAAAATGTATCCGAATTAAANGAGTCTAGCCAGCCTACAGTATCGATATCNTCTGTACAACCTAGNAATTTCCATAGTCTGTCAGATTGGAAAGGAATGAATGGACGCAGGTTTATGGCTAATCCTCTGCACAGCAACCAACAATATGCNAATGATGACATCGAACTCTTAGCCTCAGGTGAATCCGGCGACTTGANGTGATTCCATGGNGCAGAATCTTGCAGAATTGAGTTGCCTAATTGCGCTATTGACATGATNGTTCGTAGTGATTCTTTGAAACGTTGTCTTTCTAGAGATTCTGTAGCGGAATGTATGTGTTGATTAACGAGAGAAATCTCATTTGCATGCAACGATTGATCATAGTATTTCTCTAGTGGATTAACTGAATCATGGGGCAATCTGTGAGCCAATGTCAATACTCTATGTACAAAATTCGCATAGGTGCCAATTAATTCGTTGTTTACGCGGTCAACATATTCATCCCATCTGAAATCAGAATCATGTCCCTCTGGCATGTTTATTGATAGATAATACCTCAATGTATCCGGGTCATACCTCTCTAAGAATGAAGGTAGCCATACTCCATGCCTTCTGCTTTTACTGAATTGCCCGCCTTGCAGCATTAGGTACTCATTCGCAGGGACATTGCTTTCCAGTGCTAAATCACCAGGCCGTAACTCACTAGACGGGGGGGTACCAGCTGAGGCTGAATTCATACCCATGATGATAGAGGGCCAGATGATTGTATGAAATGGAATGTTGTCCTTACCCATGAAATAGATATGCTTTGGAATTTTTCCATCTGAATCTACTTTCCACCAGTCCTCCCAAGCATCAGTGCCATTTGGGTGTCCTGCACCAATGGCGTATCTTTCGGCCCAAATGCGTGCGCATGTGTAGTATCCTTGTACAGCCTCAAACCAAACGTAAACACGCTTTGATGACCATTCTTCACCATCCAATGGTAGAGAGATGCCCCAATCAATATCCCTGGTCACTGCTCTAGGACGCAATCCCATGTCAAGCCAATTCTTGGTCATAGCACGAACGTTTGGCTTCCAAATCTTCGATTGCAATTCATATCTTTCAGATAACTGGTCTTGAAATAAATCCAATCTGAAGAACATATGATCAGTGTCGCGAATCTCTACTGTGGCAGAAGGGTCGAGCTTGGATACAGGATTCTCTAATTGATGTGCTTCGTATGTCCCTCCACAATCATCGCACTGATCGCCCCTAGCACCATCGGCTCTACATATTGGACAAGTACCCTCTACATACCTATCAGGGAGAAATCTTACTTCACCCTCAGAGATAGAGCAGTACTGCTGCATGGTGGTTCGTTCTAAGTAACCCGCATCTAGTAGATTTTGAAAGACCTCTCTGACTATTTCTTTGTGCATGGGATCAGATGTTCTGTTGTATAGGGCACCTCCATATTCAATGCCCCTAGGATCTATATTTTTGACCCAGGAGCAACCGAGATTTGCTAGTGATTTACTGTTAATATCGTGAAATTGGTCTACAACTTCTTGAGGAGTCACTCCATCTTGTTCAGCAGTCAAAGTAATTGGTGTGCCATGCTCATCAGAGCCACTGCACATCAGAACTTTACGTCCACGTGCTCGTTCATACTTGTACTGAATGTCAGCAGGTAGACAATTGCCAGCTACGTGTCCGAGATGTAGCGGACCATTTGCATATGGCCACGCCATGAATATGGCAACCCGGTCAGAACTGGCTTCCATCTGTCGGATTGGGGAAGCCACACGTTTATGTCATAATCGCCCGCCGCAGGGTCAGGGATGTACTAATTCCATTGTTCCACAATTTGGAAATCTGAGAGGCACCGAATTTGAGTGACTATACATTGATTGTTACCTATGCGTTGATTGCGCTGGGGGCGTCGTTCCTTTGCAGCATTCTAGAAGCTGTGCTTCTATCCACTTCACATGGGCACATCAAATCCCTATCTGATACCCATCAGAAAGTTAGTGATGCATGGTCAAATTGGAAAGATGATCCAGAGAGACCTCTCACTGCTATTCTAACTCTGAATACCATTGCTCATACTGTTGGTGCCTTAGGGGTAGGTTCCGAGGTCGAGAAAGCATTCGAAGGAGAGTATGTTGTTGCTGCGTCTGCTGCTATACTAACAATAGCTATTCTGTTACTAAGCGAAATTCTTCCTAAGACAATAGGTGCTATCTACTGGAGGCAACTGACCGTTCCTACCTTCCATATCCTGAATTACATGATGATTCTACTGTGGGTTATAGTCAAACCAATCGAGGTGACTCGTTCACTTCTTACGGCAGTTGAGACCGAGACTGTTACTCGTACCGAACTCTCTGTACTGGCAGATATCGCTGAAGAATCCGACCAGATTGAGGAGGATGAGGAAGCTGTGATACAAAACGTACTACGGCTAAAGGAGATTTCTGTTAATGATATCATGACTCCCAGAGTGGTAATTACTACAGTTCATGAACATGAGACTGTCAGCGATGTCCTAGATAGAATACCAATCATGATCTATGGTAGGATGCCTGTCACAGGCGATAGTATTGATGATATCAATGGGATGGTGCTCAGAAGCGAGATTCTCCGCAGAGCAGCCGTAGATGAGCACGGCATCAAGATGAGTGATATTTCACGGGATATATTTTCATGCAAGCAGGATGACTCTGTTGACAAAGCACTTGATGTCCTTTTAGAGAATAAGATACAGATGCTGATGGTCAAGGATAACTTTGGAGGTACTGTCGGCCTGATTACTATGGAAGACGTCATTGAAACTCTTCTCGGTGTCGAGATTGTTGATGAATCTGATCAAGAGGGAATAGACGACGGAGTACACCACGAAGATATGCGTGAGTTGGCAAAGCAGAGGTATGAGGATTCAGAACCTGAGTGATTAGTTAGTGTCGTCCTCTGTCAGCATTCCTCTTTGTTCAGCATAGTCGCCAATTGACTGCAACCTCTGAATGATTCCAGAGTCGCTAGATTCTTTGGACGCGGTCACCAGCCAAACACCACCAAAGAGAGTGTCCCAAAAGCCAAGATCGTCGCTCCTCATCCTGTACATGAGTCTGTCAACTAGAGGAATTAGCATCAAGGTGATTGCAATCCCTACAAAGGCCTTCATTCCAGTTGTCCATTCAGTACCAGAGGAGATGGCGTACATCATAGCAACCATGCCTAAGAAAACGAGTGGTACATTGAGGCTCTTTCCTATGTGATACAAGAATGATGGTGGATCTCCCCTAGTGTTGACGAATTTAGTACCAGAGACAATGTTTCCAGCTGATCTGGAGAACTTAGAGGGTAGATAGAATACATTGCCCAATGCGAGTATTATAGACGCAATGAGGGGGTATGTGATGTCCGTATAGAACATAATGAATAGTCCAATCAAGAAGGCCATGAGACCAAAGTTGACAATGAAGTCGAATAGATACCTGGCAGCGGATCTGGCCCTTCCCGCATTATCGAATCCGTCTGGGAGCACTTTGGGTACTCTTTCCTTCTTGGCCTTCTTTGTCTTAGATTTCCTACGAGATTTCCTGGCCTTCTTTGGTTCAGGTGCGACCGGCTCAGGTTGAGCCACAGGTTCAGGAACTACCTTTGCGGGCTCATTGTCAGGCGAATCGGTCTGAATCTTCTCAGCTTTCTCTAGCAATCCCATACTTCAACCTCCATACAATTCACCCATTTTAGTGAATAACTCAAATCCGGGCGACTCGACGAACTTGTTTATCTTATCCTCAGGTAACTCACCTAATTCTGCATTTATCATAGAGAAGAATTCTGCTCGAGTATCCTCATCTGCCGCATCAGGGTTGGCACCGACTGACTCAAACAGTTTGAATGAATCTGAAGCAAGGAATCGTTGGATGAAATCCTCTGGCATGTCGCCAAGTAAATTGTTTACGACATCAAAGAACTGAGAAAACTCATCGGAAGAACCGATGGCATCGGAGACCTCTTCTTCGTATTCATCATCAGATTCTGGAGCACTAATCAATTCAACAGTTGGCTTTACCGCCCTGATTTCCTGCTGCTGCTTTTTCCTAAGCACTATTATCTCACGATCAAGTTCAGATCCGAATCGATCAGAAAAACGATCCAATAGAGTTCCGACTTCACCTGTAGCAATCCTATCGATGTGTCCGTACATACTGTCTTTGGAATCTGATAGTGTTGGGTCGTTCGCCTTACGACTCTCCCATTGAGATTTAAAGTCCGATGATAAGCTATCGTCAATTGTATCCACATTCTCTTCTGTGTCATCGTGATCCTCATCATCTTCGATAGAAGATTCAGCTAATGGTGGCGGGGGAGGAGGTGGTGGCATTGAGATGCCTGGAGGTAGCGGAGGTAAAGGCAAATCATCCAATTCATCGTTATCACCCATAGTTAACGACCTTGTTAGCACACCGACATTATTCAAAGTTCTCTGAAAGAGTGTCAGGTATTACGCGGTTATGCAGATAATACCCTAGCCCAGCCCTTGAGAGTGAGGAATGTGGCTAAACTCTCAGTCACTGTGTGAATCTCCCCACTAGAGCCCTCAATCTCGTTATCAAGAATCCTAGCACGAACATCGTCCTGTATCAGTTCGACTTCGAATGTTCGGGATGACCCTAGGGCAACTGCCTCATCTAAGGCATCGAAGGACTCTGAACTATCAGGGTCCAATCTATTCAGAGGTAACTCGGTAACTCTCAGACCACATTTGCCATGTAGACTACCTATCCACCTGATAACCCTCTTTACATCGACCGTGACATTTTCGTCTGTTTCACCAGCGCCACCCAAAACTACTGCAGAATCACCCTTAACCAATTCCCAAAATGCCTTAGTTCCAGTTTCACCAAATACTGTTAGAGACGTATCTGATTTTATCCTATCAACCTTAGATTCGTTCAAACATTGATCGGCCAAAGAAACGATACTCTTCTTGCTAAATGAACGTATATCACAATCTGGGCTACGAATCCTTTGTTTCATTATGTCATTAAGATCATTCAGAAATATATCTCCATCATCCTTTTTGAGGGCAATTTGTCTCAATTTATGCACTACTGTTTCAGTTCCAGAAATTACTCTTTCTCTCCACCTGCCAGTATCGTTATTCCTCAATGCCTGGACATTTACTCCTTCTCCGCGAATATGATTCACTAATTGCCTTCTAGCATTTGAATCTAGATGTAGATATTTAGGATCACGAAGATGCATATGGAATCCTCGATGTCCTGAAAATGATACCTGTAGGTACTTCTCGTCAAATCCGAATTCAGGAGATAAGAAGTCAGACCAAAGGGTCCAGGCCTGTTCTTGAATGAGTTCTAACATACTAGGAAAATCTCTATCAGAGACACCTGGGAGATGGTCTCCATCGAGATCGAATATCAAATCAGCTCCTTTCCAACCCTTATCTAACATCTTTCTCTGCGACGGGTCAGTATAGTACGCAGTGCTGTGAAAACAGGAATGAGGGGATTTGGTTCGCAAGTAATTATGCAGAGCGAAACGATCACTAAATCCTCTGTGCCTATCAGGGGGTTTATCACCCCAAGGAATGAACATCCATTCCCGAGATCTAAACCTAGGGGGAGTCCACAATGATTCTGCAGAAAGCGAGTTGTAGTACTCAGAAAACCTCACAGCGAAACGGCTCCACCCCTCTGCCATGATGTGATTGGAGAGTTCAGGCAAATGAACTTGGCTAATCCAAATCAAGATTCACGATCTCACGTCCGTCCGTAGAAGGTTCAGCACCTGTCAACTCAATGTATGCCTCCCAACATACAAATTTGTCATCAAGAACAATCGCTTCTGCGAATGTCATGGCTCTACCAGTATGTGAGCAAACAGGACCAAGTTGTCCTGTTGCTGTGGATAGCTTTGATGGATCGGGCATATTTTGTCCACAGGAACATTGCTATTGACTCTTACTTCACGAAGTGTATGTCCAGTAGTCGTTTAGTAGTAGCAATTTCACGACTGACATGTATGCTTATTCGTATTGGCCACTCTCCTGACCCCGATGATGCATTCATGTTTCATGCAATGACAAATGGACTGATTGATACTGAAGATAGGAGTTACGAACATAGGCTATTGGACATAGAGACTCTGAATCAGAAATCAATGCACGGAGAGTTCGAAGTTTCCGCGGTTAGTATTCATTCATTCCCTAAGATCTCTCATCACTATGAATTGACCAATTGTGGGGCATCTATGGGTGAAGGTTACGGGCCAATTCTAATTTCAAACAAGGATTCGAACATTCATGAAGCGGCAGAATCAGTAATAGCTATTCCCGGCTTAGGTACAAGTGCTTACCTAGCACTTCGACTTGCACTGGGTGATATAGAAACTGTCGTAGTCCCATTTGATGAAATTATACCTGGTATACAGCGTGGTGAGTATACATTTGGAGTTATAATCCACGAAGGACAACTAACATGGCCAGATTATGGAATGTTCAATATTTTAGACTTAGGAAAATGGTGGCATGATAGGACTGATGGTCTACCCCTCCCACTAGGTGGCAACATTGTTCGTAAGGATTTGGGAGATGAAATCTGCATCAGTATTGCTAATGATATTAGGAGAAGTATTGAGTATGCATTAGAGAATCCCGATTCAGCACTCGATTTTGCCAAGCAATGGGGACGAGGCATTGATGATGATACAAATCGTAAATTTGTACGAATGTACGTCAATCCTAGGACAATTGATTATGGCCCTGATGGCAGGGAAGCAGTACGAAGATTCCTGAAGGAAGGGCAAGAGATAGGATTGGTAGATGAATCGTTCAATGTCAATTCTATGAGATTCATTGGTGAGTAATATATGACTGAAAAACCTGAAGTTAGTGAATTCGGCTCGGTAGATCCGGCACCAGCATCTAGTAATGGACGTGTATCTGAGTGGAGAGAGATAATTTGCAATGAAGAGGAACGAATGTTCATGCGAATGCGTGCATTATTCGCATTGAGGAATGTTGGTGGTCCAGAAGCACTTGATGCCCTTGCAGCTGCATTCTCTTCAGATTCGGCCTTGCTCAAGCATGAAATCGCATATGTAATGGGACAAATGCAGGATTCATATGCAGTATCTTGTTTAGTTGAACGATTGAGTGATCATGATGAGGATCTCATGGTAAGACACGAAGCAGCTGAAGCACTGGGTGCCATTGGTGACAGAGCAGCTATTGATACTCTGATGTTATATCGAGATGATCCTGAACCTGTTATATCTGAGTCATGCGAAGTCGCAATTGATTTGCTTGAATGGGTTGAAAGTAAGAGGTTGAATTACGACAATTAGTCTACATTTGCCCATTCAGCTCCTCCATTGATTCCACATACCAGATTTAGGAACAAATCTAGCCCGCGCTCAGCATCAGAGTCCAATCGGTTACATACTTCTTTAGTGAAATAATTGTCTAATCTGGTCTCTGAAATACCAGTATCCGATGATGCGCCTTGAATGACAATATTCCTCCATACCATGTCTCTTTCGAACTTATCCAATTGGCCCATCATATCCTGATGCGCACTCCTAAGGTGTGAATGATCAGTATCCTTACGAGCAGCAAATACTCCAAAAACCATAGGAAATCCAGTAATCCGTGTCCATTCAGATCCTAAATCCATCACTACTTGATTGGGATTATTCTTCGATTCTATTAATGCTCTATCACCTATGATGAGAGCACCATCACACTCAGATAACATCTGTCCTAAATCGGGTGCCATTTCGACTCTTCTGGGGTCCAAATTATTTTCATTCAATATCCAATCAAGCAATTTTCTAGATGTCGAAGAGTCTGTTGGGACGGCTATATCGCGCATTGAATCCAATGGCCTGTTTCCAAAAATAAGAACTGAGCCTGCACTACCTCTGCCAGATATAGCAAGGTCTGGTAACAATACTAATTCATCCATGAAACGTGCGTAATCGGCAGTAGGAACAGGGGCAGTAACACAATCTCTCCTGATGACATGGCCGCATAACCATGAAGGAGGTGCAGAGAATACTTTCCAGCTATCTGATATTCCTTCGAAAACAGGATCGCAGTTACAAAATGATACGCGTCCAAGTACTTCAGTCCAAGTCATATATTCACCCGCTGACTATTGGAAGAATAAATCCGGAATCATTCAATTCGATTTCAGAATATTGATCATAAGTAGAATTTCTTCTAATTGGTTTAGAACCCGATGACGTGATCAGTCTGATTAGAGCGCTCTCAGGTGTGTCTAGTCTCGTGGTACTTCCAGCATCGTGCATTATTTCCTCATGGCCCACAGTACCATCAATATCATCAGCACCGGCATTCAGACAGATAGAGGAAAGATGGTCACCAAGATTCATTCTGTAGGCCTTGATATGAGGGATGTTATCTAGCATCAACCTAGACACCGCAATCATCCTGATGACCTCACTAGATGTAGCCAACTGTGCATCGGGTAATCGAGAATGATCTTGTAAAAATGGATATGGTACAAAGCATTGGAAACCGCGAGATGAATCTTGTTGGTCCCTCAATCTGATTAGATGAGTGATTCGATCGGAAATGGACTCTACAGTACCGAATAGCATCGTGCAATTGGTAGGAATGTCTAGTCTGTGTGCTAATGAATGCACTTCCAAATATTCGTCAGATGATTCCTTACCTCGGCAGATTTTATCTCTAACGGAGTCGACTAGAATCTCAGCACCCCCACCGGGTATAGAATCTAATCCTGCATCTTTTAGTCTGTGCAGTGTCTGCAGAATTGTAATCCCTGAACGCTTGGATATGTGAATAATCTCAATGGCAGTTAATGCCTTAATATGAATCCAAGGAAATTTGCCTTTGATGGTAGAAAATATATCTGCATACTCGTCAACATCCCAATCCGGATGCAAACCCCCGACCGAATGAACTTCATCAATATCTGATGCTAAAGGAGCTATTCTGTCTACAAACTGATCAGGAGACAATTCGTACGCATCTTTGTGCCTAGGGCCTTTACGGAATGCGCAGAACCTGCATGCTAGAACGCAGATGTTGGTTGTATTAACGTGGAGATTACGATTGTAAAACACCTTGTCTTCAAAACGTGACCTTTTGACCATGTCAGCTAATGAGCTCACTCCAATTAGCGAGGGTTCATTCATCAGCTCCATTCCTTCCTCTTCAGATAATCTACCTTTGTCGATTAAATTGGTTAAACAACTAGACAGCAAGGTATTGCTAGATACAGCCAAGGGAACTTCAAGCGATGCTAGACGCTGTTGCCATCGTGCTATAACACTCATTGGTTAAACACCCGGTCAAATGGAGCGAGTCATGCGATTTGAACCCGACTATCAGGTACTTTGGAACTGTTTACGCGCCCCAAACCATGAATAGCCAAACTCCCAGTTTACAACATAGCATGCGCACTGGGGGGATGGGGCTCGATGATCAAGCACTCAAAGACATGGCTCGTAGATGTCGAGTCAATATTGTCAAGATGACCCACGCAGCGAATTCGGGCCACCCGGGAGGATCGTTGTCATCAATTGACCTTTTATGCGGCCTTTATGGAACACAAATGAGAGTTGACCCAGATAATCCTGATTGGCCAGATAGAGACAGATTCATCATGAGTAAGGGGCATGCTAGTCCTGCTGTATATTCGATTCTACACGAAATCGGATATATCAGCGAAGAAGATATGATGTCATTTAGGGAATTTGGATCTGTTTGTCAGGGTCATGTAGACATGAAATGGACTGATGGAGTTGACTTCTCTGCAGGTAGTCTAGGAATGGGGCTGTCGTTCGGACTAGGTTGTGCTCTAGCAGCCAGGATGGATGGAAGCTCAAGAAACGTATGGGTCATGTTGGGTGACGGTGAAATACAGGAAGGTGAGGTATGGGAGGCTTTTATGGCTGCAGACTTCCATTCAATTGGTAATCTGAAAGTTATCGTGGATAGGAATAGAATTCAGAATGATGATTTCGTCCATCTACAGATGGAAGTCGGAGATGTATCGGCAAAATTAGCTTCCTTCGGGTGGACAGTCAAAGAGATTGATGGGCATTCCATGAATGAATTGACAGATGCACTGAAGTGGGCGAGTTCTCATAATTCAGGGCCGGCTGCAATCGTTGCCAATACCGTCAAGGGCAAAGGAGTATCATTCATGGAAGATAACCCCTCATTTCACGGCAAGGCTCCAGATGATGATGAACTCAAACAGGCACTGGAGGAATTGTCATGAGTGCTCCATCCTCAGGTGGTGCATCGCGTGATGGTTATGGAAACGGCCTACTCAGGCTGGCTTCTGACCCTAGAGTAGTGGTCTTAGAAGCAGATCTTGGCAAGTCTACCAAGTCTTGCCATTTCAGATCAAAATACCCATCTCGAACATTCTCTATGGGGATTGCAGAGCAGAATATGATGCTGGTCGCCGCTGGAATGGCGTCTTCTGGAAAAATACCATTCGCCAGCACATTCGCAATTTTCACCGAGCGTGCATTTGAGCAAGTCAGAAATGGAATTGCTAGACCTGAATTGACGGTGCACATATGCGGCAGTCATGGTGGCATTCACACAGGAACAGATGGTAGCAGCGCTCAGTCCATTGAAGATTTAGCTATCTATAGGACTATTCCCGGTATGACGGTAATCCATCCATCTGATGATTTGTCTGCTGAAGAATTGACTGTACAATTGCTAGATTATTCCGGACCCTCATACATGAGGACAGCAAGGAACAAGACCCCTAGAATATACAACAATAATTCTGTTACTGGGCTCACTATCGGAAAGGGTTCTTTGATAATGGAAGGTAGCGATGTTTGCATTATCGCATGCGGAGTTATGGTGAACGAAGCGATTTCTGCTGCTAAGACTCTGTCATCGGAAGGAATTAGTGCATCTGTGGTCGATATGCACACCCTCAAACCACTCGATACTGAATTAATTGATGCATGCATCAATAATTGTGGATGCCTAGTTACAGCCGAGGATCATTCCGTAATCGCCGGCCTTGGTGGGGCTGTAGCTGAGTACCTTTCTACTACTGCCTCAGCACCACTAGAAATGGTAGGAGTTGCTGACAAATTCGGACAGAGTGGATCTTCCTCAGAATTGATGCAGGCCATGGGACTAACATCTAATGATATCGTTGCAGCCGCTCATAGATCGATCTCAAGGAAATAGCGTTGCTAATGAAATAGTAGCGTTTGATTCATGAATGATTGACATTGGCACCGTACCGTGAGTGACAGTGAGAGGGTAAAGGGTCTGCTGGACGGGACGGTTGATCCATCTGAATTAGAGGGGGATCCGGAACTCTATTCTCTCGCTGAACGAATATATGGCAGAGAGGCTCTAGATGAAATGGGTATAGCTGCTCCAGTGGTAGCAACAGTCAACTACGAAGAGCCAGATTATTCTAATGGAAATAACCTAGAAGTTGAGATCCCAGAAGTACCACAAGAGCAGGAAAAATCTGAATCACCAGCTAAGTCTGGAAGTTCAAGAATTCCACTTTTCACTGGGATTGTCGGGCTAATGATTGTTGTATTGAATATGACAGTTGGAATGGGGGCATTAATCGATTTGTGCGAAGACCCACCGTCTGATTTACCGATTGAGTTCAACACTGTTGCAAATTTACAGGATAGTGTTCTGCATGTTAGTTGGACTATTTCNAATATGGATCCGGCAAGCACCTATACTGTTGAATGGACGATATCAGAGAACGGATCACAGATTGTTGTTGATACAGATAGCTTCGCTTGGAGTTCTCAAGATACGTACATACATACTGAGAATGCTATGATTCAACAATCACCCTGGTGTTACATCTCCACACTATTCGAAAATGGAACTATGATATCTTCTTCAAATGGCTGTGAAAACGATGTAGTCATGGAAACGATGTCCGAGGCAGANTCCATGGGTGGAGAATGTAAAGACAATCCTAGACTGATATGGTCTGATATCAGCGAATACGAAGAACTTGATTCATGGGCTCCTGCAGGCTCTGGCGACTTGATAGATGGAGCCTTATTGACGCTCTTCGGAATTATTATCCTGTCACGTCTCCGACGTAGTTCAGATGATTAGTACATCCTAGCTATGTGCTGTCTTCTAGTTGTAGGCTTGCCAGTAACTGCGCAGGGAACGGGCTCATCAAANGGTGTATCGGCTTCGCCCAATAGGGTCAATCCAGTAGATTTCTCGAGAATTTCTGCGTCTGAGTCTGAACCATCGAATGCTAACTCGTAAACACGACCATCCTCAATGGGGTGCTTTGTAGCCACTGTGTCAGCATTAGCATCTGTCAAACCTGGGAATGGGTGCACCATTGCATCAGCAACAGTTTGAGCATTTGAACGCAATTTGGATGAAACAGAATCGAGAAGTTTCTGTGCAGAATTACTGAATCCATCGAGTGGCAATTGTTCCTTTCCCCCAGTGCGAATGGATACTAAACATGAACTAGATTCCAAGTCTCTGGGTCCAATCTCTACCCTCAATGGGACTCCTTTAATTTCCCAATCGTAGTGCTTGGCCCCTGGCCTCATGTCTCGATCATCTACATGCACTCTGAATCCAACAGAGTGTAACTCTTCACTCAATTCCTGAACAGTNGTTATTACCTTCTGATCAACATGCTGAGCTACTGGCATGATAACAATCTGTATTGGGGCAATTGCAGGCGGCATTACAAGTCCGTTGTCATCTCCATGCATCCCAACCACAGCNCCCAATAGTCTCTCAGACATACCGAAAGTGGTCTGATGACATGGCTTAGTGGTGCCATCTGAATCTTCGTATGTTAAGTTGAATGCACTAGCCCATTGATCNTTGTAGTGATGATATGTAGCAACCTGCAATGTCCTCCCATTAGGCATGATAACATCAGCAGCTTTGGTGTACCAAGCCCCTGGAAATGTATCCCATACCGGCCTCTTTGAAACTAAACTGGGCAGACATAAGTCATGCATAATGGCTTGAACCATTTCAGCATCTTCTTCGATTTGAGAATCGGCTCCTTCTTTGTCAGCGTGTACAGTATGGGCCTCAAAGAAATGTATCTCTCGAACTCTGATGAATGAGCGGGTCTGCTTTGTCTCATATCGAAATGTATTGACTATCTGGAATGTCTTCAATGGCAGATCGGCGTGGCTTCTAATCCATAGAGCGAACATTGTGTACATCGGTGTTTCAGATGTAGGTCTGAGAAACATGGGAACATCCAGTTCATTCTCACCACCCTTAGTGACCCAATATACTTCTTTCTTGAACCCAGATTCTTCTTCTTGAATCCTGAGCTCTGATGGGTCTACGCCAGCAGCCCTAGCAGCCTTCAGCCTAGATACCAGTCGGTTCTCCTTTTCCAGAAGATCTTCGGGTACCAATAGTGGGAAGCGATGTTCTTGGTGGCCAGTTCGAGCCATTTCCCTTCGGGCGATGCCATCAATGAGATTCATTGACTCAAGGCCATAGGGCTTCCAAACATCCATCCCCTTAATCGGGTATCGCTTGTCAACTAGGTCAGCAATCTCGACAATAGCAGGATACCATGAGTTGAAATCTTGCTTGCTGGGAATTCCCCGCTTAGCCTTCTTAGGACTGCTCACAAATGNTGCCGAAGGTAGAGTGTGCTTCAATGTAATGNCGATGTCTAGTCACGAATGTGCAATAGGGACTCAATGGTCCGGCACAACTCTACATCATCACGCATCTCCAGTACCTGTCCGTCAGGAAGAACCACTCTCCCCCTAGGTGTGTTCGGATCATGGACTTCATCCTTCAGATTGGCAACTACAGCATCTGTACCTAAACGGGCGATTTGATCAGATGCACGCATAAGTAGCTCCTCAACCGATACGTCTACCTCCAATTTGAATCCTATNCGGACACTTTCATTGGCCAGATGTGCAATCTCTTCGATGTGCTTGGGACCGGGAGTCAACTGGAGAGTCCAATCCGATTCTCCACTGGGTTTCTTTCCAGATATTGGTTCGGTGTAGTAATCTAATACAGCAGCCGCATGAATCCAAGCATCAGGATTTTTTGCACTTGATGCCACCTCTAGACACGCGGACAGCATACCCTCTGGTGTCCCATCACGGATAACTGAAGGTAAAGTGAACCTAGGGTCTGATGATGTGACTCCTGCAATACAAACTACATCATGCCCCATTCGATANAGGTGCTCTGCAATTCTCCATCCTGTAGCTCCTGAGGATGCATTCTGTATAGCTCGAACAGAGTCTATTGGGGCCCGATTGGCTCCTAGTGTTATTGCTACCTTCTTCCGGTTCGGCAAATTGTAATTGATACAATGGCACAATTCGGCCACTATTTGGATGTGATCGGGTTGCTTTCTCCTTCCTTCAGAAGGGTCATCCTGTACTATTCGAGATCCTTCTTCTACCAAATAATCTAACAAGTCACTTGTTACTGGATCATCGAATAAATCAGAATGCATCGATGGTACGAATAACATGGGTGTTCTATTGCCTCTGGCTGCAGATAAAGCCATCATAGCTGGCGAGTCCATTACGCCATGGATATGTTTGGAGATAGTGTTGCGAGTAGCTGGAGCGACTATTACGCCGTCGAATCGAGATAGTTGAGCCATTTCAGAGTCCCATTCAGTGATAATAGGGGTAGAAGAAGCCCAAGAGAGAGCCAACGGTGTGATTACTTTGTGAGCATCCTTGGTCATGATTATACTCAACTCTGCACCATGTCTCCTAATCTCTCTAGAAAGTTTCACTGATTCAACAGCAGCAATGCCTCCTGATACAACCATCAACACGTGGCGCCCGTCGAGAGAATCGCCTTGAATTTCAACATCTAGGTCGGATGCCATGTCTATGCGAATACAGCGCTATTCATGAGTTCGTCGATGATGAAAATTCTTCTGCTAGCCCCCAATCCGGGACCATGGGAGGGGATCCGATGAGCAGATTGCACGGACATATCGTCCGATTTTCACTCATAGACAGTATACTACTGGTGATGTTGCTGATGACTGGTTTTGGCGGTGCCGGAGGATCAATAGCACTTTTTGCACTATTTGCTGCACTACTGATTGTACCACTTGGGGTCGTCTCAATCGTGATGCTTCGCCGTAAATCGCCAGGAGGTCTGAATGTTGGAATCGCAAATCTCTCACTAACAGGATCGTTATTTCTTCTAATCGGTGTGCTAGGTTTGTATTCCTATGCAACTGGGCATGAAGGGAATATCCTACTTCCAGCCGCTCTATCTCTGTTAGGAATATCTACTCTGAGGAGAGTTAGAACAATGCGTAATGATGCATATGCTGTTTGGTATCATTCACATTCTGATGCTATGGGAAATGTAGGAGAAGAATCTGAGATACTATCTACATGTCCTGGATGTGATAGTATCCTAGCAGTAATCCCATCCAAATTAACTANCGAGGATTTGTGTCCTAACTGCGGATGNAAACTNGTNATGTGAACTAANGNCTCTCNANANCCAATGCCATNCCCATNCCTCCACCGATGCACATAGTCGCTATGGCCTTGGAACCACCGCACCTGTCCAGTATTGAAGCAGCCTTTCCAGTAATCCTAGCACCTGATGCTCCGAGGGGGTGGCCAATAGAAATCGCCCCTCCATCGATATTGACTCGGTTTGGATCTAATCCTAGTTCTGAGATTACCGCTAGACTCTGGGAAGAGAAAGCTTCGTTGAGCTCTATCACATCAACTGAATTCAAATCCCAACCTGTATTTTCTAGTAACTTTCTGGTTGCAGACACGGGCCCTATTCCCATTAGTTCCGGTTGGCAACCTGTTACGGAGCCTGAAACAATGCGAGCTAGCGGTTTCAGACCGTTAGAAGATGCGAATTCCTCACTACATACGATGATTGCTGCTGCACCGTCTGTCAAGGGTGAGGATGTAGCTGCAGTCACTGTGCCGGACTCAGAAAATACTGGCCTTAATCCTGACATAGCTTCTAATGATGTTTCAGAACGTATGCATCCATCAGAACTTACGGTACCTGTATCAGAATTGATTTCAATTAGTTCATGATCGAAGTGGCCATGTTCGGCAGCTGATGATGATTTCATGTGCGATTGAAGAGCAAAATCCTCTTGCTGGTCCCTTTCAATAGTCCACTTCTGCGCCACATTCTCAGCCGTCTCGCCCATTTCGACGTATGCTTGGGGCCAATCGATTCCCAGTTTTGGATTTGGACTCCAATTGAAACCCCTGCGCTTAACACGAGACATTGATTCTACTCCTGCGCACATGTAGCAGTTTCCCCAACCAGACTCGATGCTCGATGCGGCAGACAACACTGCATGCATCGATGAACCACACAGACGATTGATTGTCATGCCCGGTACAGACTCAGGAAAGCCTGAAAGAGCGGTTACTAAACGTCCTATATTGTATCCCTGTTCGGCTTCTGGATATGCGCATCCTAGTATTAAATCGTCAAAATCTACAGCATCAATCTCGTTTCTGTTCATTAATCCTGTAATGACCTGGCTTGCTAAGTCATCGGGCCTTATGGAGCGTAATTCACCCTTGTGTGCACGATGGAATGGGGATCTCGCCCAATCAACAATTACCGCGCTCATACCATTACCAGTAAGGCGCCTCACATAACCATTGACTATGTTGAAATGATTCTAACATGTCGGACCGAGGGGTTCTTGAAAGGCTTACCACTCGACGGATTGATACTATGATTAGGGAATGTACAAACCATGGTTACTACGCGGATGATGACCTGTGCCCAGCATGCAACTCGGAGGGTCGATTCATCATGCGAACGGGGGAGAGAGATGGTTTAGCTAGACGTCTTGCTCTCGTCTTGAGGCATGCACCGGAGAAGTTTGATTTAGAGATGGATATCAATGGATGGATAGATTTGAAGGACATCATCAGGCAGTTCAAGGGTTCGAATAAGAGGAGATATCATTGGCTACGCCCTCATCATTTCCGAGCGATTTCAGAAACTGACCCGAAGGGTCGATACGAAGTACGAGGTAACATGATCAGGGCTACCTATGGTCACACAGTAGAGATAGAGCTTGATCTTCCTACGGAAAATATTCCAGAGTCACTATTCTTCCCTTGTAACCCTGATGAGGCGGAGAACCTGCTAGAGGTAGGACTTAGGCCAAGTGGTAGGTCACATGTTCATCTCTCTGCGACAATCAGATCTGCAGCCGAAGCTGGACATGTCCATCACAATCTACCAACTCTTCTAGAGGTCGATACAGCACGGATGGTTGCTTCAGGGGATACTATTTGGCACGCAGGAGTCACTGTTTACTTAGCAGATGAAGTACCTGCGGAGTATCTTACATTAATTCCCAACGATCACCCTGAATACGAGTTGGCGAGAGTTCACTGGGACGAAGAAGAATAGTCACCGATACTTGCCACATGCAGGGCAGAACTCTAGATCTGGACTAACTGGTTCTTGACAGTTGGAGCAAATTGATGAGTCGGCTATCTCAGACTTCTCTAGGTCAGCATTCTCAATGACACGTACTGGAGCGGGCATCTCAGAGAAAGGAGAGGGTACAATTTCCGACTGCTCATCCAGTATCTGCCGATATTGT
Organism: Methanobacteriota archaeon; assembly: GCA_002714745.1. Classification (GTDB taxonomy): domain Archaea; phylum Thermoplasmatota; class Poseidoniia; order Poseidoniales; family Thalassarchaeaceae; genus Thalassarchaeum. Next base: position 44,376 of record PAYF01000008.1, on the reverse strand, counting down.
ATGGCCAAATGTATTGCTGATTCAATCTGAATATTGACTCTATCTCGTTCTGATGGGTCCTCAATATTCTCAGACATTGCCAATCGGGCTTGTAACCATCTCTGGAACTGCTCAATCTCTGAGACTCCGCTCATGGATGTCTCATGCATTCATCAGTCATGAATCTACGGTATATGCTAAGTCGTATAGCCCGTGGCCAATTCATGGCTCGGGTAATCATCAAGCTTGGTGGTGGCCTGATTACCGACAAGACTCGATACAAGACGGTATTGAGAGACCGTATTGATGCTGTATCTGAAGTCATCTCTATGATTATCCAAATGGGCCACTCAGTAATCGTTATTCACGGGGCTGGTTCATTTGGCCATATAGAAGCCAAGAAATGGGATATCAATGATGGGTTGAAAACCGAAATTGCTGAACAACAAATTTCCGCTATAGATGCAATTCGCAGAGATATGGATGAGTTGAATTCGATTGTTATCCAATCGCTGAATGATGCAGGAGTTAGATGCGAATCATTACCTCCCAGGGATTGGGTCAATGGAGTAGGCGCCCGATTTTCTGGTGATGTTAGTGTTTTTCATCGTGGTCCGGATTCAGCTGTTCCGGTGAGTTTTGGAGATGTTGTAGATGTTGATGGTGCTAATCAGTTTGGTATACTCTCAGGCGATCATCTGATGGTTAGGATAGCTACAGAATTACCTGATGTCATTCTTTGTGCATTCCTATTGGGAGATGCAGATGGGCTTCTTAGTGGACCCCCCAATAAGAAGGATTCAATCTTGATTAATCAATGGTCACATTCTGATGGTTTTGTCGGCGAGCATGATGCTAGTATTGATGTGACTGGAGGAATCTTACTGAAAGCTCAATGTGCCTCTCAAATCTCTACATCAGCCAAGCATGTATGGTTCATCGATGGAAAGGTCCCCTCTAGGATGCTTGAAATTCTGTCTAGTGGCGATACGGTTGGTACCAGAATAGTTCCGGGATAATTGTCAACAAAACCGCGTATTGGGTTATATGCAACCATATTGTCGCACCATCATGGCAGAGGATTCTGAGCTATCTGCGTTGCATGGTCACGATGGCTCACAAGCAGAGATGATGTCAGAGTGTTGCATATTAGTCGACACAGCAGGCAACAGTATTGGCTCTGAAACAAAACTCAACTGCCACTTTGGGGAAGGTATGCTACATCGCGCATTCAGTGTGCTGATTTTTGATACCGACGGTGCAATGCTGGTTCAGAAGCGTTCAGATGACAAGATAACCTTCCCATCTGTTTGGGCTAATGCATGTTGCAGTCATCCGTTGGATATCCCGGGGGAGAATGATGATGTAGTATCAGGCGTAATGAACGCAGCCAGGAGAAAGCTACAACAAGAGTTAGGAATATCTGAGAGTCAACTATCCAAAATTGAATTCAAGCACATTGGATCATTTCTATACGAATGCAGATGGGATTCTGAATGGATTGAGCGGGAAGTAGACCATGTTCTGGTTGCCATATCAGATGGCATTGATGTCAATCCGAATCCCAATGAGATTTCATCCACTAGATGGGTATCTAGTACAGAAATTGATGAAATGATGTCTGGCAATGGATTCTGGCATGATCAAATTGTTGCTCCGTGGTTCAGGTTGCTATGGAGAGAATTCTTTGATGAGCACTATCCTGAGATTAACAAAGTCCCAGTTAAGGATAGATTGGTGCACTTTGGAGAAGTAGACCTGGATGGTAATTCTGTAGTCCCGGGGCAGAACCTATTGGATGCTATAGGACTCCACAGGGAGCATGTCGAGGATGTTATTATGCGCAGCCTGGCAAAAATGAAGCAAGAACGTCTCCATGGAGCTATGACGCATCTGTTCTCAGGTGGAGGTAAGAGGTTGAGGGCTACTCTACCTAGATTGGTAGGCGAGGCCGTTGGTAACGCACATGAGGGACACTACACACTTGGAGCTTCGATTGAGATTATCCACAACTTCACATTAGTTCATGATGATTTGATGGATCAGGACCCAATCAGAAGGGGACTAGATGCTGTACACGTTGCATATGATGATTCTACTGCAATAAATGCAGGAGATGCAATGCTAGCTGTTGCATTCGAGATTCTTGCTGAGTCGCCTGACATAGATTCTGATAAATTAGCTCTACTAGTCAGGTCCATCGGTGAGATGGTAAGGAATGTAGCAGATGGGCAACAGGAAGATATCTCATTCGAATCGAGGAACAAGGTCAGTGAGGATGAATATATCGCCATGATCACTGGTAAGACAAGTGTGATGTTCGAGACCTGTGCCGGCACGGGCTCAATTCTCGCTGGAGCGTCTCCTGAAATCGTTGAGAATATGGAGAAATGGGGACTGAACCTCGGNCTTTGTTTCCAATTGATGGATGATTTAATTGATATTACTGGAGATACAAAAACTCTAGGAAAACCAGCGGGATCAGATATCGTTCAAGGAAAAAAGACACTCATTGCCATCCATGCACTGGATTGCGACTCAGATATGCCCGCATTCAGAAAGGCGTATGGCTCTGGAGAGTGTTCAGATGAAGAGTTACTGAATGCTGTAAAAGAGTTACATGATAGTGGTTCTATCCAGTATGCTAAGGACAGAGCGATGAANCATCATGCATTGGCACACGAATGTCTAGACATGTTACCAAATAGCCCTGCTGTTTCCGTACTTAGGGAATTGACTGATTTTCAGTTGATTAGAATCAACTAGTTTCAGTCCATGTAATGAGCTTCGCCTGGTATTTCCGGCTTGAGTCCTTTCCTCTCACGGATTTCCCCTGTTACGTCTCCAAACAAATTTGGAGGCAGGTGAACATATCCTGCATTCTCAGTATTCCATACTGCCCTACCTTGACTGGCGGCCCTGATATCATTGGAGAATCCGAAGGTCTCAGCTACAGGCATGGTTCCAATTACACTTGCTGTGCTACCATCGACCGGCATGTCCTCGATTATACCTCGGCGCGTAGTGACTTCTCGGGTTACACCTCCGATTACATCGTTAGGTGCATCAATGCGGATCTTCTGAATTGGCTCGAATATTACTGACTTAGAGCGGATTAGAGCACCCTTGATTGCGTTCCTTACTGCAGGTATTGTCTGAGCCGGACCCCGATGGATTGCATCTTCGTGGAGTTTAGCATCTACAAGCCTGACTAGGACACCCATCAGAGGCTCATCTGCAACAGGCCCCTTCTTACAGACATCATTGAATCCATCAATTATGAGCTCTCTGGTCTCATGCAAATTCTGNATACCCTTGGTGTCATTAACAAGGAGATTTGTGCCATTAATTGCGTAAATCTTCCTCATCATGTCCTTGTTCATGCCGAACTCGGCAAAACTATCACCGACTTTTCTAGCGTCCTTATTGCGAACTGCTCCGTCCCCGAAAACACCCTCTCGAAGAGCATTAACAACATCATCAGGAAGTGGTTCAGTTTCAATGTAGAATCGATTGTGCCTGTTTGGAGATTTACCCTCAAATGAACGACCCTTGTTATCTGCTGAAATAGACTCACGATAAACCACAATTGGCTCGCTAACTGTGACCTTGATGCCTTCCTCCTCTTCCAATCTATAGACCGTGATTTCAAGATGTAACTCGCCCATCCCGGCAAGTAANGCCTCTCCGGTCTCCTGATTAGTAGAAACCTGCAATGATGCATCGGCCTTACCGAGTCTCCTTAGCGCGTCGATGAATTTNGGCAAGTCCTTCATCGACTTGGGCTCAACAGCGACAGTGACTACAGGCTCAGAGTAATGCCTAATCGCCTCGAATGGAGTAGCATCCTCTTCACGCGTGATTGTAACTCCTGCTGCTGCACTACGCACTCCTGTGAGAGCAACTATGTTCCCTGAGGAGACCTCGGGAACTTGTATCCTGTCACTGCCGACCATCATACTGACTTGCTGAACACGTTCGGGCTTTGCTCCACCTAGAGCCCACACAGTCTCTCCGTGCGAGATAGTTCCAGAGTANATTCTACCCACAGCCACCTCGCCGGCATGAGGGTCCATCCAGATTTTTGTAATCATCAATGAGAGAGGACCAGCAGCATCGCAACTAATCATTGCAGATCCTGTCTCAGATTCCAAGTCACCCTGCCAAATGTTGGGTATCCTGTACTTCTGAGCTACAACTGGAGATGGAAGTTCCTCTACGGACATATCAAGAAGAACCTCATGCACAGGTGCCTTCTTAGCTAGTTCTTTCTGCTGTTCGTTGTGACAATATTCGAATATTTGAGTGAAATTTACACCTGACTTCTGCATGTAGGGAAGTGTAATGCCCCAATTATGGTATGCTGAACCGAATGCAACAGTCCCGCCTTGCACGCTGACCTGCCAATCCTTGCGGTGTTCTTCCGGAGCAAATTGACGAATCAGAGTGTTAACTCTAGTAATCTGCTCTTCGAATCTACTCATCATGTCTTCAGGAGTTACTTGTAACTCATTGATTAGACGGTCCACCTTATTGATGAACAGTACTGGCCGCACCTTTTCCTTGAGAGCCTGCCTAACCACAGTCTCAGTCTGAGGCATGGCTCCTTCGACTGCACAGGTCAAAATGATGCACCCATCAACAGCGCGCATAGCCCTCGTAACATCTCCACCGAAGTCAACGTGTCCAGGAGTATCGATGAGATTGATTAGGTAGTCATCCCCACCTACACTGTGCACCATTGATGCACTAGCTGCATTGATGGTGATTCCACGCGCGCTTTCTTGGTCGTCAAAATCTAGGACCCTGGATTTACCAGCAAGGTCCTCGGACATCATTCCAGCACCTGCAATCAGGTTGTCTGAGAGAGTTGTCTTACCGTGATCGATGTGGGCGGCGATAGCTAGATTGCGTATCCTTTCCCTCTGGTGCATAACTTCTGTTGCACGCTTGATATTGTCTTCTTTCCTACCCATTGCTAACACCTGTTGTCGCGGCGACCTGACTACGGTTCATAAATCCGATTGTGAGACAGTTGAAATGACTCTCAGTAGTCCTGTTGTGAGTCATTGCCATCATCTAGCAGATGCAGCGATTCTCTCAATCTCCTCTCTCTTACCTACGGAGAAGGATGTGATGTCTCCCTCGGCTGCCTTGGATATCTCTGCGAGGATGCCTTCAGTGAGAGTTCTGCGACTCTTAGCGGTAGCTGAAGTTGAGCCTATGGCGATGTTCCTAAGGGCGATGTCGAGTCTGCGGTTTGGAGAGGAGTCGACTGCCTTAGGCTGGCTGACTGCACCAACCTTGATTCTAGTAATCTCCTCACACGGCGCAGCTTCGATAACGGCATCGATGAACTTCTGTAGAGGATTATCTCCAGTCCTCTGGGCAATGTTGTCTAGAGCGTTCTCAAAGGCTCTAGCACAGTGCTGCTTCTTACCGGAGAATTTGCCTGTTCGCATCAGATTGTTGATGAAACGCTCGACAACGGATAGTTTCGACTTGCCAAACCAAGCGTTTGCGTGTCTTCCACCTGAATGAGGAGTCCCTATTGTTGTGAGATTGATGTAAGGGGCTAGACCTGGATCTGAGCATGTGACTTCAGACGCATCCCACTTTCCAAATACCATTGTCCCAATGCCTGCAATAGGCTTCTCTGGCTCGACGGTGGACTCTTCGGACATTGAATCACCTGACAGGTTTCTCCTTACGGCCACGGACCATCTCATCAAGTGAGACTCCATTGACCTTGATGACCTTGTATCGCACACCGGGAAGGTCACCGTACGACCTGCCCATTCTTCCACCAATACCTTCGACTAAAACCTCATCGTGCTCGTCGATGAAAGAAATGGCGCCATCACCTGGTGCGAATGCTGTGAGTTTGTTTCCGGTCCTAATTAGGCTGATCTTGACTGCCTTCCTGATTCCGGAATTCGGTTGCTTGGCCTCGAATCCAACTTTCTCGATTACTATTCCCTTNGCCTGTGTACTGCCTTTGAGTGGATCGTGCTTGAGTACCCCTCCCTGACGACGCTTGATGGCGCGGTCTCGGAACTTACGTTCCTTCCAGCGATACTTCTTACGATCATTCTTCATCTTCGATCCNGAGAACAATCCACGACCCAAGTGCATACCTCAGAATGACGCCCCGCCGACCTACCCTCCATATAAGAGCGTGACGGACTCACCGTAGGTGAGGGTATTGAGTGCCCAACCTCGCCAACATTGAAACAGAAGACTCGTCGGGCCCTAATTATGGCCTTCAGGGACCTGTTAGCCGGAGTCGAAGAGGTGGATGACGAAATCAGCGTGAACCATGACATGTTGGAACACTCTGCATCCATAGGACACAAGGCTGTGATGTTCAACAGAATCGAGGGAACCGGGGGGCTTCGATCAGCTCTGAATGTCCTAGCCAGAGATAGATTGTGCTCAATTTTCAAAATCACTCCCGGAGAACTCATCGATATCCTTGCATGGGCAATGGAAAATCCTGCTAATCCCGTAGTGATTGGGAAAGAAGACGCTGCTGTTTTTGAGAACACGCAGGAATCTGTCAATCTAACTACTCTGCCTATTCCTTGGCACTATCCAGAAGATAGGGGGCGATACCAATCCGCCTCAGTGATAATCGCCCAATACGACGGGATTAGGAACATGTCATTCCACCGTCAATTCCTTCGTGATGAGAATCACTGCGTATCTAGATTTGTTCCTAGACATCTCCGTACCATGACTGACAAGGCGCGTGCAAATGGCGAGGAGATAGATATCGCAGTAGTAAATGGGCCCGANGCGACTGTTCTGCTGGCTGCAGCTATGTCCTTTACTCACGACTTAGATGAGTTGACAGTAGCAGCAGCGCTTCATCAAAGACTGCATGGTAAGCCACTAGAGCTGGTGACGCTATCAAATGGGGTTCAGGTGCCAGCAGATTCAGAATATGCAATGGAGGCTAGAATCATTCTGGAAGATGATGATGAGGGGCCNTATGTTGATATCACAGGTACTGTCGATGATATCAGGCAGGAGCCCGTAATTCGGTATGATGCAGTCCATCACAGAGATTCNGCCATATTCCATGCGCTGATTCCTGCAGAAGTCGAACACAGGACNNTAATGGGATTACCTCGAGCACCGACCATTAAATCCGCTGTCAATGAGGTCGTGCCCTGTACAGATGTCTACCTAACAGACGGCGGAAGCGGCTGGCTTTCTGCGGTTGTTTCGATTGAGCCGCAAAATGAAGGTGATGGATTCAAGGCAATCCATGCTGCATTGAATGGACATCGGTCAATGAAACAAGTCACCATTGTCGATACTGACATTGACTGTTCTAACCCTGTTCGAGTAGAGTGGGCATTGATGACTCGTTGGCAGCCAGATAAGGATACGATTATCCTATCAGGGCAGAAGGGGTCTAGCCTCGATCCATCCAGAGGGGATGATGGATTGACTAGCAAGATTGGCATAGATGCGACTTTGCCTCCCGGCATCGACCGCTCGCCCTACGAGAGTGTGTTGTGAGGTTTTAGATGACAACCGACATCGGCGCGAGCCTGCAGCATCCACGGCGAAGCCTAGGTAACAGACATCGTAGTCAGGCTCGTAAATTCCTTGACATGTCCCATGATGACTCTGACTACATCGGCTGGGCAGAACAGAGTGCTAGACAGGCTGTTCTTCACGATTTTACTCATCCCGACAACTGGAGGGTANTGGTCGAAGCGAAATTGCAGGCCGATGACGACGATGGGATTAGAGCGGTGCTGATAGAGCTGTTCTCTGTACTTGGTAGAGACTCTGAATCCCTGAAACAATTGGATGGAGTAGANATGAGTGAAATGGGTTCTGAGATACTTGAAGCAAGTCTGGGTGCCGACCCTCTCGATCCAGATGAATGGTGGGAGATGACTAATGGATTTGATGACGGGGTGAGTGCCTTCTGCAGTAGAGTAAAATTACTTGATTTGAGAGATATGCGTGCAAATGTCCTATTCTCACGTAGACTAGAAAGATTGAGGGATTTCGGATATGAAGATGAGTTCCTTGAGCTCTCAAAGTTGGTTCTCGCACACAGACCTAATAATCACGAAACTTGGTCAGAGTTGGGACGGATGCATGAACGAAGGAGTGAGTATGATAGTGCATGGATGTGCTACGACCAAGCGCAATTGCACTTCCCCGAAATTCCTGCAAGAGATCGATTCATCGAGCGTATGGAATCNAAAATGGATTTGGGCGATTCTGTTTCCTGGAATANTCCGGGAATTGACACNAGAGTTGAGTTCTTGAAACGTATGCAAACCTTAGCCAACCAATCCTTATCATCAGCNCAAGAAATGGAGAAAGGTGTTGAAGAAGTCATCCCACTTGATGAAGTAGATGCGCTATTGAAAGAAAATAGGCTCACAGAAGCATTCTTCCTAGCAAGGAGGATGGCTGCTGAAGGTGTTGAAGATGCAATCGATAAGGTCGAAGAAATCAGAGGNATGCTATGACTGAGCAGTTCGTATTGGCTTGGACCACATCCAAGAATTCACCTGAAAGGTGCTGGGTGATGGTTTTACATTCAGAGAGAGGATGGGAGTTGCCAGGAGGAAAAATCGGCGATGAAGAAGAGATTGAACAGGCCGCATTAAGGGAATTATTCGAAGAGACCGGTCTGTTAGGAACTGCTGTAGCTATTGATTCAACATTACTGGAAAGTGGTCATGTTGTATGGATTCATGTGGAGGAGGAACCCGGACCTTTACCTTGGAAATCTATTGATGCTAATATCGAAGAAGTCGGATGGTGTATTGATGTTCCAGAAAATCTTGGATGGGGTGCAAAAGAGATTGAGTCCATCATAACTCATGATTGGAGCAATTCTAGAAGTCTGGGGTCCTGAATATCACCAATCTTCTCCTCTATGCTTGCAAACCACCCTTCTTCTTCTAACATCTCAGAAGCATCGATTACAAGACCGAGATCGGCCCTATCGGTACCGCTGACATCAGCTAGGAGAACTGGTAGAAGCATCTCTACGACCTCCCTGACATCTTTCGAATTAGCAGGTATCCAAGTCGTGCCGGGCTCATCTCTAGGCTTCGCATTCTCAACTCTATATTCCATCCTAGGTGCGACGTGGTTCACCTCGTCGAGAGCTATATCTAGCCATTCGAGTGATGCAGCTAGGGCTTCGGGAATCATCCCTGAATCACTCAGATAACCCCTTGCAGCCCATAGGTGTCTCATTGCTGTGGACAGGTCATCCAAAGATGCAAGCATCCTGCCTACCTCAAGGCGAGAGAGNCCGAGCACCTGAGTGGGATGTCCGCTCATAGGTGAGATATTGGAATGCGTCGCCAGAGACATCATTGTTTCACCCTTGTTTCGATGCCATGCGGCCATGTTGAGGATTGAAATACCGTGATTCGCAGAACCCGGACTAATTGCGTTTAATCGATCCATGCACCACTTCAATTCAGTCCCGATTCTCTCATCGTCACCAATACCGAATAGAGCCCTCTCCATTCTAGTCAATGCCTCAATCTCGGGATTTTTCTCTTGGCCGGATCTAGAACGAAGCAGAATATCATTGGATTTCACAGCAAATGCTGCTGTTTCTCCTTNCCTNACTTGCATCATCAGNTTTTGANANTCNGTCATNAGAGGCGAGNTTTTTGGTTCACTCATGTCCTCACCGGGTCTCGAAAGACTTCACCAGTTCTTCATATTGAGAAACGAGGCTGGATTCCCTCTCTTCTAACATGGAGGAGTGATCTATGAAGGCGATTCTAGACTCATCCAACTCGGACCTCAGGGCTTCTCTGTCGGAGACCTCCAGCAGGAGATTNCCGACTGCTCTGTAAACAGGTCTGTCAGAGTCTTGCGATTCTAGAGATTCTAGGGTGACTGAGATTTCAGAAATCTGAGAAGAAAGTGCTTGAAGTTGAGAGCGTACCATCTGAAGTTCTTGGGCTACGGCTTGAAGTTCCTGGGCAGTGGNTTCAGAATCACTCATCGGCTTCCCCTCTAAAGTCTAGGACATGCTCTGAAGCAATTAACCCACGCATTAGCGTATTCCAGCGCGCTCTAAGATCAACGATAGAATCAGCTACCTCATCGATTAGCAATGTTGACTCGTCTGTCAGACTAAAACTNGCCTCGGTTGTCAGAGAAGCGGCTAGCGCTGGCGCTTGTCTGTGAGACACGCGTAAATTGAGTTGAGTTAGCTCACTCTTCCTCTGAGTCATCGGCCTCACTCTCGGACAGGTTTCTCTCATAGTCCAATGCAGCCTGCTGGGCTATTACTGTCATATCGGTAGCAGTTGCTCCTTCCATAGATCTGCGGATTATCCTGTTGTTGGAATCTGTGGCTCTTGTAAATGGCTCCCAGACCCCTCCGGTGAATGTGTGACTGCACTTACGACACTCCCAAATTCCTGCAGCCTTCCTGCGAACCTTCTGGTAATTGCATGAAGGACAGGTATAGTGTCGGGACTTCTTCTTCAGTGCTGCGCCAGCCCTGCGTCTTACGCTCACACCGTANCGCGAGCCNAAACGAGCAGTGGTGCCGGACTTCTGGGTTCTCTTTGCCATCTACTCTCCTCCATGCACCATATCTCTGAGTTCACTGCACCTTGACTTAGCATGCTCCATGATTTCAGCGAATTCGCTCTCCGTAAAGATTCCCTTTAGACCCTTCTGAAGTGAATGGACATTGTCATCATCNCCCAAGGTGATGTGAATTCTCTCATCACCTCCGAGTTCCTCCTTACCGTCAGCATCGTAGACGAACCTGCCTCCAACCTTATGATAGGAGCACATGATNGGGGTTTTCGATATAGGTAGAGGTCGGTCTGTGTCGCTGACTTCGAACTTAGCTTCAGGAATTACTGCGGTCCTCAGGGCTGCAATGCCTGCCAAAGCGAAAGCATCGAAGAGATTGCCATCATCAGAAACGGCAAACAAATCGAGAATGACCTGCCANGCCTTTTCACCTGGGATGATACAAAGACCATCCACATCGATGCATCCGGACTCTCTGATTCCTCTGTCTACGACTCTACTGAGCTCAATTGATTCAGGGCTTGGAGGTCCTGCCTCCCAATTGCGCCCTGCGACCGGNCTTACTTCGGCGCTGCACATCAAGCCACCTTGGTTGGGTCGATCGGGATAGGGTGTCATAATCTGGAACTTGACACCTGCGTATACGATGGTATCTCCCATTGTGACTATTGCTGATCCTTCTGCATTGGGCAAGACATTAGTCTGGAGATCAATATCACGAGATTCCCATTGGCCTCGGCTATCCATCCTCTGGTTTTGCTGGGCCAGTTCTGCTAGGTGATTTCGAAGTAATTGTGGTACCAATGGAATTGCCATTAGGACTCACCTCCCTTGAGAGCATCGACCATTATCTTGTGAATGTCCTGAGCAGCATCCATGTTGTAGTCCCAGGCCTCCTGGAACTCATCTTGAGACAGGTCCCCATCCATCTGTAGGAAAACCAATTCTCCTGAATTGGGNAGTATTCCCATCGGCAAGTCCGCTTCCCCATANTTATCCTCCTCTTTGTTGAGGTCGCAAACGACTACATCATTGATCTTTCCAGATGCTACGGAGACAACCATGTCAGTCATCGGGATGCCTGCATGGGCCAGAGCAACGGATGCTGCTGTGATACCGACGCATCGAGTTCCGGCCTCGGCTGCTAGGATTTCGATTTCTACGCGAATCTTCGAGCGGGGGTACATCTCAACGAGTACGACACTCTCTAGGGCTTCAGCAGTTACCTTGCTAATCTCNCGGCTGCGTCTGTTGAATCCGGGACGAATCCTGTCACTGGTTGAAAATGGAGCCATGTTGTAACGAACATCTAGAACAGCTCGATCTTGGCGCTGAATCTTTCTTGGGTGGGCCTCCATTGGGCCATAAATTGCTGCGACTGCGTGATTATTACCCCAGATGACTCTAGCTGAGCCATCTGCTACTGGAATTACTCCGGTCTCAATCTCTATGGGTCTGAGGTCGCCGGCCTTGCGGCCGTCCANCCTGATTCCGTTCTCGTCAATCATCTGAACATCTCCGTATCCTCCCATCAAGCAACACCTCCAACCGCTTTGGATTCAATAGTCATCTCTCTGAGTCTATTACGAACGGAGACTACTCCGTCAAATTCTCCGTCGACCCAAATGCGACCATTGTCGCAAACTACTATTCTACAGTCAGACTCATCCTTCAGATTTCTCAGTGAATTACCCTTCTTGCCGATTAGTTGGCCTAACAAATGGGGTTCTACGTCCTCGATGGTACCTGATCTAATCTTTCTCAGACCTAGTCCCTTCATCGTGACTACGCTTGAATGGGTCTCTTCGACCTCTTGAACCCTACAAAGTACAGCCTCGCCGATGTCCATGACTTGTCTGGTACCACCGAAAGAGGCGTTTCCTGGACCAAGGCTCATCGGCAGTATGGCATTGAATGGGGCTCCGATGTCGATGAACCAGATGTTGTTTGTGCATCCTTCGACATAACCTATCACAAGATCTCCTGGTCTCGGGATATATCCTGTCCTCAAAGGCTGTATGGATATCTCGTTGCCTTTAACGTTCATTTTACCGTGCTTGGTCGCTCTTATTCGGCCGTCCATAACTAACACGCCATGGCCGGCTTCTATTCCCTCAGATTTCCCGAGATCCTCCCCGGGGGTGACGAGAGAGGGTGCTCGTCCACCATTACGCGGACCGTCCGCTTTATCGCTAACACTCATGTTATCGGGCCGCGCGACCCGCCCTCCCTTCATAACCGTTGATGTATGCACCTACGGTGCAATTCAGTCGAGTTCCTTTACCTCAAGACCCGAAGAGCGGTTCGCAACCCTGCTGATTATCTCGTTTCTCATGCCTCCAGGGACTTCAATCACACAAGCCCAGGAGCCGTCCTCTAGCCATTGCTCTCTTTGCACAGAGTCTCTGAGTAATTGCAATACCCCTCCGTAGTCCTTGCCGGGAATCTTGAATGCGAGTTTGACAGTGATAAACTGGAGTGGGATAACAGGCTTCAGTATGTCCACAGCATCCTGAACTTGTCGCTCAATCGAAAGGAAAGGATCGGGTTTGAACCTAGCCTCTGCTAGTGCGTTCTCTATTCTTGTCTGTGGGTGAGGAAGGCGAGTCTTCGGATCCGTAGCCGTCAGTGAAATCTCATTCACGATTTGTTTCATCTTGTCCTCGACCATCTGTTTTCTCTGCGCTGTAGTAAGCTGAATCGAGCCTTGATTCAGGATTCGCTCGACACATGCTGCTAGATCTGTAGTACCGAAGGCTCCCTCAAGAGCCTCGGTAGTGGGCCTGTCGCCGGCCTTGGCGTCGGACCAAATCTCTTCGGTCGCAAGAAGATCGCTCAAATCGACTGATTCCGAGTCATCCTTCCAAGCCTGAACGAGTTCGGGGTCGACTAGAATCTCATATCTGGAGCCGCCTCTCTCGAGTCGGGCCGTAACCGCATCGTCTAGGCTCACCATAGCATCGCCAGAGCGAGAGTCCGACTTAGAGGCATGGATGCTCAGGAAATCTTCTCTAGGTGCTTGAGAGCATCCCCATGGGCCATCTTATGATAGCCATTCGAGTCTACAATGGCAATTTCGACTGTATCCGAATTCAAATCATCGTCCATCGACTCCCTGAGGGCCTCTAGACCCAACTTGATAGCTGCGTTTTGGGTCATGTTGTTCTTCCACTTGGCCTCAAAGTAATCCATCACAGTTGACTTTCCCCTACCTATTGCTCCAGCTTGGTACGATTGATAGGCACCAGATGGATCAGTCTCGAACAGATGAATCCCATCATTATCGAGGCCAGCAATAAGCAACGCAGTACCGAACGGTCTAGCGCCCCCATACTGTGTGAATGACTGGAGATGATCGCACATCTTCTTGACGAGTGAAGTGACTCCAATCGGGTCACCGTAGGTCATCTTGTTAATCTGACACTGAACTCTGGCCCTATCAACCAATTGTCTTGCATCAGCAACAAGCCCAGAAGTCGTAATTCCGATGTGGTCATCTATCTGATACATCTTCTCTATAGAGTCAGCAATCACTAGTTTGCTGGAGATTCTTTTGTCAACTATCAGAACCACCCCGTCCTTGTACTTCAGACCGACAGTAGTCGTTCCACGCTTTACAGATTCACGTGCATACTCCACCTGATACAGTCTGCCATCAGGTGAAAAGGTCGATACTCCATGGTCATATCCTCGTCCGCTTGGCTGCATGATATCATGTCGTTGCCTATACGGACTCTTATCAATCTTGGTCGAAACTAGTCTAGTGAATCGCGTCATTCATTGATGTGTCCCTACTCGCAGATGCATGAAAGTAGCCGTGCTGGTATCTTCAGGCAAGGATTCCTCCTACTGTTCTTGGTGGGCTACTATGCGGGGTTGGGATGTTCGATGCATAGTATCGGTTGGTATCAAGTCTGATGACTCGATGATGTTTCAGACTAATGGCGTGGCCATAGCGGGACTGCAGAGTGCTGCGATGGGAGTTCCATGGTTACCAGTTTTGAGTGAAGGTGAAGAGGAATCAGAAATTAATGATCTAGAAGATGCTCTGTCAGGCAATTCTCACCCGTCGTCCAACTTCTTAGAAATGTGGCCTGAAGGTTGGGTGCGTCCTGATGAATTGGTTCTACATGAGGGAAATTTGGATGTCGATGCACTCGTGGTTGGAGCCTTGCGCTCTGACTACCAAAAGACGAGGATAGATATGATGTGTGAAAGACTTGGTATTATCTCATACAGCCCTCTCTGGCATCATGACTCTGTTTCACATATGCATTCACTCTTGGAACATGGTTTCGAAGTGATGTTTGTCTCAGTATCGGCTGATGGGCTGGGAGAAGAGTGGTTAGGTAGAATGCTGGGCGAGGAGTCTTTGGAGAAACTGGAATCGCTTTCGCGACAGTACAGATTCAATATCGACGGAGAAGGTGGGGAGTTTGAGACCGTGGTACTATCTTCACCATGCATGAACGGGCGTATAGAATGTAATACTGAGAGCCTATGGGAAGGCATTAGGGGTACGCTGGCTATACGAGATGCTAGACTAGCGAACATGCGCTAGACTCAAACAGGAGTCTAGGGTCCGCAGACCACGGGGAAGGCCGTGACGATATCGCCTCTGGATTACAGATACGGGCGTAATGAGGCTAAGTTCATCTGGTCCAGAGAGGGCCGACATAGCCGTCAGTTGGAAGTAGAAAGAGCTCTTGTATGGGCCCATTGCCAACTCGGTAGAGTTAGCGCTGAGGATTACGATGTCATTGCCGATATCGCAGACCCAGGAATAGTCACTGCCGATAGGGTCGACGAGATTGAAGCTGAGACTAAGCACGATATCATGGCCCTCACGAAAGCGATGGCTGAGGCTGCCGGAGAAGCTGGATGGTGTGTCCATTTAGGAGCAACCAGCAATGACATAGTGGATTCTGCTGTAGCGCTACAAATTAAGGATAGTATCAAATTGCAGACAGAAGTTTTGACACAGCTAATATCCACTCTTTGTGATATCGCAAGCAGAGAACGCGATACCGTAATGCTAGGACGAACACACGGCCAGGCAGCCGTACCAATCACTTTCGGCTTGAAGGTAGCTGTTTGGGTGGATGAGTTCGTCCGACACTATGAGAGGTTGTCAGAACTCAAGAATCGTGCTATTACTGGCAAGTTCATGGGGGCTGTCGGGACAGGGGCTGCTCAGGGAAAGGATGCATTCGAGTTACAAAATCTAATCATGAAAGAACTGGGCCTAGGAGTCCCTGTGGCCACTACTCAGGTTGTCGGGCGCGATCGATACATCGAATGGGTCGGTTGGATGGCTAACGTGGCTACTACTGTTGAGAAGGTTCTACAGGAGGTTCGAAACCTACAGAGAAGCGAGATTGCCGAAGTGGCAGAGGCCTTCGACACCAAGAAGCAGGTCGGATCATCGACTATGGCCCACAAACGCAATCCGATTACTGCGGAAAATGCATGCGGGTTGGCAAGAATCGTACGCTCTATGATTGTACCCTCATATGAGAACGCACTACTGTGGCACGAGAGAGATTTGGCAAACTCATCTGCAGAGCGATTCACACTATCGCATTCTATGATTCTACTCGATGATATCCTGATGAAGACAGATCGAGTGATGCGAAATCTTTCAGTGGATGCCAAAAGAATGCGTGAGAACATCGAATCCCAGAATGGGATGGTTATGGCAGAGAAGGTAATGCTAGCACTAGTAGACAGAGGGGTTACTAGAGATAATGCCCATGAGATACTTCGTGCAGCATCAATGCAAGCGATATCGGATGGACAAGGTTTGCATGCAGCATGCTCCAATGACGAAGTCATCTCTTCGCTATTTGGCGAGGATGAATTGGCAAATTTATTCGTTCCTGATGGACATATAGGACACAGTGGTAGAATCGTTGATGAAGCCGTTGCCAGAGCAAAATCAGTAATCAGCTAGTCAGTGCCATCAACAAAAGCAGAACAAAACCTGTAACAGATGCGAAGATTCCTAGCAGCATAATCATCGCATGTGGCCCGTACTGATTTGAGTCATTCAATGCGACATTTAGGAACCCGTCTTCGGATATAGCACCCATCATTCCGGACTCTGATTCTTCGAAGTCAGGGGCATCCCTCCTCGGTATTCTCTCTGTAGAGGTCACGGTGCTGCGAGGTGGGCTAATTGTATAGCATTCTCCGTCATATCGCCATCAATCTATTCTTCTTCAATGAAGGTGTTGTCTAGCAATATGTCGAATTCGCGCATCGATTCCTCATCTACTCTTGCCAAGGCATGAGGGTCCAGAGCTTCACCTGTGTAGTCTGCCTCGAGCGATTTTTCCGATTTACGCCTTGACATTAACAATAACTGCCTAATAAGAATCAATGCAGTGATGGAAAGTACTATTGTGACTATGTCAGAGAAATCCATTGAATCATCCTCACGGAATACCCATCTTGAGAGGTTTAGCAAGGTGTCTTCTGTTTGATGGAGTGGGTTCGACCCAATCTTCGATAGTATCGAAAGACTCTCCATCATGTGACTGGCTGAGCCAGATTCTATCCGAAGTGTTGCCGCATTCTGAACATCTAATGGGCAAACCTGAACCAGAACTGCGCATTGTTTTGCCGCAGCAGACTGGTCGGGATGTAATTCTGGGCACTGAATCTAGGATAGATAGTCTCTCCAAATGGATTGAGTTGTCTGGTGCTGTTAGACCGACCCATGAAATCATATCACCTGGATGCAGGGTTCTCAACAATCTGTTGACTGGGCCACCTTCGCTGAAAGCAACCAGCTTAGCTGCATTACCGCCGACTGATACCATGACATTAGAGTGCGCACCCTTGGTATGTTCGGGATGAGATATCACAGTACCCGAACAAGAGCCAAGCACGTGATCATCTGAAAGTTGGTTCGTTACGTGGACCGCATATCTGTTTGATTTCTCTACATCACTTCTAGACTGTAACCAGTGATGTGCCCGCTCGACTGACTCGGAAGAGTCGCCACGAATCCCATACAGTACAGGGCAAGGAGTTCTAGGTGCAATCAACCCTTTACCCTTAGTAGGATCCCGATTTACGAAAGTACGTGGATGGTAGCTTTCCATCTCACGTACTGCTTTCGATGTGATTGCACGCTCACTACCAATATTCTCGTCCTCCCTCCAAGCAATCAACTCCCACGTTGAATTGTTATCAGGAGGCCATGCTACTGCTGCACTGGCTCCAACAGCACCCCACTTCCTATCTCCGCTAAACATAGTCAAATTCTGTTTCTCAATCTCATCAAGCCGAGAATCTAATTCTACAAATCCCATTACTGCGTCCCTGTACCAATTGAGAGGGGGGT
Source organism: Methanobacteriota archaeon (assembly GCA_002714745.1). GTDB lineage: Archaea > Thermoplasmatota > Poseidoniia > Poseidoniales > Thalassarchaeaceae > Thalassarchaeum. Next base: position 26,486 of record PAYF01000008.1, on the reverse strand, counting down.
CTGAGTCAGTGATAATCAGAACTGGCGAAGACTGAGTTGATTCAAGATCTAAAGGAGCTGATCTATCCAGTAGTTCTCCGAACCAACTTTCGCATTCCTCTAGTAGTACTCGATGAGAGTCTGAATCTAATTCAATAACAGCAGATAGGGCACCGTTACCTCTGGTCCTCCTAGGGGCGAAGGGCCACAATCGAACCAATCGTCTGCTTACAACTGTGAATCCGTGCCTACTATTTGACAGTCGATTCAACAGGTCGTCGAAGCAATCTGTAGTGCATCCGGCAGTAGGGTGATCGGTGTCGTCTAAGCCGATTATCACCGTGTTTCGGGACATCAGATTATCTCCTCCATTACTCCGCTAAGTCCNACCTCGGGATTACAAAGATAGCTCTTGATTCCGTANCTGTTTGCTGCCATAATGTCCACCTGCCTGTCACCGACCATGAANGANGATGGGTCTAATGGCCTATCNGTCCAATCGTCGCCATANAACAATTCCAAATCAGAAAGGTTGGGGTCGACTGAGGCCTTGTCAATCAATTGTCTACCGGCCTCGAGCATTCCTGGGAATGGTTTGCGTGCCCAAGCTCCTTCCCANGGGGCATAGGGGCTATGTAGAATGAGATCGAAGTGAGCGTCTGGGTCCTCTTCCAATATCATCTCCTGCATACGCTTGTGGATATTTGCTAGGTTCTGACTGGTCCAAAGCCCTCTCCCAATAGGTGATTGGTTGGTCACAACGCAAACACGGTAACCTAGTCTGCGAAGGGTTCCGATTGATTTCGGCGAGTCTGGCAATAGTACGACTTCGTCGGGGTTGTTGATGTAATTCTCTGAACCAATATTGATTACTCCATCTCGGTCTAGAAAAGCAATGCTTCCGTTCCACGACACGCCCTCAGGCATGTGCGGTAGTGAAAGTGGGGCTTCGAGATCGACCTCGTCTCTACAGGGGGCAAGCAGGCTATCACAACCCTTTGTGAGCCTTNATGGCCTCCTTNACGATGTGGTTGATGANTAATTGNATATCTTCTATTCTCTCCATCGANCCNGTGGGGGCGACGATTGACACATCGGCNATTTCTGTGATTTTACCACCTTCCGAGTCATCGATGTTACCAGTAACAGCAACGGTTGAGCAACCGTTCTGGCTAGCGAATTCTAAACCGTTGATGACGTTGGGTGATGTGCCTGAGCCACTGTATGCAACCACTAGGTCACCTTTGGAAATGAAAGTTGAGAGTTGGCCAACGAATACGTTGCTGTAATCCGTATCGTTAGCCCATGCAGTCATCGAAGCAACATTGTCTGTATGCGAGATGGTCCTGATTGAGAGTTCCTTAGACCAATCACCTGCACTGTGGGAAGGTGTAGCTGCACTACCGCCGTTGCCGATGAAGTGGATGCATGCGCCTGATTCATACGCATGTTCTACCATTTTCCAGAATTTCTCTAGAGGGTCTCGAGGCAATGAATCGAGCGCTCCCTTAAGATCCGAAATGTAGGAATCTGCGAACTCNTTGAAGTTGAATCCCATATCACTCACAGATGCCCCGGGGAGGGCATCATATTTACGGGTTAATGACNCGAAANAGNTCATGGAGGAGCCANTAGGNCTGTTAATCAGATATCTAGCAGGGATTCTAGGNATTACTGATTCNGCNCTAAAACTGTTGATTTGCGGTTTAGGTGCAATCTCTCTGGCAGTGGGATTTCATCGCCAGGAATTTCGCCAAGCCCCCTACTTCTCGGCAGTGGGGTNGTTCTCAATAGGCTTGTTTCTGTACTTACATTCATCACACTACGTGGAAATTCAAGATCCTGTATTGGTCATTATGACTGCTGCTGCCCTGCCTTTAGGAATAGCACTGGGAATCTGGGAGATTAGGAATTGGAATGATGCGCCCGAGGCTTTGATTTGGTTCAGGGGTTGCGTGGTTTGGGCAGTTATACCCTACTTCGTAGCTTACAGCGTCCCTAATTTGAACATGGCAATAGTATACGCCACTGCTTGGAACACAGAAGTAATGTTGGAGTTCGCTGGTCTTGGGAGTTACCAGATGGGTCCGATGATGGTGGACCTGCATAGTGGAGGTGAAATTCCGCTCTCTGAATGGAATGGTAATCGATGGATTCTAACGGAGCCTCTAGGGGAAAATGGATTTTTCGTCCCGCTGGAGCACTCCGATGGGACTTTAGTCAGTGTGAGTTTCATTCTAGCTTGCTCCGGNTTNCAATCGATGATTGTCTTCGTGGGAGCNATTGTTGCNCTTCGTACNGTAGATTGGAATCGNAGGNTTCGNGCCCTTCTNATTGCTGTACCAACAATACANGTNCTGAANACATTCCGAAACGCAGGGATAGTCTGGCTCACAGACACCTANCCTGATTGGAGATTCATGGGAGTCGAGATGTTCGATTTTTCTCACAGTTATGCTGCCAAAGCAGCCAGCCTGTTCGCTATGTTCCTGATGGCTCTGGCTCTGTTTGATTTGCTGCCTGAGTTACACCGACATATTATGCGATTGATTCCAAAGAGGTTAGTCCCTAGCAAATCTACTGGTTAACTAACGGGTACGCAGTTTCTCGTACAGTTTACCCGTCAATCTAGTATCATGCTCCCAGGCGAACTCTTTCATCACTCTGAGAGCTTCCTTTTCAAGGTCTGAATCGCCTACGAAGTCAGTAATCTCAATTGTGCCATCCCTAGTGTTAGCCTTGAAGGCCGCAATAGGTTCTTCGTTATGGAATACCATGTATGCTGAGCCGAAAGCGAATCTCTCCCTCAGAATGCCTCCAAAGTAGTGAATCAGATTGTCTGATGGAGGTACAACCAAGTCGCGAGTCTTACGAAGAGAAGTGGAGTCTTCGAGCATCTCCTGTCTGCCCCAGCAAATGTCTTGTAGGTCATCCACTAGGAATCCTTTGATTAAGGTCCCATCCTCTTCAAACTCGTGCAACACATCGCTAATCTCCTCAGCAGAGAAAGGAGAACCTGCAAGCCTCTCGACCTGTTTCAGTGAGACTACAGGATACTGGCTGACTAATTCTCTGAGATAATCCCGTTTAACCTCCCACAAGTCGGATTTAGGAAGAGGTGTGACGGTCTTGAATCCGCCTCTGTAATCCTGAACTAGATGACCGCTTCGAACTAGGGGTGAAATCAGTTTTCTGAACTCCGATCTCTTCATTGCATGCCTATCCATGTATACTGTAGGGTCATTGTGCTCACTGAAAAACTGCAGAATATCATCATCTTCCTCGGATGCTACTACATTGCGGATAGTCAGAAGACGCTGGAAGTGTGCTAACTTGGCCCAGACTTGATGTCCTCTGAGGCTGGTTCCCTGATGCAATTGATGGGCTGCTGCCATGGAATGTAGATCAACACGGAACATCTCGCAGCGACCTCGTAGAGCGAAGTCGTCTCTGACTTCACTCATGTGCTCAAGGGCCATGGTCTCATTCTCAAATCTGCTATCCTGATGTATTCTATGCTGATTGAAGAGCATTCTGTAGACTTCCCTTCTGGAGCGTGGTTCGACCACTCCTCCTCTGATGTAACGCTCTCCGTCGCCCATCGAAGAGAATCCAAGTTCGGCGAGTATGCCCTGTATGTTCTCATCGCAATCATGCACTGGAACGCCGTTGAATGCGTGAAGGACAGATACGTCTACCAACCGGTCTCTATAGTTATCAAGCAACTCGGAAAATGCATCCTTGAACTCGTCTAAGTATGAATGTGGTATGTTGACGTCTTTAATCTCAAGATAGTCATTGACTACGAACATCAGGATTCTGCCAATCGGATCGACTCCTTTGAAGACAGGATGGTACCAACCCTGTTTGAGGATCAATCGAATCTCATTGATGAATCGACTGCAGAAGGGATCGGACTGAGATAGGATTCTCATCTTCCTATCTTCCGGGAGGGGTGAAATCAGCGCCTCAGAGTCCTCCTTAGAAGAATAGTAGTCTGTTGGATCTGGCTGTAGGGCGACGACTCGTTGAATCCTGTCTGAGTCCTCTAGGAATCTCAATGTGTCTGCTAATTCTTCTACTGGACGGCTGACAAAGAATCTCAGAGTATGCAGTCTGATTGGACCAATTCTGTTAATCAATTCAACTAATGCATCTTCGAATGATAGTGGATCGATGATTCCATGGACCTTGTGGAAGGTAGCTAGGGAGCGTTTTCTGTTTGGAACCTCGTGATACTGCTTGTACACAATTAACTGCCTCTCGAGATTGCTAATTGCTCCCTTAAGACTACGTTGTAGGTGGGCATGTTCCTTGCCCTTAGGGTAATCTGCTAGAAGTTCTGCCCTAGTCATCCCTCCCTCTGGAATCTTTTCCAGGAGCTCCTGCTCTAGGTCGCCTAGCCATGGCTCGCTGCGGAGTCCAGTGAGTATTGGAATCATGCTCTTTAGAGTATATCCGACCCTATTGTGCAATAGTCTTCCATTGACCACATCAGAATCATGTTTGATATCTTTCCAGTCTCTGAATCTGTAGTTTCTGACTCTATGGAACAACTCATCCCTTCTCTGAATAAGGATAGATGAGCGTATGGCATCGGCCGGCTCATCGTGCGTCGTGAACGACTTGTTGAGCAGAAGTGTCTGTAGGGTCCTATAGTCGACTACGTCAATGCTTCCACCAGTGATTCTGTACTCGTCCATCCTCAGGATGTACTCGCCCTCATCGGTCTGTTTGAAGAAGCCGATAGAGACAAGATTTCGCATCTCTAATTCCTGAAGGACCGATTCTACTTGTGATTGCGGGAATGGTAAGCGTGCACAAATTGTATCTGATGTCTGAGGGCCCTCTGAGCCTAGCATGTCAAGTAATTTCAATCGTAGGCAATCGAGAGGGTCTGAAAGGCTGGTTTGCTTCCACTTAGACGGCTTACCTCCAGTGAAATCAACTCCTTTCTCAAAATTTAGCCCTCCTGTATACAGATCTTTGAGGTCATCCATATCAGCGGCGCCCGCGACGGCAAGGCAGCCCAGAGTCCCGTGAACATCCGCCATACGACTTGAGAACCACTTTCCATCAATCTGTTCGTGGCCAGTGTTACGAATCTTGGTGATTAATCCTCGTTCAGCCAGCTCATATACCCAAGAGCGGATATCCTCTACTCCTATCCCACTTAGTTTCTCGTTGTATAAGGGGTTAGTCAGGCCCGGCTCGAGGCCTCCGCCCATGTCCACCAGCCTTAGCAAGCCATTAGCATTCGTGGGAACTGAGACCTTCGACTGGTAATACTCGGCAAGCTTCTCCTCATCCAATTCTGTAGCAAGTGATCTAGCGCCGAGTAAGCGACGGAGGATCTCAGGGTCGACGTCCTTGATGAGATAGGCTCGTGTCCTCAGTGAGAGTAAGTCCTCGAAGGAGGACATGAACAGAGTCATTCCTAGTGGAGAAGGCATCTTTACCCTGCGATGTACGATGCGGACATCCTCGGAGTCCATTCTGGAGATGAAATCGTCTAATTGCCTCATGTCCAAGTCGTTGTGGAGAATCTCATTTACGACTTCTCGAACTATCACAGAGTCCTCCATCTTGCGATGCTTCTGCATGATTCGTTCTGCCTTCTGCTGAAATTGCTTGGGACTGACCTCATCGCCGCCCACACGACGAGGGTTCAGCATGCTTCTTGACGAGACCTCTCTGAATCTCTTAGCAAACAACTGAGAGTCAAGCAAATATCTTTTCAGTGTCTCAATGCTGTCTCCTGCTCTGAAAACCTGAGGAATTCGTGAAATCTCTACCTCATGGCTAAGTTTGATCATGAATCCATTCTCATCGAATGAAATTTCGTGTACTAGTACATTGTCTTCTGCTGCGATACCTGCGAACAGGTATCCTAAGGCCATATTGAAGGCGCGGCCTCTGCATGTTGTGACTATGTATGTGGGAAGGGGGCCTTCGATTTGCTCGACCATTATTCTGTCGAGAGAAGGTACTTGAAATGTCATAGCAGTCTGTTCTTCGAAGAAATCGGAGAGGGCACTTGCAACGGGTTTACTGAGACCAATGGCATCAGTGAGTAGTTTTCTTGAGTCGTCCTCCAGGCGCTGTCTAACAGATACATGCCCTAGAAGCGATAAGACGTCTTGGCTGAGTTCGAAGGTTCTACTATTAGCCTCACCAGTCCAAGAAGGAATTGTTGGCCTATATCCTGTCGCTGATGAGACATTTACTCTAGTACCAATTACGCTGGAGACCCTGTATGTGGACCCACCAAGCAGAAACACGTCTCCGTTCCTAAGACTAGAAACGAATGATGATGATAGTTGTCCGACTAGGGTTCCGTCTGAAGTGAAAACAAGGTAGTTGTTGTCGGGTGCGATAGTACCGATGTTGGTGTAGTAGATCATCTGAGCGAAACCACGCTTACCGAACCGATTCTCTTCCCAGTCGACCCATATTCTACGCTCTTCATCGAGTAAGTCGAGAACTTCGATGTAATCGTCGTAGGGAAGTGATCTGTAAGGCCACGATGATGTTACTAATTCGTATCCATCATCGATATCCCACTCACGGATAATTGACAGGCCAATAGTGAACTGGGCTAGGACATCAAGACAGTTCTCAGGGAACTTCAACATGTCCATCGAGCCTTGCAAAATAGCATTCTGCAGAGAAACGAGTTCCAGCAGATCATGAGGAGATGTGGGGAGNAAACGAGCCCGAGGAACNCNTCCTACNTGGTGNCCGGCTCTTCCTANCCTCTGCACTGCTGTNGANATTGAGCCNGGAGACCCNACTTGTATTACNANGTCTACTGAACCTATGTCTATNCCCATCTCGAGNCTNGATGAGGAAACAACAGCCCTCAGAAGNCCGTTCTTGAGGCGATTNTCTACATCGAGTCTAATCNCCTTGTCCATNGANCCNTGATGGCCNTCGACACCTTCNAGACCGGCAATCTTNAGCCTCTGGACTACNGTCTCGGTCATGTTTCTNGTATTNACGAAGACGAGTGTGGTCGTATGCGCCTCAACTAACTCTTTGATGCGATCAATATTGTGATCGAGAATTTCCTTTACTGGGGTTGATGAGAATCTAGCATTTGGTAGAATGATATCCATATCAAGTTCGCGTGAGCCTGAAATCTTCGCAATAGANACGCTNTGAGGTTCTAANTCGCTTTCTCGNGAATCNCTAGCNACNAGGTATTCTGCTACAGACTCAAGNGGTTCCATTGTGGCGCTAATNCCTATTCTCTGGACATCTGTTTCTACTACTGTGTCCATCANAGCCATCGATAATGAAAGATGTGTNCCTCTCTTGGTTGGTACCAGAGAATGCATCTCATCGATAATTATCCATCGCAACTCCTGCAGCAGCGGTCTAAATCGCTTGGAGGCTANTGCAAGACCCANTGACTCAGGNGTNGTAATTAGGATGTGAGGGGGTTTCCTNAGCATCCTCTCTCTTTCTTTCTGCGGAGTATCTCCAGTCCGCAATCCGACCTTTATGTCCTTGGCCCTACTAGGGAGAAATCTCTCCTTGATCTCTGTCAGAGGGCCGATGAGGTTCTTCTGGATGTCGTTTGCAAGTGCTTTGATTGGAGAGATATAGATGCATTGGACTGAGTCACTTAGTGTTCCGTCCAATGATTTTCTCACTAGGTCATCTATAATCGATAAGAAAGCGGTCAGAGTCTTTCCGGAACCTGTGGGTGAACAGAGTAGAAGGTGCTCTCCATTCATTATTCGAGGGATAGCTATCTTCTGTGGATCAGTGAAATCAGGAAATTTCTCTTTGAACCAGTTCCTAACAGGAGGAGATAGGCTTTCGAGGATTTCCTCGGTGTCCATACTATCCTGTATGTACTGAATTTCTGGCATTTCACTCACCTACGGCCGTCAGGGCTTCGATTGGATAAATGAATGCTTCTGAATAACATACACTGACTGAGCCAGAACCGTGTCGATTGATACTATTGTCGCAATTAGGGTATTATTGTACAATCATCCCTACGGACTACTCACTTAGGATGGCTTGAAAGTCTCCAGTCGGACTCGAAGACCATGAGCGAGAGGAGAATAGACAGGCTGACCTCTCTGCTCAGAAGGAGAGGCGTAGTGCTGCCTTCATTCGAGATTTATGGGGGCGTGTCTGGACTGGTGGACTACGGGCCCGTTGGTGCTAGAATCAAGAGAAAGTTAGTTGATTCATGGATTGACCATTGGACTAGTCAAGGTGACATTGTCGAAGTGGACTCTCCCACGTTGACTCCTGAGTCTGTTCTGGTAGCGAGTGGTCACGTCGGTGAATTCAATGATTTGATGGTTTCTTGCGATGGTTGCGAGTCTGCTTTCAGGGCTGATCACTTACTCGAAGGTATTCATGAGAATCCTGANTCCTTGACNGCTGATGAGGNATCTGCATTACTCTCACAGGGAATTTCCTGTCCTGCCTGCTCAGAATCCNGATGGTCAGATGTCCGGCCCATGAATCTGATGTTCTCGACTAGGATTGGAGCCATGAGCAGAGGTAGAGCTGCCTACATGAGGCCTGAAACTGCTCAGGGTATGTTCATGCTGTATCCTGCCTTATTCCGTCACTTCAAGCAAAGGCTGCCTTTTGGGGCTGTACAGNCTGGTAAGGGATATCGAAACGAGATTAGTCCACGTCAGGGAATGATTAGATTGCGTGAGTTCGATATGGCCGAGCTTGAGTACTTCATCGACCCTGAATATCCACCATGTCCTGACTTATCTCGATGGACATACCCTGTGATGATGGTTCCGGACCCAGAAGGCAAGCAAGCCGGGGAATGTGAAATGACTTACTCAGAGGCACTTTCTAAGGGCATTATTCGGCACCCTACTGTAGCTTGGTTCCTGGCTAGGACGATGGATTTCCTAGTGAATGTAGGTGTGGACCAGTCAAAGATTCGTTTTCGCCAACATTCGAGCACAGAAATGGCCCACTACGCAGAGGACTGCTGGGATTGTGAGTTGCACGGAGAACATGGTTGGGTGGAGTGCGTAGGTATTGCCAATCGTACCTGTCATGATTTGGATTCACATGCACAAGCTAGTGGATCCAAACTGTTGCGTGCTTGGAGGCAATACACTGAACCTCGAAATGAGGTCAGGGATGTTCTTATCCCTGTCTCAGCAGTAATCGGTCCGGCATTCAAAGGACAAGCTGGGGAAGTTGTTGAGGCTTTATCAGAATTAACTGATTTGCCTGATGATTTACCATTTGATTTGCATCTGTCAGATGGCTCATCGGTTCAGATTACTCCTGAGATGGTCACTAGGAGAACAGAAGAGATTACCGTTCACGGAGAATGGTTCACACCCCATGTAATTGAGCCTGCATTTGGAATTGATAGGATTGTATGGCATATTCTAGACCACGCCTTCACAGAGACAGAAAAGGAAGGTGAGCCTTATTCGGTAATGCGGCTCAACTCCAAAGTAGCACCCTATGATGTGGCTGTACTCCCTCTATTCGATAAGCCTGGAATGATGGAGATTGCAAGAGATGTCATAGCTCGAGTTAATTCAGTACCCGGTTGTAAGGGCGAGATGGACTCCTCTAGGTCGATAGGTAGGAGATACGCCCGAGTGGATGAGATAGGAGTTCCGTGGGCAGTGACAATTGATCATGATTCAATAGAAGATGGGACTGTGACAATCAGACGCAGAGATGATCAGAAGCAGATTAGGTGCTCAGTAGACGACCTTATTGATACTCTCTCCAAGGGAGATATCAGCATACTGTTCTGACGTGAATCTTATGGGGTTCCGTTTCCACAATGCCGCGTGGTGGCGCAGACCGTCGATGACTGGACCGAGAGGTACCGGCCCGATTCACTGGATTTAATGGAAGGTAACGAGACCCAAATGAGGAAGATTCGGCAATGGCTGGATCGTTGGGAAAAAGACGCTCCTCCTAAGCGAGGGTTGTTACTTTCCGGCCCGCCTGGTGTTGGTAAAACCACACTGGCTCGTGCTGTAGCCAGTGAACGAGATTGGACAGTTATTGAGCTCAATGCCTCTGTTGACCGTAATGCAGCATCAATCAGAAGTGCAGCGACTCAAGGCTCCCAACATATCTCGCTAGATAGTTTCGCTAATGGTGGCGGTTCNNNTTCNAGGACCTTGATTCTCCTAGATGAGGTTGATCACTTAAGTGGAGGTTTTGCCAAAATCTCGGATGACAGGATAGAGTCCACTTTGGAAGCTTCTGAAGAAGCAGTCGTACTTAGGGGAGATACAGGTGGTAAGGCTGAGTTACTCAACCTGCTGGAAAATACTCAGCAGCCTGTTATCATGACNTGTAACGAACCGATGCGGTTATGGGGGAAGAATCGTGGATGGAAGAGAAATCGGGACAGGTTACTTTCCAAGGCTGATATGGTAGCATTCAGCAGAGTTGGCAAGGTTCACCTAAGGAGGGTGGCCCATAGGGTTCTTGACTCCGAGAAAAGGAGTATTGACCCAGGTGCGTTAGAGTCTCTAATCGAAGACAATCCTGGAGATTTCAGAGCATTGGTCAGGGATTTGCAAGCGATATGCGTAATAGAAGAAGGACACATCAATCTAGAAGCGGTCACGTCGCTAACCGAAGTTTCTGTCAGGGATTCTCAGATTGATATTTTCAAAGCTATGCGTGAGGTATACAAATCCGGTACTGGAAAGGAAGCTGGNTTGGTTCTGATGTCTTCTGACAAGGACCCTGATGATATGNTGGCTTGGTTCGCNTGGAATAATCAGAGTGTCTTCGATTCAGATGCCCTCGCTAGAATCAGCAATGCAATGTGCATGGCAGATAGGGCCCTGGCGACTAAATTCGTCAATAGGGCATTCCGCTCCTGGTACTGGGGTTCAGTTCTGACATCACAAGCTGCGGTTTCTTTNCGGGCTAGGGATCCCGATTCAAACCCATACATAGGTTATCCAGACTTCCTTCGTAGAGGATCGGAGTCTTGGCGCACCAGCACGGTTGTGAGTCAGATGTCCGAAGAACTAGGTGCTAGCAAAGCGTCCGTTCGTGAAGACCTCTGGCCAAGTCTTCTAGCCATCCATGATGATGCCCTAGGCGCGGAACCTGAAGACTTCACAGTCTCCAAACATCTAGGGCTGGAGGCTGCTGGGCATCTCGCACTACATGGAATACCAAGAAACCGTAAGAAAGCTGCCAAACTGGTTGAGATGTATNATTCAGACATGGAAAAGAAGGTGGATGAAGAAATTCAGATTATGGAAGAGCCAGTATCTACTCCGGATGATGATGGAGAGAGTAAGCAGTTCTCNCTGGACTCATTCTAATTAGTCGGTACCCGACCAGGTTCTGGGATGAAGGAGGACTAGGACTGTCAGCAGTTCCANTCTGCCCAGCCACATCAGTAAAGTGGCAATTAGCATCGAAGGTTCACTAAGCGCGGCCCAGGTTGCAGTTGGCCCAAATGCTCCTAATGCAGGGCCAGTGTTGCCTAGAAGTGATACGGAAATCGAGAGAACGTCTGTCATAGTTAGAGATGGTTCAAGCATAGAAATTGCCAACATAGAAGCTGTAACCAAAACCATCCATGAACTTATCATCCCGAGGACAATCCATACCTTCCTCTCTTCGATTACCTGGTCGTTGAACCTGATCGCTACCACTTGTCGAGGTTGGATAATTCTCACAATCTCTCTCTTAGCCAACTCAAATGCGATTCTTATTCTCAATACTTTCAGACCTCCGCCTGTAGAACCTGCAGAAGCACCAATGACCATCAGAAGTAGCAGGACGAACTGGCTGAAAACTGGCCACGCAGCGAAGTCGGCGGACGAATATCCGGTGCTGGAAATCGATATGGCTTGGAACAGGGAGTGCCTCAATGACTCTAATGCATCAAATTGCCCGTCTGCTGAGCGCCAGAGATTCAATGCCATGGCCAACCAAGCAACTACTAGGATTAGGAGGTAGCTTCGAAGTTCCTCATCTTTCCAAGCCTCTCCAGATCGCCCGGCTAGGACTAAGTGCAATAGGCTGAAATTAATACATGTTAAGAGCATGAAAATCATGATGATACTCTCAACCCTAGCGGACTCAAAGGCCATGATTCCACTATCCGATGTAGCGAAACCACCCGATGGTAGTGTTGTCAGAGAGTAATTTGCGGCATCGAACATTCCGATGCCTCCTAGGAAATATAGCATTCCGAATTCTAGGAAAGTCAGTACGACGTAAATCAGCCAAAGGCGCCTTGCAGTTCCCTGAAGAGTTGGTCCGAGTCTAGACATGGTAGGGCCGGTTAACTCGGCCCGTGCGAGCGACATACCTCCACCAAGGACTCTCGATAGTATCAACAGACCCAGCATTATCACTCCCATACCGCCGAGCCACTGAGATACAGANCGCCAAACCAGAATACTTCTGTTCTGGCTCCCAATACAGTCTTCATCTACAGTCATATCTGCACAGACAGGGCTAGTCGGGATGTCAATCACAGTCGCCCCGGTAGTAGTGAAGCCTGACATAGACTCGAACCAAGAGTGTAGTAGGCCACCCATCATCCCCCATACATCAGTATCGCCAGCAGCGAATTCGTTGGGCCCGTAGAACACACCGCCTATCCAGAATGGCAGTGAACCTACAGCAACAACAGGAATCCAACCAAGGGCGACTGAAGCGAATGCCTCTCTATCTCTGACTCTGGATGATGCATCGGAATTTTCGGCTAGTGAAACTAATGATTGTCCAATTATTAGTGAAAGGATAAATGATGGTAGATATGTCATCGCTGCATACTCAAGACCTTCATTCTCAACAAATGCACTGTATAGGAACACTAGAAGCAGTGGAATGGCTATCAGTCGGATTGTCCAACCCAGTACGAGACCTACGACATCCCAACGCATCTTTAGTTCTCCAATGCCCTCTCGACCTTCTGCAGATCGTTCTTTGATAGGAATAAGTAGATCCTATCGTCGACATCGATTGTCTCGACCGTGTGAGGCTTGAGGACTCCTACATCGCCGTTCTCGTCTTGCCTGTCGACCAGAACTATCCTCGCACCTATCGCCTTCTCAACTTCTTTCACAGATTTCCCTGCGAAAGAGTGGTTNGGGCTGACTTCGGCTGATATTGAGATAATCGAAGGCATTGGTGGAATGACCTGATATGCACCTGGAACATTCATGTGAATAGACTTCAGAAGGGATGTGACGGTCACCAATCTACGACTTACTGGGCGAGTCAGGCCGATTCTGTGGACTGCTTCCACAAGGGCCCTGTCTTTTAGCAGTAAACCGGTTCTTGGAACTCCCTTGTCTTTTGCACGCATTGAAATCGCGATGTTTAGATTGTCGTCATCCAACGCAGCCACTGCGATGTCGTGACTATCTATTCCTAATTCGCTAAGCAGTTCCTCGTCCTGTGGGTCTCCATGAATAACGTCCAGTCGCTTGCTGTTACCGACTGGAGATCCGACTAACTCGTTAGCCAAGTCTAGCTCAGGTTCGATAACGATAACGCTGGAGCCTTTTGACAAGTAGTGTTTAGCCAGTCTTGAGCCAAAGTTGCTGGCTCCGAATATGGCTACTTGGGCATCCTCAGGGAAGTCCTCGTCTTTTCTCCCCACAGCTCTAGTAATTTGAGGAAATTGATCGGTCGAACGAGAAACAAACGCCAGAATCTGGCCTTCCTGTATAATCTCATCACCAGTGGAGATAACGCCCTTCTCTCCAAGATTCCTAATCGCATAGATTGAAGGTATTCCGACAAAAATCTCACCAACTTGGCCCGTCTTAGTTCCGATCAGAGGTGAATTGGCCATTACCTCAGAAACGGCAATCCAAGAAGTTCCGCCCATTGGCAGAATTTCATCAATTGAGGGGGCAAGTAAGCCTGCAGCGAGTTGTTCTACTATTTCACCGGAAGCACATACNACATGATCAGCTCGAGACCAGTTCTCCAGCGGGCCTGCGCCCTTGGAGGGGTCAAGAAGAGTGGGATCTCGAATCTTCGCAATTGTGGTCAGACCACTACTTCTCTTATCTCCCACCTGCTCTCCAAATACCTTCTTAGCGAATGCGCACCCCAAAAGATTAGTCTCATCGTCATTAGTCGCTAGAACAACAATCTCAGCATCACTGATGCCCGCTCTGAGCAATGATTCACGAGATAATGCACTACCGGTAATCAGTAGGCAGTCGAGACTCTGTGATTCAATGATTGCAGTGGGATTCGGGTCAATCANNGCNACGCTCCTGCTCTCTTGCCTTAGNGCAGCGGCGACNCCCCTGCCAATCTCTCCAGCCCCTGCGATGATTACTCGCATGAGGTGAAACCCTCGGCGGGGCGAATATAATACTGCGCCATTCGCATGCATGAAACCGACTTAAAGGCCGCATTGGAGGATTATTCGTCCGAATCGACGTACTCCCCTCTGATTCTACTTGCTGAGGCCTCTTTGTGCCTCTCAGACTGTCTAGTTGTGCGTNTGTAAGCCTGTTTTGCNGCAGGAGTCATGCCNGANGGNAGCCAATTTGTCTGNGCTNNACNCCANGCTAGGGCAAGCGCNGGTAAGACGGCNATGAGAGTAAACGGGGNNAATAGNGAAAGAACTAGNCAAATAGTCAGNGCNGCCCTATANANNGTNGACATCANATATGGGCGCAGTCTATTGGATTCAAGCAGTTCTGCCCCCTGCCAACATGCCAGAAGAGCGTGTCCCAAACATGAGCATAGGGCGATAACTATGGCAAGTGAAAGGCTAATCGCATTGACGCCAGAATAGTCTGAATACGCCAAATCCTTGTCAAACAGGCGAAAAATCAGCACACAGGCCTGCATTGAACCGATCCCTAGCCCTAATGCCCATCCAAATGGAGGAGAGGCTCGCAGTGAAGCGGTTCTAGAGCGAGAAAGTAAGAATATTACGAATGCTGATTCAGCTGCAGCAATCAGTATAGCGACTGTGAAAGCCCCGAATATGTTGAGATATGACAGGATGACTGAAGATAGTATCATTCTGTCTACGAAGACTGCTAGAAGCATGCCTACGACTATTCCGTAGATTAGGTGCTTCACAGCTCCGGCTAAGTCGTAGAAACCTGTCATCTTCGAGATTGTACCCTTCCAGCCCCCGTAAATGCCCAGTAGGCCGATTGCGAAGGCAACTTGCGTCTGCCACAACTCGACTGCCACGATTGGCCATAGCACATCGGCTTTGAGCCCCACGCCTCAGATAATGTTCAAACCACACAATCAGGACCCACGAGTATGGCGCTGGATGGGCTAAAGCGACGCATAATGGGTTCCGTCGGCCTACTGAAGGGAAAGCGCAAGGTGGATGAGGAGTCAGCTAAGGAGCTAAGCAGAACTCTTCGTAAGGCCCTATTGGAGGCCGATTTCAACGTCAGACAGTCCAAAGAACTCACAGAAAGGATCGAAAGACGCCTTCTCGAAGAAGAGCCACGACCAGGAGTTAAGCTCGAGACTCATGCGATGAATCTGGTATATCTCGAACTTGTTCGCCTTCTAGGCAGTCCCCGAGAGATAATGCCACATAACCAAACCATACTGATGGTCGGACTTTACGGACAGGGCAAGACCACCACTACCGCTAAGCTGGCAGACTGGTGGAGGCGTAGACACGGAGTTAAGGTTGCAGTCATAGAAGCCGATGTGCATCGTCCCGGGGCCTATGAGCAACTCAAGCAATTGCTCGAAGATACCAATGTGGAGGTTTATGGAGAGCCGGATGAGAAGGATGCTGCAACCATAGTTCGCAACGGAATCAAGGAAGTTGGTAATGCTGAGGTTGTGATAATCGACACAGCCGGTCGAGACAGTTTGGATGAGGAGTTAAAGGATGAGCTTACTGATATTGCTAAGATTGCGAACGCAACCGAGCGTTTCCTAGTTATTGACGCTCAAGTAGGTCAGGCTGCGGGCCCGGTTGCCGAGAGTTTTCACCAACTCGTAGGAGTGACGGGAACGGTAGTGACCAAGCTAGACGGAACTGCCCGTGGAGGTGGTGCTCTCAGTGCTGTATCGACCACAGGAGCGCCCATTGTCTTCATCGGTGAAGGAGAGAGAGTACAGGATCTCGAGAAGTTTGAATCTGACAGATTCATCTCAAGGCTGCTTGGACTTGGTGATATCAAGGGCCTGATAGATCTCGCTCCTGGGGACCTTGACCAAGAAGAGGCCAACAGACTGGCTCAGAGATTGATGTCTGGTAGATTCACGCTAACTGATATGTACAGCCAGATGGAGATGATGAGTAAAATTGGTAGCGTAGAGAAGATGCTCTCGCACCTGCCTGATGCTATGTTCGGGGGTATGGGTAGTATGAGTACTGCACAAAAAAGGCAGATGCAGGGCAATCTCGAGAAGTACAGAGTAATCATGGATTCAATGACTCAGGAGGAAAAGGATACTCCAATACTGTTGAAGTCAAGCAGGATAAGAAGAATCGCTAGAGGCTCTGGTGTAGAAGAGAAAGACGTAAAGGAACTGCTAGCCCAATGGAACCGCAGTCGGAAGATGATGCGGGGAATGAAGGGTGACAGGAGTTTTAGACGTAAAATGAAGTCGATGATGGACGTCGACGATATGGATCTGGACTTGGGGTGAGAATCTGAGTCGCAGATTCGCGATAATTGGACACGATGTACCCTCAAAGGGTGATTTTTCTCTCAATGATCTAGCAGGTGGATCAGGTAGACTAGATGTTCTTCTGCGTGCAGTAAACACGGCTCTGTTCGTCTCACATGGAATCAGAGAAGACACGCAGATTGTTCTACATCTAGAGGGGGGCGGGTCTCGGAGAATAAGATTCGATGGCAGTATACTCAGAGGTGTTCATCCTGATGAGAGGTCCATTGCTGGACATGTGCGTGCAGTCGTCAGAAGTCAGATGCCTCCTGTTGGAGTTTGGAATGATACATCTCAAGGAATTAGTCAATCGGGTGGAAGCCTTGCTGAGACTCTCCAAGAGTGGTCTGATGAAGGATGCAAAACAATTGTCATGGATGCTGAAGGAGAGCCTGTAGGTGATTTGACATTCGAAGGAGAAATTGGTTTTGTTCTCTCAGATCACAAGCCTTTCACCAATGATGAATTGGAACTCCTTAGTGGTCTCGAAAGGGTTTCGATCGGCCAAAAATGGCTGCAAGGGCACTCTTGCATCGCGATTGCCCACCACCACTTAGACATGGCCTAAAGCAGCCATTTGGGTAACCCAGATGGTGCGGCTTGAGATGCCGCTTGCATAATCTCTGCACTGAGACCAAGAGGATGGTTGATTGGCCACGAGGAGAGGGGGGTTACTGCCACAGAGTCGGAATTAATCGCATTGCAGTCGGTTTCTGATATGTCTTCTTCCACAATTTTTGCTGCCCCCACTTTGAAACCAACATCGAATTGCTCGATGTCTCTGATATCTATAGCGTTTCGATACCACCTTGATCCTAAACTTACAGTCTGAATTGTTCCATTCCATGTTCTTGGAGAATTGATGTTGAGAATCATATCTCCATTTGCAAAGGCGGACATGATAAGTTGACTCATGTTCGTGCCTTCTGGGACTATACTGCATCCTTCTGGCCTGCCCAGATTGAAAGGCGTTCGTGGGAGTTTAGCTACACACGCCTCGATGAGTGATACCATCGCAGGAAGAGATTCCTCAAAATTAGAGTGTTCATAAGTTGCTAGACTGAGAGCTATAGAAGGCATTCCATAGAGAGATGCCTCACGAGCAGCTGAAACAGTTCCAGAATGCAGCACATCAACAGACAGGTTTGGTCCCTGATTGATTCCCGAGACACACATCGTTGGCTTGATTTCAGGAGCCCATGCTCTTAGGCCACCATCAATGGCTACAATGGCACAGTCACAGGGTGTGCCATCTAGAGAGAAAATTCTCAATGGGGGGCCATCCAATTCTCTGATTGATTTAGCAATGTCTTCGCGTTCCTCGAGCTTGAGTTGATGGTTGAGTGTGAGTCTCATGCCTGAGCAAGACTGTTCGCGTGCCGGTGCTAGGACAACTAACGGATGTCCCTTGGAATGCAATTCCTTGATTAGAACTTCTAGGCCCTTTGCTTCTACGCCATCGTCGTTGGTAAGAAACAGGGCTGGCTTGTCCATGGAACCGGGCACGCTTGGAGGTTCTTCAATCAGTGTCTGTCACGACTCCGGAAGAATACTCCTCCATCGTAACCATGATTGCTCCGGCTAGCATCAGAGGGCCTCCAAGTAGGGTCCACATTCCTAGAGTAATCTCTCCCTCCCACAACCATCCAATTATGCCCCCAACTACTGGCTCAAATAGAAGGATGATTGAGACCGTAATGGGAGCTATCCAGCGCAGAACAGTGTTGATTCCGGTATGCCCCATCAACCCGGGCCCGATAGAGAGATATGCTATCCATGACAGCCAAACAGCATCACTCCAACCGAACAGAGAATGTTCTGGTATAGTATCCGAGATGCTGGCACCTTCCTGGGATATTGCAGCCATTGCAAGCCAGATTCCTGCTCCCAATGTAACAGGAAATGCATAGACAAAAATCGGGATCTGTCGCTCTGATCTTAGATGGCGGCCTGCTAGCAGATAGCCTACTACAGTTGCAGCACCTAGGAATGCAGCGGCGTCACCTGCCATTGTGACCTCTCCTCCCGAATCTACATCTCCGAGTGATAGGTGTGCCCCTACTAATCCGATTAATACACCCAGAATGTGTCCCCTACGGACAGCTATTCCCATTAGTGGCATCAGTAGAACTAGGACGATTGGGTGTATGGATACAAATAGAAGGCTGTGCACAAGACTTGTGTGATCTAGTGACCAGACCCAAGAGCCGAAATGGGCACCTAGAAAGATGCTCGATACCAACACAATGCTCCAATCTTTCGAGGTGACTGACCCTGGCGCCATACGGCTGTACTGGTACAGGAATCCAGGCAGCAATACTAGGGCAGTACCTTGCATTCTCCACGAAGCCCTGAGAAGTGGGGGTACTTCGCTCATTGACTGTAGCACGATACCTGCACTGGATACAGCAATCAGGGCCACGAACAATATGCCCCAAGCGAATAGGGGAGGTTTGCCTTCATCCATCTGCGACATCTCAATCGGCAATCTCTGCATCCATGACCTCAGAGCCACCACCTTCCTTGACTCCGATTATCCCAGCAGCTCGGAACAATACGAAGATGATACCAGCCAAGAATACGTTGACTACAAGGAAGCCCGCGAACCTAGCTTGTGGCCACCACGATTTGATACTCATTGACTCAGTACACAATACTGATTCGGGAAGAATTTCACAAGACGGTTCCTTTCCATCCATGATGTCTGACGCAATTCGCGAGGTTGCATAGTCCAGAACCCACCCGAAGTCATCATCAGTGGCACCGATCATCTCATCGAGATATGTGTCTTCAGTCCAAGAATCAGGCAGATACTCCTGCTCGGTCTCAAGTTCGTCCGTCACTGCCAACACGGCAGATTCAACTCCGAAGAATGCCTCTCCAGTCAGAGCTCCCGCTGCTACCATGAAGGTGAACAGTAGCATAAGTGCCCTGCTCTTCTCCGAAGCAGCCGCCCCCTCCGAAAGGCGAATCTCCTCGACTTTGGGTAACAAACGCCTCTTCTCCCACCAATCACGAGCCGCCCCTCCTGCGAGCATCGGGAATGTAACTGGAGTGGGCAGATACATTCCCAGACCGAACGATGTTCCCATACCTGTGGCCCATTCAGCGAAGGCCCCTAGGGCGAAGCCCAGAGCCAGTGCATACCAGTCTCCTTGGCCTTCAGCTAGGATGATTGTAAACGAAGCGAAAGCGTTGGCCTGAGGAGCTAGAAGGTCGATACTACCGTCAGCAAGTAGCATGGACAGGAAGATGGCCACACCGGCCCCTAGGATGGCCCCTGGAACAACGCCCATGATATTACCCTTGGAGATATGATAGGGCCGATTACCGATGTAGAGGCTGTTCTTGTAGTCCCCCACAACAGTGCCAGACATAGAGATCGCAGAGCCGAAAACCGTAGTACCCACTAATGCCATCAATACAGATTCCTCGCTGGTCAGGCCTACTGGTAGATTGAGGAATACTAACAATAGCATCAGCAGGACGATGAACGAAGTTCCCGAAACTGGCTCGATTCCTGTTTCACCCATGACTCTGACCGCTATAGCTCCGAGCAAGAAGGTAGTAGCCAGTAATACGATTGCAAAAATCAAGGCAGGTATNATCGGGAAACCTCCGAGTGCGAATATAGCTACCATCGCAACGAATGCAATCCCCATGAAAATAGGAATGTGCTCGAGTGGCCACTCGTACCACCCTTTGTCTTCGATGAACTCATCTCCCTTTTCTCCAGTGAATGCGCGAGAGATGTCTCCGAAGATATTGACGAATGTGGGGGCCATCTTCAGCAGGCCGTAAACGCCACCGCCGAGGATTGCCCCNATTGCNATTGTTTTGACAATTGAACCAAATGCTTTCCATTGCACAATAGGATAAATCGGTAGCGAGGATACATCTCCATACTCGGTGATTTCGATGTATTGCCCCAATGCAGGGTCGTAAACTGGTGTGTCTAAAAGAACCACCAGAGGAACGAGGTAGAACCAAGCAACCAAGGATCCTAGATTAACCAAAAATGCGACTCTGAACTTCATAAACCAGCCAATTGCGAGCAATGTGGGGCTGAGTTCCACACCCAGAAAAGTGTATGAGAAGATATTACCAGACTCATAAGGGGTGATTCCAGAGAATGGAGCGAAGCCAATCGGTTCTCCGTTAATGTCAACGAGTTTGCTTGGTTGGTGTAACCATCTCTCAGTATATATCGAGGCCAGTCCCCACTCTTCCCCCGACAGCGTCATAGCTATCCAATCGGCAATGCTTCCAGGGGCGCCAGCGACATTTTTTCCCCACCTGAGAGGATAGTCNATTAGGAACATGAATCCCATCGTGAGGACTGTCCATAATCCCACTGTCTTGAGGGACTCTCTTGCGGCATCGGCAGCACCACTGCTGACGTCGGATGAAATATCTAGCATCTTGAGAGTGGCCTCGAATCCCGGCATTGGCAATGGATCTTCGACCAGCCAAACACGTCTGAATATNATGAAATACATCACTCCGAGGAAACCGGCGAACATCGAGGCAATGATACCGATAAATGCTAGTTGTAATGTATCGACAGAAGAGATTAGGTGGCCATCTCCGACAATATAGTCGTCAGAGTATGCTAACAGGAATATTGCTGGGAATGTAAAGATGAATCCTGTTGAGGCGTGAGTAGCCCCTGTTGTGGCACTAGTTGCTATGTTGACTTCTGATGGCGACCATTTCAATGCCATTCCTAAGAGATATGCAACATACCATGCAGCAGATACAGCAAGCCCTATTTTGAGCCCTATGTAGGCTGTCACTCCACTGAAAACAGCACCGATCAGAATGCCAATTAGGACCTTTCTCGTATCCCAGTGACTAATTTCAAAGGAATCCTGTAGGTTCTTCTCCTCAAGGTACTGCTCTAGAAGGCCTGTGTTCAGATTGTTGTACATGTCCTCGTCTAACCAAGTCAACGTACCCTTCTCAATGGCTTCCAGACCGGAAGGAGTGACTGGTTGCCTGTAAGCAGAACGTTCCACATCAGACATGCTACNCTCCTCGCTCTGCGGTCACAGTAAGNCGCTTATACTTCTTCTCCGCNATCNNGGGAGAAGTNCTGTATTGAGAATCAATGGTCTCGCGTGATACGATATCTACCCATAGCTTCCATCCACTGGACTTCGCGACCGGAATCGAGATTCAGCTCTGGATCAACTGGTAGAATCAGAGTCTCGTAGGTCTTGTTATCCATGGCGTGGACCTCGGATCCTTGAATATGAGTGATTATCGCAGAGCCTTTCTCAATGATTGGGATATTGATGTTATCAGTTACNGTACCTACATGTGAGCGCTTCTGACCTGTGAAGATATCCTCTAGCTCAATTCTAGCTTTGGCTGAACCGTGCTTCCCGGGCTTAGACTTAGACATGCTCAGAATCTTGTAAGCACTGTCGTCTATTGAGACATAGCGGCCTACCTTCAGCGTCCTAATCTCAGCTCTAGTTGTACCCGGCATGCTAACAATAGCAGGTCATTCACTGCGCCTTATCAGCATTGCCGACGACACGGCAAGATGGTTGGTTCCAGGACCGGGAGCCGAGGCCCCCGATCCCGGTTATGTCCGACTGATTGCTCAGTCGTCCTTGCGGCGGCCCAGAAGGGCTGCACCGACCAATGCGATAGCAGCGAACAGTGCCGGGAAGCCCGGTACGACGTTGCTCCATCCGAGGCTCGTGTCCTCTTCAGGCTCGTAGTCTGGACCATCGGTGTTGTCAGTGTCCAGTGGATCACAGATGCCATCACCATCGTAGTCAGCTGGGACTGAGTCGACGTCTAGTGAGTTTGAACCGCAGCTCGCCTCGACCTCGTCAGAGTAGTCGTCGCCGTCATCGTTGGAGTCAGCGTTGTCACCAGTACCGTCACCGTCGGTGTCAATCCACTCAGAGGAATCCTCTGGGAATGCATCGTCAGCGTCGGCTGTACCGTCGTTGTCGTCATCAGAGTCAGCGTTGTCACCTAGGCCATCTCCATCGAGGTCACTATCCTCGGACGGGTTCAGTGGGAAGGCGTCGTCCGCATCAGCAGTGCCGTCGCCATCGTCGTCGGTGTCGGAGTTGTCTCCGATTCCATCGCCGTCGGTGTCAATCCACTCGGATGAGTCCTCTGGGAAGACATCGATACCGTCGTTGACTCCATCGCCATCGTCGTCAGCGTCAGAGTTGTCGCCCTGACCGTCTCCGTCCATGTCGTTCCACTCAGTGGAATCCTCTGGGAAGGCGTCGTCAGCGTCGTCGTATCCGTCGTTGTCGTCGTCAGTGTCAGCGTTGTTACCGATGCCGTCGTTGTCGTCATCAGCAGACTCAGATGAATCCAATGGGAATGGATCAGCTACGTCAGCAACTCCATCGCCGTCGTCATCTGGGTCGACGTTGTTGCCGATTCCATCGCCATCAGTGTCGTCCCACTCGCTTGGGTTGAATGGGAATGCATCGTCGGCATCATCCACTCCGTCGCCGTCATCATCAGTATCGGCATTATCTCCGATTCCATCGCCATCGAAGTCCTCAGTCTCGGTAGAGTCGTTCGGGAACGCATCAAGTCCGTCGGTAACGCCGTCGTTGTCATCGTCGGAATCCGCATTATCACCCGTTCCATCGTTGTCGTTATCATTGACCTCGCTCGGATCGTATGGGAATGCGTCAACATCGTCATCGTAGCCGTCGTTGTCATCGTCAGCATCCATCACATCGCAGACGTGGTCGCCATCGAAATCATCCGGTGTGGAGTTGGAATCCAGACTGTCAGTTCCGCAGGTTGCCTCGTCGGAGTCAGACCATGTGTCGGCGTCGTCATCATCGTCAATCATGTAGTCAGATGGGTCGCAGGCAGAGCCGTTGAGCATCGTTGTACCTAGGTTGTCAGACATGCCGTCGCCGTCAGTGTCGAGACCTACACATGGGTCCAATGGATCCAAGTCATTCTCGTCAACTGTACCGTCGTTGTCGTCGTCTGGGTCGAGGTTGGTTATTCCAGTTGGTACTGGGATGTCAACATCGTCAATCCAGACAGTGTCAGAGTTGCTGCTGACTGAGGAATCCTTCCAGTACACCCACGTGTATGTGTGGAATCCAGAGACCACATTGAACGTGTATGTTCCTGTAGTAACTCCAGACCAGCGTGCTGTGTAACCGGATGTTCTCAAACAACCATTCGAGTTATCGATACAGAAGACCAGGAAGTCCCAGTTGCTCTCAGTAGAGACATCGTAGTCGAAAGATCCTGTTCCGTTAACCGCATTGACCACAATCTCCAGCTTTGACTGCTGGTTGTGAGTGATTGGACCGGACTGCGCCGAGTACATTCCACCTAGGTTTGCTGTGGAGCTCACAATGGACCATGGCTCGTCACCGCTTGTGGTCCAACCACTACCTAGAGAGCCAGACTCGAAGTCTCCAGCAAATGGAGGTGGTCCGGTGTAGTCGGCTATGCCGTCGCCGTCAGTGTCGACCCAAGCGCTACCGTCAGTCGGGAATGGATCCTCGTCGTCAGGTACGTTGTCGCCGTCATCATCAGGATCAGCATTGTCACCGACCCCATCACCGTCTAAGTCAGACGATTCAGTTGGGTCGTTCGGGAACGCGTCCTGAGAGTCAGTGACACCGTCGTTGTCGTCGTCAGTGTCTTCGTTGTCACCGATTCCGTCTTGATCGTTGTCTGTCTGCTCATTGGGGTTCAGTGGGAACTCGTCATTGAGGTCATAGGTACCATCGTTGTCGTCGTCAGAGTCCTGTACGTCACAGAAGCCGTCACCATCAGTGTCAACATGCTCGTTAGCATCGAATGGACAATCGTCAACTGTATCGTTGTAGCCATCGTTGTCGTCATCCATGTCCTCATCAAGGTTATCTGAAGTGAATACGATGTTATCCATGTAAATCGCCTCAGAGCCTGAGTTCGAAGCAAACTCGACCATCAGATATCCAGCACCAGAAACTGATGCAGAGATCGTGGTCCACACGCCCTCCATCGTACCGAAGTCAGTATCGATGTCGTATCCATTGGTATCTAACAGAGTGGTAGTGGAGCTTGCTCCAACATAACTCACAGTGATGTAGTCGGTAGACTCCCAACCGGTGCTCTGCACGAAGATATCCATGCTCACGGTGTCAGCGTCTGAAACGCTGGCGAATGTCAGCTGGGCAATACCATCGGTGTCAGACATCTGGTAACCTTGGTCACCATCTGTGTATGAACCGACAGTGCTAGCGTAGTCAGTTACACCGAAGTAGTCACCGTCAGTTAGACCGACGCTGCCGGTACTGATGTAAGAAGCCGTGTAATCAATATCCGAGCCATACACGTAGGCAATGAAGCCCATCATGTTCAGGTTGTACGGACTTGCATCCTGACTCCATGTGTAAGTACCAGGTGTTGTCCATGTGTCCCATCCGCTGTAACCGTATTGACTTGCCCAATTGGTGTAGTAATCACCATTGGCAATCGATATCAGTAGATGTCCGTCTGGACCGGTCAAAGTACCAGCATGGTAAGCGTATGTGTACGCGGTCATTGTGAATGGTACCAGTCTCTCACCCTCACCTAGTGTGAAGCTGCAGGTGAATGCGGTCGCGATTGTGCTGCCAGTACTACCAGTGTAGCATGGCGTGCTGTAATCGTTGTAGTTGACATCCGACTCTCCAGCGTTGTTAGCCAAAGTGTGGTTCGTCGAGGAATTTCCTGTGTCCACATACATGTTACCAGTCGAAGCTGCCTCAAAGGAGACGTGTGCTACAGTAGCGCCACAACCTGCTGAAGTGAACGAGTCAGGCATACCATCGCCGTCAAAGTCAGCATTAGCACAACTGTTCAATGGGAACGGATCGCTTGAGTCAGCAACTCCGTCGCCGTCATCATCAGTATCTGCGTTGTCGCCAGTTCCATCACCATCGGTGTCGGCCCACTCGGTAGAATCCAGTATGAATGCATCCTCATGGTCTCGGTAGCCGTCTCCGTCGTCATCGCCGTCCAGAACTAGAGTGCTTGAGCAACCTGAAGTCATACTGTCAGGTCTACCGTCACTGTCTGAATCAGTGTCAGCGCATACGTCTAGTGGGAATGCATCGTCGACGTCGAGGGTTCCATCAGCGTCGTCATCGGTGTCAGTATTGTCACCAGTACCATCACTGTCAGTGTCGCGCCACTCGTTGACATCGTCTGGGAACACGTCAGCGGTGTTGTCGTAACCGTCACCATCGCGGTCTGTGTCCAGAGCGTCACATATCAGGTCGCCGTCCATGTCCGCTGGAGTGCTTGATGCATCCAGTGAATCGCTGGATGATGCGTACGCGCTGCCATCGTCGCAGAGTGCGGCTGTAGCAGTGTCGTATGCATCGCCCTCGTCTAGGTCAGAGTAGCCGTCGCCATCATCATCAGAGTCAGCGTATGTACCATAGGTTGTGACCGATGGAACCGTAGTGCCTGAGATGTACGTGTAGCTTGCTACTACACTCTGTCCACCATCGCCCCAACTGTCAGTCAGGTCCAAGGTGTATGATCCAGCATCGGTGTAGCTCCATGTGTATGTTCCGTAGTTCGTGAAGGAGGAGTATCCACCGGAGGTCTCCAGGTTCACAGTAGTGCCAGTTGGAGAGTCCATAGTCAGACCCGCCTCGCTGGCCCATGATGTGGTAGTCAGTGTGATGTCCAGAGTCTCGCCTGCAGGCAGTGTAAATGTACAGGATAGTGCAGTGAATGATGGGTTGGACATGGTCCCTCCCTCGCTGCACAATGTTACTGTTGTATACGCTGTAATGGTCGAGTTCGGGTCGATGTAATCGGTCAGGCCGTCACCATCAGTGTCGTACCATGCCTCGTAATCGTACTGG
>PAYF01000007.1 GCA_002714745.1 Methanobacteriota archaeon | reverse complement strand
ACGATCACGATGATGATCATGATGACCACTCAGATGACGAAGACGATCACGATGATGATCATGATGACCACGATGATCATGAAGGACACGAACATGCTGAAGCGGAGGAGACTATCCAGAACCCAACAGGGTGCCCAGCTGACACGATCATCTCAATCTTCCACATGGAAGAGGGTGAGTATGTTCTCGAGTTCGAATCCGAGCACGATGAGGACTTCAATATGGCCGCTTTGAAGATGCCAGGCGGACACGCACACCACCATCACGACCACGGCCATGATGATCACGATGACGAGGGTGGCGACCACGATGGTCACGACGAGGAGATGTGCCACAACACTGAGACGCACGAGAACTACGAATCAACTGAGGAAGAGTGTGAAGCTGCTGGACACGAGTGGATGGGCGATGATGACCATGATGACCACGGCGACCACGAAGGAGACATGTGCCACAACACAGATACTCACGAGAACTACGAATCGACTGAGGAAGAGTGTGGAGCTGCTGGACACATGTGGATCGAGGATGAGCATCATGACTTCCCTGAAATCCATGCTGAATATGTTGCGCACACCCTTTCTTTCCCCGGGGATGATGATCACGATGACCACTCTGATGAGGAGGACGATCACGATGACCACTCAGGCGATGAGGAAGGGCATCATGAAGTAGGATACGTTGTTATTCACATCGAGGAAGAGGGTGACTACGGATTTGCTCTCCCAATGGACATAGAATTCTTTGTCTTAGTTGATGAGGATGGCCATGATGACCATGATGACCACTCAGATGAGGAAGATGATCACGACGACCACTCTGATGAAGAGGATGATCACTCAGATGAGGAAGATGATCACGACGACCACTCAGATGAGGAGATTGAGTTTGACCCACACAGCTGGTTGGACCCTCTTGCCTTCAAGGCACAAGTCGATGTCGTCAAGGATGTCTTGATTGCTAACTTCCCAGATCAGGGGGCAACATTCGTTGAGAATGCTGATGCATACAAGACCGAGTTAGACTTCTTGCACATTGGGTATCAATCGGCCTTTGGAGAGGGTGCAAATTGTGCAGGGAATACAGTTGTTGCAAATCACAACGCTTACTCTTACATAGCACAAAGATACGATATTCAATTCGTTACCGTGCATGGACTCGATCCAGAGGGGGAGCCTACTGCAGAAAACGTAGCTGAAGTTGTTGAGCAAATCGAAGAAGAGGGGTTGACTGTGTTGTTTGTAGAGGAATATACTGACCAGACTGCTGTTGCTGGTTTAGTCGAGCAAACAACCTCTGACACTATGCCTAACGGAATCGATATTGAAACCCTGTACACGATGGAGCTCCCGCCAATTAATAGTGAGGATAATTATCTGACTTTAATGGGTAAGAATCTGAACAATTTGAAGTCGGGAATGAACTGTTAATTTCTAATCTGACTTACAGAGGAGGATTGGATAGATGAATTTAGTCGATTTATTCCCGATCGTATTTGTTGGATGCGTATTTTTGTCTCTAGGGTGCAAATTGATAGTTGAGTATTTCGAAGCAAGGAGCGTTTGATATACTCCGTAGGATGTCACTAATACATCCTATGGGGATTTTGAGAGGTGATTGCTTTGGTGATTCAGCCATCTAGTGAGGCAGACCTAGAAGAGCCGATACTGGAAGTCGAGGGACTGTCAGTAGTTCGTTCTGGAAAATTAGTGATTCAAGACATTGATTTGACGATTCTCAAGGGAGAGTTTGTCGGAATAGTAGGGCCGAATGGTAGCGGGAAAACCACCCTACTGCTCTCAATACTGGGCATCCTGAATGCAGACTCTGGACAAATCAAAATCTACGGCTCAAAGCCCATGTCAAAGAACCTAGATGGGAAGATTTCCTGGGTTTCACAAGCAGCCTCAAATTTACCTAGTGACTTACGACTGACTGTTCGCGAACTCGTGGAACTGGGAACACTGAATCGGAGCAATATGTTCTCTCGTCGACGCGATAAACAACAGGTGGATCAAGCCATTGAGATGGTTGGACTGAAGGATGTGGAAAATACTGACATTGGTAGGTTATCCGGTGGCCAGCGTCAGAGGGCTGTTATTGGACGTGCATTGGCATCAAAGGCTGAGTTCATTCTTCTAGATGAGCCACTAGTAGGGATAGATCGGGAATCCCGAAGTTCCTTACTGAAATTGCTCGATGATCTCTGTCACGATGCGGACAAGACCATACTCATGGTATCACATGACCTTGCAGCAATTCGTCAGACTGCTCATAGGATGATCTACCTCGAAGAGACAATCAAATTTGATGGTGATACAAGCATATTCCCGGATCTCACCGAACTTGCTGAACTGAGAGGAATTAAGCCAGTACACGATGAAGTCCATGGCCATCATCACCATTCACATAAGGGCGCAGGAGAGGATTTGTGATGGATATAGGCGAGATTGTTTTGGCCATTATTTCTCCCATTTTGGAATTTATTTCACCCATAGTACCTGGAGAAACCTTCCCTTATTTCTTCACTATGGAATTATTCCAGAGAGCATTGGTTTCTGCCATCTTGGTTACTATTATTGCAGGGCTTATGGGGTCGTTCCTATTGATTAGAAATCTTGCTCTGATTGGCGATGGTCTAGCACACGTTTCCTTCGGAGGAGTTGCTGTAGCAATCGTTCTAGGTGCAACATCGCCCCTGTGGTATGCTTTGCTATTCAGTACTGTGGCAGCGATTCTAATCTATGAGATGCAGTCTAGAGAACTACTCACAGGTGATGCTTCGATTGCAATTTTCCTAACCGGAATGTTGGCACTAGGCTTGGTTACATTGAGGATTTGGGGTGGAGGAATTACTTCTGATATCCATAGCTATCTTTTCGGCAATATTCTCCTGATAGATTCATCCAGCTTGAATTTGATTGTCTTAATATCCATTGTAGTGATAGTATGCCTCGCTGCAATCCGCCCAATACTATTGGCTTCAACAATCGACCCATTGGCAGCAAGAGTTCAGGGTCTGCCAGTACGAGAAGTCGGATTATTGTTCAGCATACTCACAGCAGCTGTTGTGGTTAGCATGGTACAAGTCGTGGGCACATTATTGGTGACAGCACTACTGGTCACCCCTGCTGCTACCGCACAATTCATCGGTAGAAGCTTCCGTTCATGCTTGATATGGACTCAAGTTTTCGGTTTGTCGTCAGTTTTGCTGGGACTATACCTGTCGGCAGAATTAGATACTGGAAGTGGCTCAATGATTGCCTTGGTTGCAGCAGCAATATTTGCAATCGTAGCTACATTTCAATTCGTTAATAAGCCAAATTCACAGGCATAATTTCATTCTGCCACATTAGGGAATAGACAGCATCTTATGAGCGAAATCGTTCCTTGATAGCGAGAGGCATGAGTGCTAGTCGGGAAGATTACCGTTTGACTACCTTAGTCGTGGTCAGCGTACTGCTGATTGTAAGTTTGGTAACAAGCGCCATCGATGTAAATTCTGTTGAGACCAACGGGCTTCCCGCAGTTGTGTGGTGTGCAATCATTGCATTCGCAGTCCAATGGTTGGCTTGGATTCCTGCTTCCACCAGTCAGACTGAGCGTTTCTACGACCTCACTGGTGGACTGACTTATCTCGCAGTCGTTGCGTTTAGCCTGTGGGCCGGATCGCAATCCGAAGACCCTAGTACGAGAGAATGGCTCATCAGCGCGCTTGTGGCAATCTGGGCCATTCGCCTCTCGAGTTTCCTGGTTCTTCGTATCCATGAGGCAGGGAAGGACGGACGATTCGACCAACTGAAGACCTCGCCAGTCAGGTTCCTGGTGCCGTGGACTCTGCAGGCCCTCTGGGTATTCCTAACACTGAATGTTGTTGTTGTAATCAACAGTCAATCCGGGCCTNCTCCACCNCTCGGAATCTGGGATGGCATCGGATTGATGGTCTGGATTNTGGGGTTCGGAATCGAGGTTGTGGCAGACTCACAGAAGACTGCTTTCAATGCTAATCCGGAGAACGAAGGAAAGTGGATAGNCGAGGGACTCTGGTCTCGCTCNCGNCACCCTAACTATCTGGGCGAGATTATGTTGTGGACTGGAATTGCNATCTTNGGAGTTGCCTGCCTCGATGGCCTCGAGATGGTGGCTTGGATATCGCCTGTCTTCGTCTATCTTCTCCTGACCAAGGTCAGCGGTATTCCGCTACTCGATAGGCGGTCTTTGGCCAAGTGGGGAGATAATCCGGAGTACCGAAACTACCGAGAGAAAACCCCTGCTCTGTTTCCCCATCTGGGGTTCAAGCGCTAGTAGTAATCAGGCTAGAGCTTCGGTGAAGAAGCCGACAATGTTCTCCTGGTACTGCTCTGAATCGCCCCAAATAGCGTCAACATGTCCCCTGTCATCGACATACCAAGTTTCTACATCTCCTCCATTGTCAAGCATCCTCTGCTCGAATCTCTCAGAGTGTACAATGGAGACTCTCGGGTCATCCTTGCCATGNGTTAGGAAGACTGGTCTTTCTCCGGCATTGTCTGCGGCTTCCATAGGTGATCGTTCATCCAGACTCACGCCAGCNAGCCAACCACCGACGGTGATTGCTGGCCCTGAGAAAATAGTAGGGAAGCCCAATCTTCCGAGTTCATTCTTCACTACCAATGGAAAGTCCAAAACCGCACTATCAAGCCACATCGCACCGATTCCTGGCTCTTCGGCGAAGGCGATTGCTGCGCCACCACCTGCAGATATTGCGGTCATGCCGACTTCACCGGGCTGGTATCCCTTCTCCGAAATTAGCCAATCATAGGCACCTAGTAGGTCCTTGTACTCAATCTGGCCTACAGCGAAGTAATCTCCAACTACGTCACTCTCGCCATAGTTCCTGAGATCGAAAGATAGGGTGTTGATGCCCCCATTTGCGAGATAACCTTGCATCAGGAGCATCTCGGGCTTGCACTTACCATTTACAGGCATACCATGAGTTTGTATTACGACCGGGGCATCCTGGTCGACTTCCACGTACCATCCACGCAGTGTAATGCTGGTATCTCCGCGTGGGTTGAATGATACATCCTCGTAACTTTCCATCTGGAAGGATGAAGCATCGAAATCTCGTCTAATCTCAACCCTTTCTTCGGACATCGGCCACGGCTCGAAGCTCTCCCAGTCATCATCAGTCGACCAGTCTGAAGGAGTGTTCTCGGACCACATCCCACAACCGGGTTTGGCAGCGATTGCTTGCGAGGCGACTACGTAGCCTATTCCGACATATCCTATGGTCAACAGCAACAGGGATGTCGTCGNGACTGCGAATGCCTTCTGCTTCGTCTCTAAATCTCTCCACTTCTGNCTGATTCCGGCCATGCTCCTGCGGCGAGGTATGCTCTTATTCAACTCAACGCCTACTCATCTGGAACACGGGGATGGGGTTCATCTTGTGCGAATTGGCTGCGTTAAGTTCTAGGTATCTTTCTAGAACTTCTTTCTCTCTGTCTGAATGNCCNTGGCCTGAAGGATTCTCCACCTCTTCCATCGCCCACTCGAGCTCTGCGTAAGATGCGCCCAANTGGTCCTCATCTGTCCTGCCGTCATCCCAGAGTCCATCGGTCGGTGATGCATCCTGAATCTCTTGTATGACNNCCAATGCATCGGCCAATGAATACACTTCTGACTTGTACAAATCGGCGATGGGAGAGATATCAACTCCGCCATCGCCATACTTGGTGAAGAATCCGACTCCGAAGTCTTCCACCTTGTTACCGGTACCGACTACGATTCCGTTGGACGAGGCCGCTATGGCATACAGAGTGGACATTCTGAGTCTTGCTCTTGAGTTGGCCAGNGCCAGAGGCGAGGGTTGTTGCTCACCGAGTTCCTGGCAGAACGNATCATAGGTCNCAGTAAGNTCGATTGTTCGGGCATCGGTGTTTTTCCAGTTGGACTGCATCCACTCCATGTGTCGATTAGAGAGATTNAACTGAGACNGGTCTTGGTGAATTGGCATGTTNAGNGCGATTGTTTCCATGCCGGTTCTGGCGCAAAGCGTCGAAGTCACTGCGGAGTCTATTCCGCCGGAGACNCCTATGACTAGGGTGGTGATTCCTGCCTTGGCTGCGTAGTCGCTGATCCATTCNGATATCTCGTTAGCGACGGCACTCCAATCCTGCAACACGACACCTCCTCAATGACAGGCCATTCCATACTTCTTCAGACGCCAGTAGTTGTAGGGCCATGGTGTCAGGAATCCTGCGACCAACATCGGAACTATGACCCACAAAGTCAGCTTGGCCCCTCCGGTCAGAACAACATCAACAATATTCATCGCCGCTTCCATTGAAATCATCGAAATTAGAGACATTCCAATAGCGACTCTGAACGCTTCNTTCAATGCCATCTGTGCGGATAGGATGAATGTCTCAAGAGCGATAGAGGTCATGATTCCATTGAACATCGCAAGCAGCATAATCGACATTGTAGACCAGCCAAGAGCATCAANATAAGGAATAAATTGGAATGCAGCAATGGTGCCGAAGTCTCCGATGCTGCAGCCGACCAGGCACCATTTTGTATTGTGCGCAGACTGTCTCCACACACTTCCGTCACGCCAGTGGAACTCCTCTGATTGTCCGTCGACTGTGTAGCCAATCGCTCGCACTGCCCCAGACATCAAATCTCTAGAGACTCCCGAGTGTGAGACGATGGCTGAGCCAGAATCATGAGATACCTCAGCCGAGGTTACTCCGGACACTCCTTCGAGTGCGTTTCGCACTCTTCCAGCGCATCCATCACAGGTCATCCCGCCCACATCGAGTGTGATGGTCTCAGACATGGATTAGCGTAGTGGCGGCCACTATTGAAGCCTGCTAAACGCGAGATTCGCCCTATGGGCGAAGCGGGCAGTTCAATACGACGCCTTTGGTGGGCGGCCCGATGGGCGTCCCTAAACCAGTTGGAGAACTCGACCCGGTAGAGGTAGAGACTTCGCTGATGCAGACATGGGAAGAGGAGGGTACTTTCGATCAGAGTATCGAGTCACGACGCGCTGCATCAAACCCGTTCACCTTCCTCGAGGGGCCGCCCACCGCGAACGGTAGGCCTGGGATTCACCACGTTCTTTCGNGGCTGTTCAAGGACATGGTTTGTCGATGGAAGACCATGGAAGGNCATGTTGTCGAGAGGAAGGGTGGATGGGATACTCATGGGTTACCNGTTGAGATNGAGGTACAGAAGCGATTGGACCTGATGTCCAACGAGGCCATCGAGGCCTATGGCATGGAGGCGTTCAACCAGCAGTGNAAGGAGAGCGTCTGGACTTACGAGCAGGCCTGGCGTGAGATGACAGAGAGAATGGGCTTCTGGGTCGACATGGATGACCCGTATGTGACCCTTCANGACGAATACATCGAATCTGCTTGGTGGTCACTCAAGCAGATGTTCGAGAAGGGGATGTTGTTCCGTGGTCACAAGGTTCTCCCATACTGCCCTCAGACNGGTACCAGCTACTCTAGTCACGAGGTTTCACTGGGCTACAAGGAGGTAGCTGAGCCTGCGGTATACGTCAAGTTCAGACTCGCAGAAGATAATGCATCTGTACTGGCATGGACGACTACACCTTGGACTCTTCCCGGTAATGTCGGTCTAGCTGTCGGACCTGAAGTGACATACTGCCGGATTCGTATCACTGAGNCACCCTCCGGTTCTTGGGAAGGNCGCGGGGGGGCCGAAGTCGGAGAAGAGTTGATTCTGGCGAAGGATTTGCTGGGTGATGTCCTGCGCCATCAAATCGAGGTTATTGATGAGTTTCCCGGCTCAGATCTAGTAGGTCAATCGTACGAACCACTCTTCCCTGGAGCTATCGATGGTAGCGGCTCGGATACTGCTTGGACGGTTGTGGCCGCTGACTTCGTTACAACGACTGACGGTACCGGAGTAGTCCACACCGCCGTGATGTACGGAGAGGAGGATTACAACCTCGGGATGCAGGTCGGCCTACCAGCACAGCATACTGTTGGCATGGACGGACGATTCGTGNCTGGNACCCACAACCTGCTGGATGGTAGATANGTAAAGGACTGCGACTCCGAGATAATCGACCTTCTTTCCGAGCAGGGGCTGCTCTACCGAGAGCATGAGTATACTCACGACTACCCACACTGCTGGAGGACAGACCATCCTCTGCTTTACTACGCGATGGANAGTTGGTTCGTCCGTATGA
Source organism: Methanobacteriota archaeon (assembly GCA_002714745.1). Lineage (GTDB taxonomy): Archaea > Thermoplasmatota > Poseidoniia > Poseidoniales > Thalassarchaeaceae > Thalassarchaeum. Next base: position 42,317 of record PAYF01000007.1, on the reverse strand, counting down.
CCGAAGTCAGNGACGAGATTATGCGCTACAACTCGGAAGTNGAGTGGGCTCCCGAGTGGACTGGNACGAAGAGAATGGGCGAGTGGCTTTCCAACATCAAAGACTGGGCAATCAGTCGNGAGCGNTACTGGGGGACTCCCATACCAGTCTGGATATGCGAGGAATGTGGTCACGAGCATTGCGTAGGGAGCATTGACGAGATGAAGTCGATGAAGACTGAGGGTTCNCCNGANCCNCCNGAACTTCACANACCATANGTAGACGATGTCAAACTGCATTGTCCTTCTGANGGATGNTCGGGCACAATGGTCCGCGAGCCGTACGTNCTNGATTGTTGGTTCGACTCGGGCTGCGCTACATTCGCCCAATGGCACTATCCATTCGAGAATGATGAGAGATTCGACGGTGCATTCCCGGTCGACTATATCTGTGAAGCAGTCGATCAGACGAGAGGTTGGTTCTACTCTCTGCTGGCAGTTTCCACCGCTGTGTTCGACAGCATCTGCTACAGGCGCTGCCTGTCACTTGGCCACATCCTAGATAAGAATGGGAAGAAGATGAGTAAATCGAAGGGTAACGTTGTCGANCCCTGGGACCACTTCAACAAGGAGGGTTCGGATTCGATTCGTTGGTACATGACTACGCAGAGCGCGCCATGGTCGCCAACAAACTTNGATTCAAATGGTGTCAGAGAGTCATACGCGAAGATGTTCCTNACTCTCTGGAATGTCTACAGGTTCCATGCNGATTATGCNGCAATGGACCGATTCGANCCCGATGACNAGTCAGGCTTNGTCNCCATCTCAGATAGAAGTCCATTGGACCGATGGGTTCTGTCTAAGGCTGGCGCCATGGCTGAGTCTTACCATCAGCACTTCGAGGACTGGGATTTCCACAAGGCAGGAAGGGCGCTCGAGGATTTCGTAGTGAATGATTTGTCAAACTGGTATGTCCGCAGGTCTAGGCGTCGCCTGTGGAGCGAATCTGATAGTGATGACAAGCGTGCTTGTCAGCACACTCTGCATGAGGTTCTGCTGCTGGTCTGCAAACTAATGGCTCCAGTCTCNCCATTCATGCCCGATGTGATTCACAGAGCCTTGGCGGGAAGCTCGGTTCATCTAGCCGATTGGCCTGCTGGCTCTGAGATTGTTGAGTCGACCTTGCCACCCAGGGACTATTCGCTCGAGCAGCAGATGNAACTGGCTAGGACTTTGGCTGAGTCGGGACGCAGGATTCGAGTCGAGAACAATCGCAGACAGCGTCTGCCCTGTCGCTATGGGTGGATTGTAGGTGGCCCGGATTTGTCTGACTTCCACGATATTCTAGCAGAGGAGTTGAATGTAGAGGAGTTACTCACTNAGAATGATTTGGATATCTTCCAGAGAATTGTCTTGGAGCCTAACAGGAAGTCTCTGGGGGCCAAGTGCAGATCAGATCTGCCCTCCGTTCTGGCTAAGCTGGAAACAATGGATCCCGATTCGCTACTNCTGGAGATAGAGGCTGGAATTGCTGCTATNGCTGGATACGCCATCACGATGGATGATATNGAGATTAGGCGTACTGAGAAGCAGGGCTATGCAGCTGCTACTCTCTCAGGTGATGACTTCGGAGATGTCTCTCTGGTGTTNGACATGGAATTGAATGAGGAATTNNTGTCNCGAGGNTTGGCNAGAGANGTGATACGAAGAATCCAGTCTAAGCGCAAGGATCTAGATCTGGATGTTGAGGAGGGAATAGTGCTTTCAGTTTGGATTGAAGGCGCTGAGCTTGCAGCAGATGATTGGNCTCATGTCCAGANAGANACTAGGGCCACCACTGCTTCCCTGAACANGGGAGNNTCTCCATCAGNAGCGGACNCTTTCGAAGTAGATGGAACAAGAGTTGTTTTCACCGTCGGATAGTAGTTTTGAGTAGGTTCTATTTGATCACTGAATGCTGGGCCCGTATGCTACTGGGAGAAGTAGTTCGACTCCGAATAGGGGGTCTGGGTCTGATGAATCGTGGTATGCAATGAAGGCCCCTCCATCGGGNAAGATACCCATGCTGGCGAAGTCAAATCTGATGTCGTTGCCAGCCCCTGATGTTGAGTCCAAATCACCTAGGCCCAGATAGGTCTTCATGTCGGGCTCAAGGCTCTGTGAGTACTCTCTGACATGCCAAGCCACATCGACATCCGGGCCCGCTGCGCTTTGGTAGCGGACATTGAGTACAAACAGGTCGTGCTCACCATTGGCGTGGAACTCCCATTCCTCCAGCTCGGTAGCCACGCCTGAGAGGTTGTAGGTCTGATTGGACCAAGAAATGCCTCCGTCCCAAGATAGCATGTGTTTCAGAATTGTACCTCCTGCGGTGACACAGTGCAGCGCTCCTGATGAGTCGAATGCGCAGTACTGCGACGGTAAATCACTACCATTGGAGCCTGTCGCAGCCCACCAACTCAACGAAGTGTCGAGGTAAGCGTCAATGCCATTGTCGAAGTAGTCTGGGAAGTACAAACCTCCCGAGGGCACAGGGAAGGCTCGCATCTCCTTGTGCGGNTTAGTGTAGTCCCACTCTACTCCAAGGTCGTCGAAGGCGAGGTCGACTTCCATCACATCGAGGTTAGCATCTCTGTCAGGGAAGTCGAAGTTCTGGTAGTTCAGCCCGTCAGTGCTAATCTGCCCGCCGCGATTCGCCACCTGATGCCAGAAGTTGCTGATTACAAGACTCGCCCAAGGTCCACTTCCGTAGATGCTGTTGATGGGGCCAACCACCTCTACCTGCCATGATCTATCATAGAAGGCCTCNGGAGGTCNGTTGTAGCACCAACTCCACTCCTCATCCTCTGCATCNTAGAAGAAGGCGTAGAACTGATCTGCTCCGCTAGTGCTCGGATATGGGAACCAGCCCATNGCGATGAGATCACCGTTGGTTGCTTGNACTATNCTGCCCTCGCCCAGTCCCTCTTGTCCAGGCACGGTTGGTTTTGGGAGGAAGCAGCCGAACTGTGAAAGGAAGGTTGGGCGCCATTCCTGCCATGTGTGGCCTCTGTCTTCGCTCCAGGTAGGATATTCGCCGCCGAAGTTTAGAATCCAGCCTTCCTTAGTAGCAGCCAGATAGTGCTCACAGCAATTACCACCGTGCTCATTGCCGTACACTGTCCACGAGGCATTGCCCCANGTCTCGTTNGAAAACGGATCGCCTACTGTGAAATTTCNAGGGTCTTCGTATGATGATGGGACATCGATGTAGTGGTATCCAGTGTCCCATGGAGTGGTACTCTCTGACTCGGCCTCTCCTCCTCCGAAGCACCCAGCCAGCGTCATGCTAGTGACCATCATTACGGCCAGAACAACCCTAGACCTAGGCTGGCCGACCATGACACACCCGGGATATGGCTGTATTTCGCACTTCGCACATGATGCGCCCTGCAACGCAGGGCGGTGAGGTTCAAAGCCTGAAGCGGTGCGTTGGTAGGCCATGCGCCGTGTCGCCATGTCCGCAGTTCTACTGATGCTGATTACCAGTTTGAGCCCCATATTATCTGTATCAGGGCAGACTGNNCCAANTGANTCCATCTACATCAACGAGATACTGGTATCTCCAAACAATGAGAACTACGGTGGAACAGATTGGAACGGCGATGGATCAATGGGAACTTACAGCGATCANTTCATTGAGTTGCACAATCCGACTTCTGAGGCCATCGACATAGGCGGATGGTGGCTAGACGACATTGCCGATGGTGGCTCACCTGCTTGCAGTATCGGCTGGGATACGGTATTAGAGGCAGGAGCATACATCGCCTTCTACCGCTCATGGACAGGAATAGAGTTCGACTTCTGGGATGGAGACACTGTTCGTCTGCTCGATGGATCTGGGATGGAGTTGGACTCAGTCAGTTACGAAGGAGAGGATTCTGATTGGGATATTCCNTACGGTTACGATTCTGGTGGCAACTGGGTAAAGTTGTCCGATGGAAGCCCGACNCCAGGNGGTGCTAANGATCAGGAATGGGGNGGNGCCAACCACTTGCAGGGCAACTGCTACCCTCCACANGATCACATTCACCGTGGAAAGTACATCCTTGAGGGGCGCGTAGTAACTATGGAATCCGAGGACTCGGTAATCGATGATGGNAGGATACTAGTGGTAGATGGAATGATTGAGGCAGTATGGAGTGCCTCNGATTCCGCGCCTCCCGCTGCACAAGGAGTCATGTCGATACCGACAAGTGGNACAATCTACCCTGGATTCATCGACCCTCATAATCACGCTAAGTACAACATCATACCACTCTGGGACCACGGGACTAATGGTTGGAACAATCGATACCAATGGCAGGCCGAGGACTCATACAGAGANGCCAAGGATGTGGGCTGTTCTCTGACCGACTCTTCTGCAATGCGATTCGCGGAACTACGGGCAATAGCTGGTGGAAACACTGCACTACAAGGCAGTTCTACATCCAATACAGATACCTTTGAGACAATGCTTGCACGAAATATCGAGTTGTACAACTTCGGCAGNGACTACATTCACACTAAAGTCACTGAACTGGAATCTGATTACTCAGGATCNCACATCAAGGACGGNAACTCNTCTGGAGANCTAGATGCNTGGTTCTTGCATCTTGCCGAGGGAATTGATGAATCCAGTAGGGCTGAGTTTGACATNCTAGTCCAGAATGATTTGCTTGTTGGNGAAATTGTCGTAATCCACGGAACAGGCCTCACACAAGCAGAATTCGATGCTTTAGGANATGTGGGAGGGAGTCTCGCATGGTCTCCGACATCAAATCTAATTCTGTACGGAGATACTACAGATGTTGCTACAGCCAAGGCTGAGGGAGTCAATATCATGATTGGCCCAGACTGGGCNCCCTCCGGTTCCAAGAGCTCNATGCACGAACTGAAGACTGCTGACTGGTGGGATGANNATGTTCTTGGAGATATTTTCACNGATTACGAGTTAGTTCAAACCATCACNACGAACATAGTCGATGCGATTGGATGGGCCGAGCACACTGGTCGNATTCAGGCTGGATTGGCAGCAGACCTTGTCGTACTCGACACATTCCACTCAGATCCATACAGAAACGTCGTCGAGGCGATTGACCCCGATGTTAGACTCGTAGTGGTAGGAGGGATGGCTGTGTTCGGAGATGTAGACATCATGCAGGCAATGGATGATGAGATTCAGATTATCCATGGAGAAGGTTTCACCAAGGCTACCGACATCACCTATGACGGAGTTCCCGAAGCCCAGCAAACGGTGGACGAACTGCTTGCTGAATTACAATCCTGCAACCAAGGGGCTCAGGTTCCTATCGAATACCTGTTCACCCTTGGTGATGACCGATATTTCGACGTACTGAACCGGTCTCTGACCTTCCAGAATGGACGTACAATAGATCTGTGGGGGGACTACTACGATGTCGAGTTGAACGAGGACGGGCATCGCGTCGATGGCACAGTTGCAGGAGCGGGTCCGATTGAGACCAATCCTGGAAATGGNGGNTCCGAGAACACTGAGGCATCTTGCAGCGATGGAGTNGACAACGACGGAGANCCATACATCGACTGTGATGACTTCGACTGCAGCGGGACGATGGTCTGTGGTGAGGTGCCGGAGCCAGAATTACCTGTACTCTGGGAGACATATGGTCCGCGGGGCGGCACGATTCCTCATCCAACTACAATCGAAGATGGTATACACCTCGAGGAGTGTATGTCAGATGAAGATACACTGAGTGATGCGAGTGTGCCGATGATACCTTCCAGCAAGATATTGTTGTGCGGAGCCATCTTGGTNGTAATGCAACCAACNGATGAGTGCATCGAGTCNAGCAGTTCGTTTTGCAACCTCGAAGTTGCTGATGCAGTGGCCGTTCCNGGGCACCTTTGCACCGATGCAGGAAACTATCCTCAAGAAGTGACATGTCGAGCTGCATGGTCGTTNGTAGATNTCGAAGAGGAAGNNNCTGAGCCTGAGCCTGAGCCTGAGTCAGAGAGCGAAAGTTGGAGGGATGGNCCGCTTTACTGGGTCGTAATCTTTGTCGCACTGGTAGTAATCGTCGGCTCTCTGGGGATCGTTAATTCGAACCTCCGCGCACGGGTTGACAAGGAGCCATCGGTACTGGTTACCGAGGATGAGTAATCATTCTAGGTGCCAGGTTGGACCCTCTGGACCGTCCTCAACTACAACTCCCATGGAAGCGAGTTCGTCTCGAATCTCGTCTGCACGAGACCAGTCTTTTGTCTCCCTAGAAATCTCTCGCTCGCCCAATAGTGACTCTACTCTGTCAGAGACCTCTGCCCTAGCCGAGTCCGCCTGGGCCAACCCAGCGACAATTTCCTCAGAAGATGGGAGTAATCCTAGCACCTCGCCGGCATGCCTCTCAAGCCATGCTGCTACATCTGAACCGGATGATGAGGATACAACTGCTTGGATCTCAATCATCGCTGCTCGGGTATTGAAGTCGTCATCCATGGCGGCAGTGAAGCGCTCACTGGCCCCACTCAGATCGGAGCCTGAATGATCATTGGAAGTCAGAGATTTACCGTATGCAACAATTAGCCTTTCAAAATGTGTTGCTGCTTCTTCTAGGAACTCGGGTGTGAGGTCAATTGGGTTGCGATATGGGACGCTCAGAAGGGCATAACGTAGAGCGAGAGGGTCATGATTCTCGAAGGCCTCACGAATTGTCCAAAAGTTGCCTAGGCTCTTACTCATCTTCTCACCATCTAGATTGACAAAGCCGTTGTGCATCCAGTAGCCGACCACAGGTTCTGTGCCTGTACAGCACTCTGACTGGAAGATCTCTGCCTCGTGATGAGGGAATCTCAGGTCATGCCCTCCTCCGTGGATATCAAACTGCTCTCCGAAGTGGTTCAGTGACATGGCAGAGCACTCAATGTGCCATCCAGGTCTGCCCTTGCCCCATGGGCTCTCCCACGATGGTTCTCCCTGCTTGGCCAGTTTCCAGAGGGCGAAGTCTCGATGGTCGCGCTTGCCCGAGCCAGTGTCTGCGACTCTGCCTCCTGCACCAGCCCTCACCATCTCCAGTGTCTGACCCGTGAGTTGGCCGAACTTCTCGGGAGCTGTGTCGATCTCGAAATAAACTCCGTCATCACCGACATAGGCGTGTCCTTTCTCCTGTAGGGCAGATATCATGTCGATAATCTCGGGTATGGTCTCGGTGACTCTCGGATAGTAATCGGCCCTCAGGACATTCATGGCGTCCATGACCTCAAGGTAATCGTCGATATTCCTATTTGCAACTACTGAGAAGTCGACTTCTTCAGAGTCTGATATATCGAGAATCTTGTCATCTATATCGGTGAAGTTCTGTACATATTCTACCTCGTAGCCGCTGGCCTCCAGCCAGCGATGCACCACATCGAATGATAGGTAGCAGCGAGCGTGTCCTAAATGACTGGGGGAGTATGGCGTGATGCCGCATACATACATGCTCACCTTGCCCTCTTCAAGAGTGGACAGTTCGCGCTTCTCACGCGTACGGGTATCGTAGACCCTGAGAGTCATTCTAGCCGGGCTGCGTGGCTTATCGGTCATCAACCCCGCGCCGCTTCGACCAGTCCAGAGTACAGAACATCATGGCCTGCTCTCTCCGGGTGCCACTGAACTCCCAAACAAAATCTCTTGTCTGGCAGCTCTACAGCCTCAATCAGTCCGTCGTGTTCAGCAGTTCCTGTCACTGTTAGATCTCCTGCATCTGCGACGCCCTGGTGATGGGTCGAGTTTGCCTTAATCGAGGTGCCCATCAGTCTGGCCAGCAAAGAGCCTTCTGTTGCCGAAACTCCATGCTCAGTTTCGACTCCGTCGAAGCCGCCATGTCCCTCGTACCCTGGAGTAGTGTCGAGATGTTGATGCAACCTTCCACCATACATTACGCTGAGAATCTGCATGCCCCTACATACTCCCAAGAAGGGCATGTCTCTGGAAATTGCTTCACCAATCAANCCCATCTCAGTTTCATCCTGATCAGGGTAGAATTCGATAGTCATAGGTTCTGGCTCCTCTCCATAAGCTGAAGGGCAGATGTCGGGNCCGCCTGAGACTACTAGGCCGTCAATCAGATTGAGGATCTGGGTCATATCTCCGGCTGGAGGTATAATCAGTGGAGTCCCTCCTACCTTCTCAATCATAGAGATGTAGGCAGAGGGCAGGATTGCTGCATGTCTGTGCCAGTTGCCGTAGACTGTATCTCTGCAGAAGCATGTCACNCCGATGATGGGCTTCATTCGGCNCCTCCGGCTTCTCTGAGCATCCTAGCATGNCTGAATGATCGGACTCCGACAAAAATGAATGTCGCTCCAATAACCAATAGAAGTAAGTGAGAAATGAGNGCCAGAGTTGACATTTCAGAGTAGNCNGTAATCACTCTAGCNCCNCCTATNGCCATCAATAGCGCAAATACCATTGCAGCATGCATGTAGTGTCTGAGATTCTTCTCATCTCGTTCTGCCATGATGCCTAGGCCGAGAATAGGGAGTCCGAATAACGCGGGAATTGCCGCGGTAATTGAAGGAGGGTCAGCACTTTGTGTCGTGTAGGAGAAAATTCCCCAGACTACTAGCAGTCCGCTTGAAATTATTGCAAACCTTGGTACAGTCATCCCAAGAAATGTGAACTCGTCGCTCATATCTGTTCGCCCACCTCATTCTAGTTATTATCTTCTCTAGCAGGGAGGCTCTTGAGAGGCTTCTGCGACAACTCATGAATCTCCTTGTCGCGAGCTAATATCTGCTCCCACATAAGTTCGGCCACATCCATAACTTCCATCTCGGCGCCGACAGAATCTAGTCCGTCTTTCACCATCACTGAACAGAATGGGCAGCCGACAGCGACAGTGTCGCAACCAGTCTCTGCCAATTCCTTGGCTCGAATCTCATTGACTCGCTTGTCCGCATCCTCTTCCATCCACATCTGAGCACCGCCGGCTCCGCAGCAGAACGAGTCCACTCCATGCTTCTCTGTCTCAACGTCTACTCCTCCGATGATATTTCTCGGCTCATCTATGATGCCTCCGATACGCCCCAAGTAGCATGGGTCGTGGAAAGTGATGTTGCGACCGTTCTTCTTGGTCTGAGGAAGTTTGCCCTCATCCTGAAGCTTGGCTAGTATCTCTGAGTGGTGGTAGACCTCGAGTCGGTCCCCACCGTAGTCCGCATACTCCTTACCGAGTGTGTGGAAGCAATGAGGGCAGGAAGCTATGATTCTCTTCACACCGAGTTCTTGGAAGGTCATCATGTTGGCCTCGGCCAGCATCTGGAACAGGAACTCGTTACCCGCCCTCCTAGCCGGGTCGCCCGAACAACCCTCCTGCATACCTAGTATTCCGACGTCTAAACCGGCTTCCTTTAGCAGAGATATTGTCGAGCGGGCTACCTTCTGGTTACGCTCATCGAAACTTCCCGCGCACCCTACGAAGTAGATGTACTCAGCTGGCTCACCGACCTTCACATCGAGGTCTGCAGCCCAGTCAGCNCTCTCGTGTGCTCCGAACCCATAGGGGTTCTGTGCCGCATCCAGGTTGTCAAAAGCGACATTAAGTTGCTCAGGATACTCCATCGTCTCCATCACTGCGTTGCGACGCAGGTCAGTGAGCTTGGGGACATGTTCGATGTAGAGGGGGCAGACATCAACGCAGGCGTTGCAGGTCGTGCAGGCCCAAACTGCCTCCTCTGTAATCCTGTGCANGATGGTCTCTTCGGGGGTTTCGGAAGAGAGTAGTATTGGAGCGTGATCGTTTGCGTAGTCACGCACATCGTGTATGACCTGCATCGGATTCAGGCCCTTTCCTGAAGCATATGCTGGGCAGACATCTTGGCAGCGAGCGCAAGAGGTGCATGACCAACCATCGATTAGTTGCCTCCATGAGTAGTCGGTGTAATTGCTAACTCCGAATCCCAGAGAGTCCATCTCTAGGATGTCATCCATGGGGACGGCCCTGCCAAAGTCATCNACTGCAAGTGGCCTCATCTTTGCATTCGGCCCTACATCNTGGAAGAAGACGTTGGGCACAGCCATGACGATATGCATGTGCTTGGATAGTGGGATTAGAACAAAGAAGATGCAGATTGAGAGCATATGGGCCCAGTATGAGGCGACTGCAAACGAGTCGGACACTCCATACTGGGCTACTGCATAACCCAGTGGCTCCCACAGGCTGCTGGGATTTTCCTTCGACTCGATTACGAATGATGTAGTGGTGATTGTGAAGATTAGAAGCAGGATGAAGTTGCCCTCGATTGACTCAAAGCGAGATTTTCCCTTCAGTTTCTCAGGAGTGAATAACACTCGTCGGATTAAGGCAGCCACACAGCCAATCATCGCCATGGTGTAGCCGAGCTCAACCATACCATTCCATGGACCATTTAGGATGTCAGGCAGGATTCTGTCAGAGAAGAAGTTAGCAGTGGCGAGATCCAGCATGTCTGAGGCCAGCATAAGGAATCCCCAGAACAGCAGGACATGCATCGTCCCCGCAACTCTGTCTCTGAGGACTTTTTTCTGGCCTAGCCAGCCCTTGATGAACTCTAGAATCCTGGCATCCCATGAGTCGAATCGATTGTCCTCAGAACCCAGCATTACCAGACTGACTGCCTTGCGGACCTGATAGGCGAAGAAACCGATAGCTGTGAGGCCCATGATTAGTAATATGTGCCACCCCTCTAGAGGGCCGTATGATTGCAGAAGGGGATGTTCCATCTAATCACTGTCAGGCTATGCCTGACAAACCTCCGAGTCGATTCGTGTCCTTGAACAAACCGCTCCGACAGGCAAACTCATGGGCTCATTGCCTAGCCTAGAGCCATGGCGAGGGGTTTCGCGCCCGGAAAGTGCATCCTGTTCGGTGAGCACGCCGTGGTCTATGGACAACCGGCCGTCGCAGTCGCGATTGACAGCGGTGTGCGAGTCAGTGTCGAGCAGTCGGAAGAATGGACTCTTGAGGGCGTGCCTTTCGAGCCTTCTAGGCACCCNCACATCTCACACATTNTGANCACTGTATTCGAGTACGGTGGACCTCCTCTGAAGATGGAAGTAGANAGCGGGCTGTTCTCTGCCGCTGGGCTGGGCTCATCAGCTGCCCTTTCCAACGCTATCGGGGCGTCACTGCATGCTCACATCAATCCCGGCCAAGCCCTCGATCCGATTTCTCTCGCCCGGATGGGGCATTCGGCTGAAGCGATGGCGCAGAAGGGGCGGGCCAGCCCAACAGATACCGCAACCAGCGCACTTGGTGGCTGTATCGTAGTTTCNGGGCAGCANGTGGAAGGCACGAGACATGTATTCGATGCCGAATTGGAGACTCCCGAAGGACTCAGAGAATGGTCCATCAATACTGTCGATCTACCGGATAGTTTGGACCAAGCACGCTTGGTGATTGGATTCACAGGAGAGATGTCATCAACTGGCAAGATGGTTGCTGGAGTCGCCAAGCGTCTAGAGGAAACACCTGAACTCCATGAAGAGATGGATGCAATTGGGAGGATAACCAGTGCCGGCCTGACAGCCATGTCTGCGGGTAACCTCGAGGCAGTCGGGATGGCAATGGATGCTTGTCATGAAAAGCTGCGGCTACTTGGAGTCAGTAGTCCCTCGCTTGAGGCTCTGGTAGAAGCTGCCAGACCGCACTCACTGGGTGCCAAACTGACCGGTTCAGGAGGTGGGGGTTGCATGATTGCTCTCGCACGCGATCCACAAAGGGTAGCAGAAGCCATCGAAGTTGCTGGTGGAAGACCCCTCATTTCGCGTCTGGGAGCCCCTGGAGTCAGGCTTCTAGAAGACTAGTTTGAGTCGTGGATAATCGCGCACCAATGGCAATCTTTGGTCGACTACCATTTATAAGCAGAATATTGGTGCCGACCTCATGCTTAGCGACGAGGAGAGATTGACAGTAGTCAACGTGGTCGCCTCCACCAGAGTGGCGGAGGAACTAGACCTACCAGACATAGCCATCCAACTAAACTGCGAGTACGAGCCCGAACAATTCCCGGGAGTCGTCTATCGGGTCACCGACCCGAAGCTGGCGATCCTGATGTTCAGGTCCGGCCGCGCGGTTTGCACCGGTGGCAAGAACGACAGTAATATCCGTGTAGGGATTGACATGATGACTAGCGACCTAAGGGCCGCTGGAATAGACACTTGGGACTCAAAAGACATCGAGATTGAGGTCCAGAACATGGTCGCCACCTATTCNCTGTTTTACCCTGAGGACTACGCCGGAGTGGCTCGAATGGNCGATAATAACACCCGNGTCATAGATACNGACGATGGCATCCGTGCGGCTACCGACGAAGAGGTCGAGGACGAGGACCCGAGAATCCGTGGCATTCGCGAAGGGGAGCCATTGGCGGCTCTGCCCCGGAAACTCAATCTGAACAACCTCACCTTCCACTTGCCATTTGACAAGGTCGAGTACGAGCCCGAGCAATTCCCTGGTCTGATTTACAGACTGGACTATCCTAGGGTTGTCTGCCTGATTTTCGGAAGCGGAAAGATGGTAATTACTGGAGCCCGGGCTAAGGATGAGATCCTCGAGGCTGTCCAATTCATCCAAGATGAATTGGCCGATCTTCTGTACTGAGAGTACACAGGAGGGAGACATTGATGCGTTCCTCGCCGTACCGGCGAGGCATGCGCGCACATGTGAGGACCTCCCTAGGGATTGTTATTCTTCTACTGATGTCTTCGCAGTATTGCGTTTTCTCAGAAAATAGGGTCACCGGCGAGGAGCTTTCAGATTTCCAATTAATGGAATCTTCAGCTAGAACCACAAATTTAGTTGATATTCCAACATGGAAACTAAACGATGCATGGTCCTATGATGGATATCTGGATGTTGGCGCCTTTGTCTCCAGTTCTGGCGTATCAACCAATGTCCAATACTTGACAGGTACATTGACACAAACAGTCACAGGAATTGGCTGGTGTGATGCTAACGAAAATGAAGGAGTCGATATTGATGTGGATTTTCTTTGCTACAGACTTGAGTCGTCTGGTTATTACGAAGCTGAGAATATCAACCTTGATGGGAATAATGGAGATCTCNTAGTAGAAATGGAAACTGAAGAATGGATTCGTGTTTCAGATTTGGCGACGGTGAAGGCTGAGGCTACTTTCGATATCGATTTCCTGTACCAAATTTGGTTCTGGACATACACAGTTCATGTAGCGGATTTGACAGTCGAGGACCAGTATTCTCCTCCCCTAGAAGGGTATGATTTTCCTCTAAGTGTGGGGGAAGAATGGGCAACAAACTACACTCAGACAACTGAGTTTAGTGGCTCTAGTGATTATGTAGATATTCCTTCAGATAGTACCGATAGTAACTCCACTAGTTGGGAAGTTGTTAGTCTGGGCTATCCTGGGACTTTCTACAATGGATGTTCTCAATCATACAATATTACGAATTACAATAGTGACGGAGATGAGATTGGGTACAAGTGGTACTGTCCTGCGATAAGGGGCGACATTGTGACATCTTACTCAGTAGCTGGACTGGGAATTCAGGCTGAGCATGAGTTGACAACATATCAGCCTGCGGGACGCCCACTGCAGATATCTATTGAAACTGATTTTCCCCTTTCCCCTATTGATTTTGAGATTTCAGCCTGGATAAATGTCAGCAGTCAAGGCCAACCTGTTTCGGGAGAGGATGTTTTCTTTCGATATGAAATAGGAGCTTACCATAGAGAATACCATGGGGGGAATACTGTTGCTCAATATGCTAACCTGACAACTGCCGCTAATGGCTCTGCATTCCTCTCATTCGATACTGGGCACTTTCCTGACGATTCAACAAGTCAAGATGATGTTGGTAGCCATGGAATTATTGCATATATTGGGAATACTTTCTCAATGGGCAATTCAGTTATTGGTGCCACGAGTTTGACTATTGACGATGACATTCATGCTGTCGATCTAGTTTCTCGATCTGAAGGAGTGACTGTGGAAAGAACTAGAGGAGACAGAACAGTAACTCTTGATTCCAATATCGGATTCAATGCCGTGCCGGGAGATAATTTGACATTCAGTATTCCAATATTGAACCGTGGGATTCTCTACTCTCCGGAGACAACAATGTTAGTGGAAAATCCAGACGGGACCACTTCTTCTACCATAATTCCGAGTCTTGGAAGTCTTCAGGAGATGCGAGTTGATGTTGCTTGGGAAGTTCCTTCGAATCAACCATCGGGAGACATCAGTCTAACATTCACAGCCGACCCATACGAACAGATTGCTGATGATGGTAACCGTTCCAATAACGAGGGAACGTTTGGCTTGTTCATTGGTAGACTGCCAACTGCATCCCTGGCGATTACAACCGAGTCGCTGACTCTTACCGAGGTTTCTTTCAATGGACTTTCTTCATACGATACAGACGGTGGCGAAGTGACTTGTGAGTTCACNGTAGAGCAACTGGATGGGAGTAATTTGAGTTCTACTGAGGAGGATTGNCAGCACGAGTACACCTGGGAGGACGACGGTGTTTTCCTAGTCTCTCTAGTGGTCACAGATGATGAGAATGATAAGGATCATGCTCAATCCTACATTACGATACTGAACAGACCTCCTGAAGTTGAGATAGGTTCTGACCAGAGTTCTGTTCCTGTNATGTCACCCATCACCTTCGACATCGAAGAGAGCGGTGATCTAGATACTCAGAATCCCGATGCCCCGATTGACATAGAATGGGGAATTCCTTGNGAGGANGGNCAAGTCGGCGAGAGGTGCACTGTAACTCCTCAGGAGGAAGGGCCATTCACAATCGATGTCTCAGTAATGGATGACGATGGTGCGATTACACAAGAGAGTCTGACAGTGGAAGTCACAAACATCGCACCTAGCGACCCGAATGCAGAGATTTGGTTCGATGGAAACAGGATGATTCCCCAGATACTAGGTGAGAACGCTCGCTACGAGGTTAACGAGGGAGATGTACTAATCATGCGAGGATTCGCAGATGATTCTCCCAATGATCTTAGTTCACTCNAGCATCACTGGGCCCCGGATGCTGAGCATCGCCCAGAATTGATTATCTCCAGTGTGGGTCACCAGAGCGAGATTGAGCATATCTACGAGACATCAGGTCAGCATCTAGCAACTCTACAGGTCGTCGATGATGATGGAGCAAGTACGGAGACACTGATTATCCAGTTCATTGTCAACAATATCGCTCCGACCATTACGCCGGTCGCCAATCCTCTGCCAGTGGCTGAGGGNGGAGTGATGCAGTTCTCAGTTCAAGTCAGCGACACTTCGAATGATCTCGCCGGATTGGTGAGTTGTTTCGATCTTGACCCAGATGTCAATTCCGACTCAGAAGGCAATTCTACAGATGACTGCGATATCGAGTCACAGAGTCTGGTTCACTCATGGGAAGATGCAACGACAGCGCCTGATTCAATAGTATTCCATGTGACAGATGATGATGGAGTTAGTGCCAGTGTTGTAATCCCTGTACAAATTAACAACCTGCCTCCTTCGCCCGCGGCATCGGCCAGTGACTACGAGCCGACTCAAGGCGATGTGATTGTGCTGTCAGCAAATGGCACTACCGATTCTGAGTTCGACATGGCCAACATGGTGTATGTGTGGGATTTGGATGCCGAGGTCGATTCAGATGGAGATGGAGATCCGGCTAACGATATCGATAGACAGGGCAGATGGATTGAGGTCAGCTTCTCAAAGGAAGGAGGTAAGATTGTCAGAATGACCGCTTATGACGAAGGTGAGGGGTCTTCGATTACTCTCTCAATCCAAGTGCAGAAGGAGCCTTTCGGACTGTCCACTCTGATGGCCGATTATGGAATCTACATCGGCCTTGTTGCTCTAATCGCAATACTGCTGGTTGTTCTTCTCCAAAGAATGCGCAAGCCTCAGTCTGAAGATTTCTCAGCTGTAGAACGAGAAGTCAGAAGGAAGGGTAAGAATGTCTCAATGGATGATGCATTCGATGATCCGGACTACGACCCCTTCGACAAGGATGAAAGAAATATCGAATCTAAAAAGATGAGCGACAAAGAAACCGGAGGGGCTGACATGAGGCCTCCGGTTGATTCCTCAATGGAATCTGAGGCTCCGCCAGTGAGTCCTGAGCTTTCTGGGGCTTTTGAGGAGCTTATCGGAGAGTCCCCTCAAGAGGTCGAGAGTGAGTCTCCGGAGAATTTAGCAGTGCCTGTAGATGAGGCTCTCGACAACGAGGACATAGAAGCACTCTTTGATGATTAGTCCCGCCGCCACCCATGGTTAATCTGTTCAGGCTACTCGGACTTCCAGATCCGACAGGAGTCCAGAAGGCTCAACCCAAGGCCAGGGGGAAGTCGGTTGACCCAGGGCCCAAGGCCGATGATCGGTTCCATGACTTAGGTCAAGATATGTGGTCCGAGAGGACCGGTCGAATCATCCCAAGGCCCGACAGGAGAGTTGTTTACTTGAAGCCAGACAACCTGCATCGCTTACCTCTGGAAGGGGCAGAGAGATCGCTTACGGGGGGCGACATGCTTCTAGTCGACCTAGGCTCCCTTACTCACATGCCAAGTCAGCAAGATGTATGCAGGAGGAATGTCCGTAGTATNAGCGAAAGAATAGGNTATCCTGTTTTCTCCATTAATGACAGCGATACNCTNTTGATGATNCCTGGTGCGAGAATGAGGGTCGATACCGATCGTCACAATCTGGGCATGGCGTTNTGGGGTCAGCTTCCNGATTCAAAGGNCTGATCGTCCTCNAACCAAGTGTCTAGATCTCCCGATGCAACCTCTTCGGCGGCATGCTCTGTGAAGTCNCTGTAGGACTGCCACTTTGCGATGNCTTCCTCATCATCACCTCGTTTCTTCTTGCGNTCGATTGAGGCATCGGCATAGGTTACGCAACGACGCAGAAAGAGTTCAATCAATTTCCTACGCTCTTCTATTCCCATCAATTGACCTCNAAGTCAGAGATTAGTTGCTCTACGTGCCCNNTAGGGCTGACCTTGTACTTGACCCACTTCAGNTTCCCNTCTGGNNCGATTACAAAGGTAGACCTCAGAGTGCCCATGTAGGTTTTGCCATACATGCTCTTCTCTCTCCANGTGTCATACAACTCGTGTAGTGCNGATTCCTCATCGACAATCAATTCGAATGGGAGATCGTTCTTGTCGATGAACTTCTTATGACTAGAAGNAGAATCTGTTGATACTCCTATGACNCTCCATCCNGAACCNGAGAACCTTGCNAAACTGTCTCTGAAATCGCAAGCCTGCACGGTGCAACCAGGGGTGCTGTCTCGAGGGTAGAAATACAGGACGACTCCCTCGCCAGAGGATAATATCTCTGAGAGGGTAATTTCTGATCCATCTGTTAAAATCGCCGTGAAATCCGGNGCTTTGTCACCAACCTGCAGTTCTGCCATGCTGCCTCGACTCCTTTGATGCACATCAAGACTCGGCTGCGGCGATGTGGGAATCTACTCTGACACTCAGAGGTATCCTGGGTGGATTACTGAAGCCGAAACAGGCCGATGGAGCCATGCCAGCCATTTGGCTTGAGCTTCTACCATCTAACTCCAGTCTGGCTGACTTCATTCTTGCAAATCCTCTGACGTGGTACCACTCCTTACGTCCATTCCTAGTAGTTCCATGTGTCTTAGTCCCGAAGAACAGTCTTGCGAAAGGGGCCTCTAAATTGGCGATGACCCAGCGCGGCCTAGAGAACGGTATAGGGACTGTCGTCCCCCATTGCATAGAGACGCTCCCGAGGTCACAGTTGACTTCGATTGATTTCTCGGTCCTCTCGATTTCCATACGTGAGACGATTACTTCCTCGAATGAATACAGTGATGATACTAAGTCGCCCAGTTCTTTGGACGGAGTAATCAGGACTCTTGTCCCATTCGGTTTGGCCCACATCAGATTGGTGAATGCCCCATTCGGAGAGGAGTGCCAGTCTCCGATGACTACCATGTCTCCTGTCTTGAAACCTGATGATACCACTCGTCCTTTGAAAATCTCAATGTCCATCTTTTCTAAGCTCATGTACTCAGCTCCTCTCTCTTTCGCTTCTTCGTCGCTGCCCATGAGCAGATTAGGCATTGTTCGAGGTCGTGGCGTAGTGCGGGGCAGTGCTCCCGACCGAAGTAGATGATTTGCAAGTGTCTGCGATTCCAAGTGTCTTCAGGAAATACTGACTTGAGATCACGTTCGGTCTTGACAACGTTGCTGCCATTAGACAGCCCCCAGCGAGCGGCTAGTCTGTGGATATGCGTGTCCACTGGAAAGGCAGAAATTCCGAATGCCTGCGCCATGACTACACTGGCAGTCTTGTGGCCAACTCCTGCAAGGGACTCTAGGAACTCCCAGTCAGGCCTGACCGGGCCTCCGTCCTCAACTATCTGCTCGGCCATTCGCTTGAGGTTCTTGGCCTTGGTCGGAGCGAGCCCAATCTGACGAATCAGATCATGAATCTCTTCAACTCCGAGATTGGCCATTTTTTGAGGTGTGTCGGCCTTTGCGAACAAGTCCGGCGTTACCTCGTTGACCTTCTTGTCTGTAGTTTGTGCTGACAGCATTACGGCTACTAGAAGCGTGTATGGGTCGCTGTGGTCTAGAGGTATAGGCTGCTCAGGATATAGTTCATCGAGAATCGTGCCTATCTCTTCGGCCTTCTGAGAACGACGCATACTAGACCTCGCTGTCCTCCTTCAGACCCAAGGCGAATGCGACAATTACGAAGGCTGCAGGAATCCCGTAGCAGGGCCCGTACATCCAATTCTCCCACTCGTCAGATTCTCCTGGACCTCCCAGAAGCAAGTAGGCGAACAGAGCGACGATGATTCCTGGGAAAATGGCGATGAGCCCGAACACTGTTGCCCGAAGCAATCGCATGGTCTGTCCTAGAGGTTCTTGCAGTTAAGTTTCATCAGATACCAAGCAGCGCCTCAATCTCCGCACCACTACGGGTATTCAGGACGTCTGCGGAGGATAGCCAGCCCTTCCTAGCAATCTGTACTCCATACCAGTAATCTCTCAGACCATTGGTGTCGTGGGCGTCAGGGTTGATGCATACGGGGACTCCTTGGTCTCTGGCATACTTGCACAGACGCCAATCGAGATCTAGTCTGTATGGCGAGGCATTAATCTCAACCGCCTTCAATTGACCCTCTGAGTTCAAATCGCCCATTCTCCGCAGGACCGCATGCATATCCACAGGGAAGCCTTCTCTTCCCTGTAGAATTCTTCCCGTAGGATGGCCCAGCACGGTGAATGTGGGGTCCTCTATGGCTCTAATCAGGGCCTCGGTATTAGTGAGTTCGTCTCTATTCCTCCAACTCCCTAGGGCGTGCACACTACCAATAACATGTGAGAGGGAGTTACGTGTATCATCGTCGTAATCCAGACTGCCATCGACTAGAATGTCACACTCGCTGCCATGGAGCAGTCTGAAGTCCTGATTGGAGTCGCGCCATTGCTCATTTAGAGTACGTATTGAGTCGGCCTGAGCTGCTAGGTCTGCAGCAGGCACTCCGATCTGCCTTCCTCCTATGTTGAGAACTTCGGAATGATCGGCGATACCAAGGTACTCCCATCCCAACTCTATTGCAGCAGCCGACATCTCCTCGAGTGTGGCTGTACCATCTGATGCAATCGTGTGATTGTGTAGTGCACCCCGGATATCTGAGGGTTCTATCAGACGAGGCAAACCAACTCCGCCATCAACGGCCGCCTCTATTTCGCCTGTGTCTTCACGCAATTCAGGAGGAACCCATTTCATCCCTAGATTGGAGTAGATGTCCTCTTCAGTTGAGCATTTCAATGTGTGCTTGGCCGCCTCCATGCCAATCGCATCTCCAGCGTCCTCTTCGCTGAAAAGGCCAAACTCATTCAGGCGTAGTCCGCGATCTATGGCCGCTTGCCTCATCCTGATGTTGTGCTCTTTGGAACCGGTNAAATAAGCCAGNGTGAAGGGNAAGGCCTCAGGCGTGACAATTCTCACCTGAGCGTCGATGGTTGCATCACTGCTACGTTCTAGGAAGGCCTCAGCTAGATTCGCGTCCATGCTGCTTTCGCCCATTGATCCCCCCAGCACATTCGATTCGAGTATCAGACTGACCTTTGATTCCCCGTGACCTTTTACTTCGGCAATCCCTGGAAGTTCCAGAATTGATTGAATTACTGAATCATGGTCCTGCGGATTGGCTCCAACCACGATGTCTAGGTCTCCAATGGTCTCCCTCCTTCTGCGGGCGCTTCCAGCCAACTGAGCCAGTACGACGCCTGACATAGAAGAGATTTTGTCTTCGAGTGATCGACCNTATAGCAGNCCCACGTCCATCCTGCTTCTCCCCTGATANCNTCTCAGCAACTCTATTCCCTCGAGATANTTCTGCTGGCTCTTCTCGCCGAAACCCGACAGTGGGGCCACATGACCCGTCTCGCATGCTACTTTGAGTGCCTCAACTGAGTCTACTCCGAGTTCCTCATACATCGTGCGAGCCCGCTTAGGGCCGAGTCCAGGAATCTCGACTATCTCCATCAGTCCGGGAGGAATCTTCTCGTAAAGCGAAGGTAAATCGCCCCATGTTCCCTGTAGCACAGCTTCGGTGATTAGNCCTCCTAATCCCTTGCCGATTCCTTTCACATCTGTGATTCTCTCCTCTTTNACAACAGTAAGCAGATCNTCTTCAAGCGAGGCTAGTGCCCGACTTGCATTCTGATAGGCGATTACTCTGAATCGGTTGGCCCCGTCTAACTCGAGTAGAACTGCGACTTGCTCTAGCGCCGATGCAATCTGCGACTTGGTCAGGAAGGGCGGTCCTTCTGCCCTAGGCTCAGGTAGACTCCACCCAGATGTCTTGACCATGCTCTCAACCAGCGGTCATGCGACTTGACTGTGTCCCTCAAGGAGTTGCTTGCTTAACCTAATCAAGTGACTGCCACACGCCCAGTCGTGAACACAGTCGGACTTCTTGAGACAGGTTCTGTCAGTCTTTGTGGCATAGCAGTGATTCTGTGGATGTCAATAGGTACATTCTCTCGTTCTGAGNCAGGGGAATTGTTTGCCCAGAGGGCAATTGCTCTGATTTGCATAGCCTCTGCTGTGCTGCTATTCCTGCTCCACTACATGGGAGGGGAGTTGTGGGGCTCAAGGAATATGGCTAGGCCGATGGCTGTGATTGCGGTTATTGTGGCGATTTCAGCAGTCATGAACATCAAGGGCAAGGATGTCCANGGCGAAACTAATCCGCACAAGATTGCAAGGATGAGGGGCGAAGAGGAGTAGTTATTCTCCAGCGAGTTTGTCGTCGATAAAACTGCGCATGTAGGCTGGCAGCTCTCCATTTGCAAAGATTACGTCATTTACTTCTTCAAGTTTCATCAAAGAGTAGTAAATCTGCATCGCAGTCATCGGAGTAGCACTGCAACCCGTACAGCCACCCTCTAGTGAAATCATGATTACTCCATCAGTAGTATCCATGACATTGACGATACCGTCATGAGCGTCCAGAACAGCTTGAACTGGACCTACCGAATCAAGGATGGTTTGCACGTCTACCATGTTCTCCCCGGTAGGTCAGTCCATGGGGTGGCCTTTCAACCAATTGCCCCTCGGGGTGCATATGAGCGTGTACACGCGGGTGTTGATGGTCGACCTATTGGTAGAGCGTGCTGCATTCGGACATGGTGGTAATCAAGAGGTTGTCAGACCATTCGCTGCACGCGGAGATGTCGAACTGCTCCTAGTCACTCCACAGATGCAGTCCTTCGACGCAGGTGCCAAGTCGGAATCGGGTGAAGTTGCTCTCAACGATGAAGATGTGCCTCACTGGGATGATGAGTTTCCCTTCTGGCAAACGACTAGTGTAGAAATCGAGGGACGGGATGTCTCATTCAGCAGAATAGTCATGCCGATGCATGATGATGATGCTAGAATGGCGGAGTGGTTGGAAGTCTTGGGAGTTGATGCGGTTGTCTGTAGCGGCTCTAGGCGTAATGTCAGCATGTGGGAAGATTGGATGGGGCCTACTGCATCTCTGATTCGAGCATCTGCCCTATCAGGTCGGCCTACTCTGGGAATCTGCTTCGGTCACCAACTGCTCTGCCATGCATTGGGGGCAACAATCGAACGCGCTGATTCNCTATCAAGTGGAATCTGGGATTTGGAGCTCACAACTGAAGGTGANGAGGATGAGTTACTGACTTCTCATGTTTCAGATGGGCCTTGTGTGGCAGGACTTTTCACTCATCAGGATCATGTAATGACAGTTCCCGACTCTTGCACCCTGTTGAGCGCTACCAACCACAATGGAGTAACTGCAGTCCGGGTCCATGCTGAGGATGGTAGTGCTTTACCTGCCTGGGGCCTACAGTTCCATCCAGAAGCAGCAAGGGCTCGGATCGAGCGGGCATATGAGTGGGGGCACATCACGGAGGAGGAGTTCTCATCATTCAAGGGCGAACATGACGGTGCCGGGATATTGTCCTCTTTTGCCTCAGTCGTCCTTGGGCATTGAACGGTTGCTGGACAAAGTCCAGAATCACGATTTGAATTATAAGCGGGTCTTGGGTCGACGGGGCGACAGGTGAACAGTATGATTGAGATAGAGAACATCCAAGAAATAGGAGCAGGGACGGCAATAGTAGGTTTACTGATTGCTTTCATGCTGTACAATAAGATTAACAAAATCGAGATTAGCAATCCAATTGTTGCAGATATTACTCAGCAGATTCAGAATGGTGCTATGGCCTTCCTGAATGCTGAATATAGGTATCTCGCCATATTCATTGCAGTGGTTGCTGCAGCTTTGTATGTCAATCCGGATACCGGATGGGAGACAGCAGTAGCGTTCCTCGCTGGAGCAGCGGCAAGCGTTGCCGCTGGTTTCAGTGGTATGCGTGCGGCCACCAGCGCCAATGGGCGCACCGCAATGGCGGCAGCAGAGGGTGGACAGCCCGCAGCGCTTGCTGTTTCTTACAATGGCGGAGCCGTGATGGGNCTGTCAGTAGGGGGGCTCGGACTTCTGGGCATCTCAGCAATGGCCATGTGGCTAGGCACCGGTGATGCTGTACAGAACATCGCTGGCTTCGGAATGGGTGCTTCGTCAATAGCGCTCTTCGCTCGCGTGGGAGGTGGGATTTACACNAAGGCCGCCGATGTCGGAGCAGACCTCGTAGGAAAGGTCGAGGCTGGAATTCCAGAGGA
Source organism: Methanobacteriota archaeon (assembly GCA_002714745.1). Lineage (GTDB taxonomy): Archaea > Thermoplasmatota > Poseidoniia > Poseidoniales > Thalassarchaeaceae > Thalassarchaeum. Next base: position 19,125 of record PAYF01000007.1, on the reverse strand, counting down.
TGATCCTCGAAACCCCGGCGTCATCGCTGACAATGTCGGAGATAACGTTGGAGATGTAGCAGGAATGGGAGCTGATATCTTCGAGTCATTCGTAGGCTCAATTATCGCTGCTATGGTCATAGCCCAAGCCTCTACTGAAATGGGGGAGCACTATGTCATACTCCCACTCTTCCTCGCTTTCGTCGGATACGCCGCTAGCATTGTCGGTGTCTTTAGTATGGAACTGATGAAGGGAGGAGATGCTGCTGCTGCACTACGGAACACCACTTTCATCGGCGCCATCCTATTCTGGATAGGNGGTTGGTTCGGAATCGGCTACCTCGGACTGGATACAGGCACCGACCCAATGATTGCAGTAATCATAGGTAGCATAGTTGGAATTGCAATTGGACTCGTTACCGAGTACTATACTGGGATTGAGGATGTCTTCGGAATTTCTCCTAAGGCAATCCCTCACATCGGAGAGATGTCCAAGACTGGCCCTGCTACCAACGCCATCGCGGGCCTCTCAGTTGGGATGCAGTCAACATTCCTTCCAATTGTCCTCATCGCAGGCGGTATCTTCGGCGCTAACCATTACATGGGTGGCGGCGATCTAGGTTTGTACGGAATCGCAATGGCTGCCATGGGAATGCTGGCCACAGTCGGTGTCACGATGACTGTTGATGCATATGGTCCAGTGGCGGACAACGCTGGTGGAATCTCAGAGATGAGTGAACTCGGTTCAGATGTCCGTGAGATTACAGANGGCCTCGACAGTATNGGNAACACAACCGCAGCGATNGGTAAGGGATTCGCAATCGGCTCTGCTGCCCTAACTGCNCTGGCTTTGTTTGCAGCCTTCAAGACCTCCAGNGGAATAAATGCGGCTGACCTCAGCCTTACTGAGCCAATGGTTGTCATCGGGCTACTAATCGGTGGCGCATTGCCATTCGTCATTGCCTCAATGACAATGACCAGTGTCGGCAAAGCAGCTGGTGACATGGTGACCGAGATTCGTCGCCAATTCCGCGAGATAGATGGTTTGCTAGAGGGCAGAGAAGGCGTCAAGCCTGACAGTGCCCGATGCGTTGAGATTTCTACTCAGGCAGCACTTCGCGAGATGGTTGCCCCAGGACTGACTGCAATCGCTGCTCCAGTAATTGTCGGAACTGTACTCGGGGCAGCAGCCCTAGGTGGGCTTCTAGCTGGAGCGTTAGTTACCGGAGTGCTGATGGCGCTATTCATGGCCAACGCTGGTGGTGCTTGGGACAACGCAAAGAAAGCCATTGAGCAAGGCCATATAGAAGGCGCAACGAAGGGCGATGCATCTCACGATGCGGCCATCATCGGCGACACTATCGGCGACCCATTCAAGGACACCAGCGGACCTTCGCTGAACATTCTCATCAAACTGATGTCGATTGTGGCGGTCGTTATTGCACCTGGGCTGACTTTGACTGGAATGCTATGAGAAGGTGATTCCTGGTTGCGTCAGTCTCATGACTGACTGTTTACACGCCCGCCCATGCGCGAGACCGTGGGTGTTGCCCTATCGGTGCTATTCCTCACGGCTTCGCTGTCAGGATGTACGACTGTCTCTAACGCAATAACGGGCAACGACGAGGTTGATGTCCCTACCTGGGAGGTCGGAGATTGGTGGCTTTACACCTTCTCAACACCAGAATATACTGATGATACCGCCCGTCTGGTTGTCGCATCAGTTAGTGAGGAGGGGGGGACTGCCAATATGCTGGCCATATCTAGCCTGACAGAGGCCCGCCGGCACGCTGTGCTGAATCACAATCCATTCCTAGGCCGGATAACCCACGATCATCTATCTGCTTTCGAGAATGGAGTCGCACAGACAGTGATGGATTTCCCGTTAGAGGAAAGTAACTCTTGGGGATTCACGCTGTTCTCTATCGAATGGCAGGCAGATGTAACTGATGTATCGGGCGACTATGTTACCATCAGGGCCGATGCTGATGATGGGGGGCGTCTGGACTATGCATACGACAGGAGTGCAGGGTTCTTCTCTTCCTTCATCTGGAAGGACTCCTCTGGAATGGAACAGATGCGGATGATGCTGGCAGATAGCGGCGAGGGACATACAGGAGATGTCTACTTCGTTAGAGGGGGAGATTTGTACTCTGATTCATGGGAGGATACGGGTCCTGATGTGGAAATTCGTGATACTTTCTTCGTCAGTAATCATCCCAACGATGGCGAGTGGGACGAGATGATCTACTTCCTCGACGCTGAGTGTGGGTCAGGCTCGTCAAGCATCACACTGACTCTCAGAGATCATACCTCAATCTCCGCTCTAGAGCGAGTATGGGGTCCGGGAGCTAGCGAATACGGGACCCTCGGAACCATCCCCTACCCGTCCGAGGAATACACTCTCACGGCGACTTTTACAGGAGATACATATCTCAGAATCAGGATAGCCGGTGGGATTACTAGTTCTTGGACACTCTAGAGATATTCCATTAGGTTATCAGAGCCGCCAACGAATACTGGCTCATCTCCTCTCAAATCGAAGACCACTGGTACTGTACGATGCTTAGTCGTCGCAACTACCTGTTCCCTCAGTCCATCATGGTGATCGAGGTTTACTTCTGTGTAAGTGAAGCCGTGTGCATCGAGAGTTCTCTCAGCCCTAGTACAATACGGGCAGATGGTCTGGGAGAAGAATAGGAAGTCCGTGTCTGCGGACTCGAGATGCTCACGCACCTGAGACAACCGGCTCCTCCTCCTCCTCGTCGGACCACCACGGACTCTCTCCCAAGTCGCCGTCGAACTCTTCGTCGTCGTCTCCGAAGCGCCCCTCTAGAACTCTGTCGACCTCGTCTGGGTCGATGAACCAAAGAAGAATCACGGTGAATAGAGTCAGTGCAGCACCGATGTACAGACAGGTGATGTAATCGAATCTCTGAGTCATCGTTCCTGTGAACAGATAGGCCATAACCGCGGAGAGATTGAACATCGACATGTAGGCTGTGAACTGAGAGCCGCCGGCCTTGGAGAATGTTAGTCTCATCGCCACTGCGATGACACATATCCAAGCCACTCCGTTGATAACGGCTCGAACGCATAAATAGGCGACCATCAGATTGGTGTTAGTCCAGTGGTCGTTAATCAGGGCAAGAGTTGCATTTGACAGGGCGAGCAGTGAGAAACCAATCATCGAGACCTCCCTAACTCCAAACCTATCTCCAAGCATTCCTCNAACAATCTGTCCGAACATCATGAAAGCGATGACTACGCCACCTACGATTGCGTTGTATTTAGTCTGGGACCACCCAGCCTCGTTGATGAAAATGTCCACCACAATCGGGTCAGTGAACAAGTACAACTCCGAGAGCAGNCAGAGGAATATCAGGATGAACGAAGAGCGAGTGGAGAATCCCTTCACAATATTNTAAGCGGTTGTAGATGCGAGAGTGGAGGCCGGGGCAGGATTGCTAATTTCAGGGATTGATGCTCCAAGCCATTCAGCCAGAATTATCAAGGCTGAGGCTAGAAGTCCCCACTTCCCAATAGACTTCATCGGAGCTGCGATGTCTCCGAACGTCAAGGCCCAATCTCCCGTAAATGTGCTCGTCAGTTGGTGAATGATGGCGAATAGCCCCCATAGAAGAAGTGAGCCAATACTGAGCCATAGGACTAGAGCTGCGGGGGAGATTCTGTTTCCGTGCAGATTGGTAGCAACCCATCGTGCTTGTGTGAACTCCTCTGGATGATCTGCTTCCCAAGGTACAACTGCTTCAGCCTCGATAGTCTCCTCTACATCTGTCTGAGATTCATCATCAACTTGCTCAGACTTCTTGCTCCATGGGAACAACTTGTTACTCGGCCTCTCACGTAGGAAGAGAGGTACCATCATAATCAGTACCAATAGAGGAAGTTGGACCATGATTGCTGATTTAATTCCATAAGGAACAACTAGCATTCCAAGGACGGCTCCTCCGAAGATGATTCCACCTCTCTTGGAGGCGAACATTAGCCCGTTCACAGTGGCTACTTCATCCGGCTCGAGGATATCCACAGCCAGTGCATCTACGCTGACATCCTGTAGTGATGAGAACAGATTATGGATGAACAGAAGTATGGTCACAAGTTCGATTGAAGCGACAAGATCTGGGACTATCAGCAAGGTAGCAAGGGAGATAATCATGCCAGCCTCAGCAAACAGAACCCAAGGCCTTCTTACTCCGTATTTAGGGAAAGTAACCATGTCGATGACTGGCCCCCAGATGAACTTGAATGTCCAAGGCAGATAGACGGTAGCGAATAGCAAGGCAATCTGCTCTACTGCGATTCCATTGGTTACTAGGAAAGCAACGAAGGCGACGTTAGCGAAGCCGGAAGGTAGGCCCTGTGCGACATAAAGGATACACAGAGAGATGGTTCGTGATGCCTTGTTCTCGGTCAATGCCTCGCCGTTACGAAGGCCTCTGATGAATGCGCCAAATGCAGCGAAGAATGCTATTACTCCTTCAAACAGCATTTGCCCAGGGTTCATGCCATCACTCAGAGAAGGTGAGTCTTTTCGCATGGCGGCCAGGAACTTCCTGTCCCACCTCTCTGTGGTCATGATGAAGCCAAGCAGGGCCATCACCAATGCGAAGGGGACAAAGAATNCCCACGAGCCGATAGAAGTCAGGCCCTCTAGCGCTCCTGATGCCGACTGNCCGTCGATGAGGACAACTCTTCGGGCATCAATTGGAGAAATGCTGTCCTCTGAGATGACCANTCTGGCATAGACTGTTGAATTGCCAGATTCAGTGTGTGGNTCTAGTTTGACTCTCCAGATNGCCCAGTCGCCGTTCTTTGACAGATCAGCTGCGCCCTTCCACTCTCCNCCTCCTACCTTGACCTCGACTTCGCCCATTCCAGGTGCACCGCCTGATGCGGTGCCAGCGATGTAACTCTCATTGCCAATCTCCTGTAGTGTAACTAAGTCCATTGAGACGTTTAGCGAACGGTCGATGCTTCCTGCAGCCTCCACGAAGGCCACAGGATCTGCTTGACCGTACCCAAACTCATTGTCTGGTCTTGTCTCTAGCAGGCTACAGTCGTTGAAACCAGGATCATCAAGAAGTGCGATTTCGCGTTCAATAGAGTGTGCTGCGATGATGTCCTTGAACTCGGTGGGAGTTAGATCTGGATTGGCTTGAATCATTAAAGCTGCAATTCCGGCCATCAGGGGAGTAGCCATGCTAGTCCCGGACTTGCTCGTATAGCCATCCTGAGTAGCAGCATCAGGTGCCATGATACTAGAGCCAATAGTAGCAACATCTGGCTTGACACGCAAGTCGGAGGTGTATCCTCGACTGCTGTAGATAGCCAATCCGAGGTCCTTGTCTAGGCTAGCTACAGTGACTGGTAACTTAGCGTCACCTGGGCTATCTATGGTGTTGCAACCTGCGAAGGTAGCGCCTCCGAACTCGTTGCCCGCAGATAGGGTGGTTATGATGCCGGCCTCAACAACCATGTCCATCTGACGGCTCCAGGCCGAGTTGCCGTCGTTGTCGAAGTGAATCTCGAACTGTTGCTCGCCCAATGAAGAGGTAACGATGTCAATGCCATGCTTGTCCTTGTTGTCTATGGCCCATTGAGCNCCTTGCATCACATCCTCGATGTCGCCATCACAGCACGCTAATATGTTGATTAGCCAAGCCCCTGGGGCCGCACCGACATACCTCAGTCCTGAGGCGGGGTCGGTCTGACCGCCACCACTGCCAGCGGCGATACCAGCAACATGGGTGCCATGTGTGCCGGAATCGTAAGACTCGGCAGGGTCATGCTCTTCGTCGGTAAATACCGCATCGAAGAAGGCGATGACTTTCGGATCACAATCNGCAGGGACTGGAGGAGGAGTGGGATCAGTAGGATCTGGCTCTGGAGGGTCTTCGATGCAGGTGAATGGGTCGTCATCCATGTCATTGAGGCCCTCATGATCGCCTCGAACACCTGTATCGAGTATTGCAATTACAGAACCTGTGCCGTCTAGTCCGAGGTCCTGCCAAACTGCATCGACTCCCATATTGGGGACTGCTTCATGCATATTCGGTTCGGCAAGGCCTAGGTCTTCGACCATCACCACTCCGGGTAAGGAGAGTATTCCGTTCGGGCCTAGTATGGAGTCGAATGGGGCGGTAGCCGAGACAGTGTCGAGATATGTGAAGCGGAATGTTACCTCGACTCCCAAATCCTCCAGTGCCGACACATCTGCATCTGTAGGATGGTGGTCATAGTCGACGAAGATTCGGGCACTTCCGGGTGGGGCTCTCTTCCACCAGTCCTGCTGCATTTCAGCGGGTTGCTCAAGCAGCCATTCCAATCTGTCATCTAACTCGTTACCGTCCTTGTCACGGCTCCAGTGGAGCCACCAATTCGGATGAACATCGTGCTCAACAGAGGCTATCCAGTTGCCGTCAGCGTCGAATCCGCCCGGCTCTCTCTGAGCGATAATAGTGGAGGAAGCGAGAGGGATTAGGAAGAGTAGTGCGATTGCTGTTGCCAGTACTGCTCGCCGTCCTACCATGGGTAGGACGAAACTGATGTGGTGTTTGAGTCTTAGGTAGCAATCAGTCGTCAAGTGACTTGCATGCCGATTTCGTCGTAGTCCCAATCCAAGACTTCCCAACCCTCTTCCTCAACTGTAGAAATCGCCTCACTACGGCCCATCGGAGANCATAGAAGGCCGACTGANCCNCCTCCTCCNGCTCCNAGCGCCTTCCANGCAACNACCGAACCNGATTNCTTCAGGCGGTNNACAACTTCTCGGAACGGGTCGTGAATNGATTTGTCAATGAGATCNACTCCTTCACAGACATCATTCAANGCCTTGACAACGAGTTCTCTGCGATCNCTCTGCAGGCCNTCNGCCATGTTCCTAGCNGCACCACGAATCAGGTGCAGGCCAGAGATGACTTTCTCATCGCCCTCATCGTAGCGCTCCCAGACTTTAGAGTGTAGATCTCCAGACTTGTGTTCAATGCCTGAATANGCAATCACGAAGTGCTTACGGAGCCAGTTTCTAGCAGACTTCATCGGCTCAAATGGNATCTGCTCGACCTCGTCACCTAGGAACAGAAGGTGATTGAAGCCACCACGAGCTGCTGCCCACTGATCTTGTCTTCCACCCCGATTCTCGAGCAGGGCCTCAAACTGGAATGCNAGTTCTGCGATNTCTTCGGGNCTCTTNCCACCACCGGCTATCGTCGCAATCAGGCCGACATTCATGGCGCCGCTAGTNCCCAANCCNGAGCCTGTTGGNATGTCNCTGCTATACTCGACTCTGATTCTTCCCTCGTCGTCCTTCTCCATAGCGCTGCGNATGTATTTGTTGATNGCGAAATTGACGACCTCTCCTCCNTAATCTCCGGTGTANGGTTGGACATCNGTCCAGCCTCCGGCAAGGTCGACCCTGACTGGAACAACGACCTCGATTCGCTCTGTCATCGGGCATGCCGGTAGAGCGACGCATGAGAAGCATTCGGTCTNCGACCGAAAATAACGGGTAGGTATGACCCCTCCGGATAGCATGGAGTCGGCGGTCGAGCGNGCCATTGCTGCCTTTGCTGCGGGCGANCCNGTGATGGTNTTTGACTCCGACTTCAGAGAAAGNGAAACTGANCTGNTGTGGCCTGCNGATGCAGCCACNCCTCAAGTCATGAGGACGCTGCGTAACGATTGTGGAGGCTTGCTGTTCCTCGCAATTGGTAANGAGATTGGAGAGATGTTTGACCTACCCTGGCTACAGGANATNCACACTCATCCAGTTCTCGTNGAGGANAANCCCGTCCTAGGNGTACTGATTACTGATGACCTACAGTATGATAATCGCTCAGCTTTCACTCTCTCGCTCAATCACAGAGAAACCTACACNGGAATCACCGACAGAGACAGNGCGCTGACCACTAGGAGGTTTGGNGAGTTGGCAGATGAACTGTTGGCAAGTGGGGCTGACNGTGAGGCTGCTCGTGGTGCACTTGGTGAGGAGTTTCGTACCCCTGGTCACATCCCAGTCTGCCGGGAGTCGCCCATGGGCCTGAGGTCGCGCCAGGGGCACACCGAACTGGCAGTATCGATAGCACGCCTTTCCGGGCGCCCTCCGTGCACCATAGGTGCCGAGATGTTGGAGCCTGATGGTGACGGTGCCCTATCATTGCCGGCGGCTAGAGAATATGCGGAAAGACATGGGATACCAATGATTACNGGGGGCGAGATTCTCGAAGCCATGGGAATCGAAGAGTAGAGAAGANAGGACTAGGNGGGTTTGGATATGGCACGGGTGATGGCAGTNGGNGTGTTCGACCTCTTGCATGCAGGTCACTTGCACTATGTCGAGCAGGCCAAGCGACTCGGGGACGAGCTCGTAGTAGTCGTAGCGCACGACGATACGGTCAGGAATCAAAAGCACGAGCCAATCACAACGCACGATCTGAGGTGCAGGATGGTGGCAGGCCTCAAGCCCGTTGATAGGGCCGTGGTAGGAAATCCNCCTACCTCNCCAATCTTTGACATACTCGATGACATAAAGCCTGACATTATCGCCTTGGGGTATGANCAGAAGCACTCAGTNGATGCAATCCGAGAGGGTTTGGATGCTCATGGGCACTCCGATATCAAGGTCGTTAGAGTCGAAGGGCTCTCAGATGATCTCGACGGTACTCGCAAGATTATCGCCAGAATCCTTGACCTCTGGCCGGGCTCCGAAGGTGGCCCGTACGAGGAGGATTAGNGTGTACACCGGAATAGTGGCCGGAACTGCTCCCATCCTCAGTGTTGAGGATGAAGATGGGGTTCGCTTCTTTACTGTCGATCTTGCCGGTTTCGACGGTAATCTCGAGATAGGTGCAAGTGTNGCATTAGACGGAGTTTGNATGACAGTAGTCGCAATCGATTCNGGAAAGGTAGGATTCGAGGCCATAGAAGAGACTCTTGANCGGACCACGCTTGCAGGNAAGNTNACGGGNGATNTTCTCAACGTCGAGCGTTCGCTCAAAGTNGGAGATGAGCTTGGAGGNCATCTGCTCTCAGGACATGTGATGTGCACGGCCGAGATTCTAGAGAGGACCGNGNTTGGCGGAGGTATGGACCTGCGTATATCCGTGCCAGGCGAGGCCCGNCCCTACATCCTTGAGAAGGGGTACGTGGCAATAGATGGGATGTCGCTGACTGTGGGCCGAGTGGATGGTTCCGGATTCAATCTGCACATCATCCCCGAGACTCTCAGAGTCACTACGATAGGTGAGAAGGGNGTTGGTTCGAGCGTGAACATCGAGGTCGACTCNCAGACTCAGNCCATCGTGGACACGNTAAGTCGNAGTATGGAGGCGAGTGGATGAGATTGGGAATTGTCTGCGGCTCATTCCATCGCGATGAGGTNCAGAGGATGCTCGAATATGCCCGTGACGAGGCTGAGTCGAAGAACTGGGATGTGTCAGAGGTGGCTTGGGTCCCTGGTTCNATGGAAGCTCCTCTAGCTCTCGATAGGATGCTACAGAAGGAAGACATCGACGGTGCTGTGGTTCTCGGAATCATTGAGAGAGGAGAGACTGATCACGGTCTAGTAATGGGGCAGTCAGTAACCAAGGCNGTCATTGATTTGCAGATNACCCACAAGAAGCCAATCGGGCTCGGAATAATCGGNCCGGGTGCCGAGCCAGAGCATATCGAACCGCGTCTAGAACCGCATGCCCGCGCAGCAGTAGGCGCGGTTGCAGCGATGGTAGGATGANTNGTTCTGTTTTTTGTTCACCAATCGTGACCCAATGCCCTACGAACCACACGCTTTGCACTCACAATTCCATTGTTGTGGTATTGTAATCCGGACCGGCATGCCTGAGTCCAGAAGATATCCGTGCATTCAGTATCGATTTCTCTCCAGACGGTGTTTCGATCAATGGAATTATCTAAACTAAAAATGGGTAACTTGGGTTCATACAACTTGACGATGGTTGATTCGTCCATGTGATTTTCACGGAAGTCCAGATAATTCTCCGTATTGTAGACGAAAGTAATCAGATATTTTGCATTCAAATCGCCCATTCTCGGCTTGATTGTATTTGTGATGTAATAATTCCCTGTTGTCTTGTTGCTGTGTGTTTGATGCAACCATGGCCGATTTCCAATATCTGAGAAATCGGTATGCAAAATAACGTAGCAATCCATTTGCTTCCATTTCTCAAGCTCATCGATTAGTATCTTGGGCGCGACTTCGCCCATTATTGGAAGGGCCTGAATAGGTTGTGTAGCAACAATAACTGAATCGCAATTCCAAGATTTACCACTCTCTGTAACTACTGACAGTTTCCCAGACTTGTTACGAGAGATTCCTGTCACATTTGTGTTCAGATGTTGTTCGTATCTATCATTGGTCAGCAGATGATCTCTCAACTCGTGGATGAGTCTTCCATCCAATACACACCAGTAATCTTCTTTGTACTTCGCCGACTTATCTCGGATGTCAAAAGTTAATGCATACTCGAAAATGAATGAGGCAAAAACATGTGCAGGTTGTCTATCCAAATCATCAAATCGGCACCATGTATTAATCCCAACCCATGGCATATAGAAATGAGTGAATACAGAAGAATTGACTAAACGATTTCCAAGAACATCTGCCACGCTCTTTGCAGATTCGGGTCTGAGCTTGAATTGGCGGTACAATCTCCAGAAAATGATGAAACCATCCACTAATTCCTTCAATGTCGCTTCACGGTAAACGAATTTTAGAAATCCTCCAATTCCCGAGCCCATCTTTGTATTCAATTCCCTATTCTCAAATACAATTGCCCCCTTAAGATCTTCAAAGTCATGGGGAGTTTGTTCTATTCCGTATTCCCTGCAGAGTTGTAGATAGTGAGGTTGCTGGGCAGGTAGGGTAACTATGACTGTGGTAGCATGATGTTCGCCATTTTCCAAATATGGAGTATTGTTCCCTCCGACAATTGATTGATGCTCTAAAAGAGTCACATCACAGCCTGCCTGAATCAGGAATTTGGCCGCTGACAAACCACTAATTCCTCCGCCGACTACTACCACAGATTTTCCTTCACCCCCCGTCTTAGGCATGTGGATTAGTGTTGCATCTTCTGCCATCATTCGAGATGTTGATTTGGGGTGCTCGAATTTAATCAGAAAATAGAGAGAAAATACCAACAGAAGTGCTGGAATTCCATATTTAGAAATAGCAAAGAAGATTATGGCAATTATTGCTATTAGGTATGCAAACCTAAACGAAATTATAGGGGAAGAATCGAGCATAACAACACCTATTCAAGCAGAGAATACACTACGATCCAGATCGCCAGAAATATGCAATGCTGCAGCAATTAACAATAATTGGGCAAGCAAACGAAGAATATGTCCTTGTGTGCCAAACTTAGTCCCATCAAATGCGACATCGTGTGTCCACATGTACAAATTAGCTGGGTAAACTCCAATCAAGAAAAGGGCAAGAAATCTGCCTGCAAGCACTTGTGTATCGGGATAAATTATTGCAACTCCACCCACAATCTCCATCGCACCTGAAATGTAAACAAGCATTAGAGGAAAGGGGAGAAATGGTGGGATAATCTCTACAAATTTACCGGGCTCCCTGAAGTGGGCGATGCCAATCTTGATGAAAGCCAAGCCGTAAACGATTGCTAGCAGATTCATCTAGATTGAATCCACGTGACGTCGTTTCAATTACTTTGTCTTAGAGCAGGGTTGAAGGACATCCCAGCATTGGGTGGCCTGTGAGCGGCGAAGTTCGGAATGTTATCATCATCGGCTCCGGCCCAGCGGGGTACACGGCCGGGCTGTACACCGCTCGTGCAATGCTTGAGCCACTGATGTTTGCCGGATACATGTCAGGGGGGCAATTGATGCTGACTTCTGATGTTGAGAACTTTCCTGGCTACCCCACTGGAATAGGTGGTCCGGAGATGATGATTCATATGCGTGAGCAGGCCGAACGTTTCGGTCTGGAAGTGCATGACAAGAATGTCGAGAAAGTAGACCTCTCGGAGCGTCCGTTCAGAGTCTGGGTCGAAGGGGATGAACATAGGGCGGATGCTGTAATCATCTGTACTGGAGCCGAGGCAATCTGGCTTGGTGCCGAAGGAGAAGATGCTCAGAAAGGAAGAGGGATCTCCACCTGCGCTACCTGCGACGGGGCCTTCTTCCGAGAACAAGAGGTAATTGTGGTCGGTGGTGGCGACTCAGCCATGGAAGAAGCTACATTCCTTACCAGGTTTGCTAGCAAGGTAACGATAGTTCATCGCAGAGATGTGTTCAAGGCATCCAAGGTGATGTACGAAAGAGCCGTGAACCATCCCAAGATCGAAATCAAGAATCATCGCAGAGTCAAGAGCTGGTTATCCAATGACGAGGGACTCAGCGGTGCTGTGCTCGAGGATCCTCGAGATGGTAGCGAGGAGGAGATTAGTTGCACAGGTGCGTTCATCGCAATAGGACACAAACCGATGACTGGATTCCTGCNAGGAGAAGTTGATATGGATGNNTCAGGATATNTCNTGCATTCTGANCACACAATGACCAGTGTCCCAGGAGTGTTTGCTGCAGGTGATGTGGTCGACACGCGTTACCGCCAAGCCATCACAGCAGCAGGGATGGGTTGTCAGGCGGCTATGGATGCGGAGAAGTGGCTGGAGGACCAGCACTGAGGTACTCACTTGGAGCCTACCAAGAATATGGGCTGGCTGAATAATAGAATAGGGGACCTGTTCTATCTCCTTCATGTTTGGATCANTCTGTTCTGCGCATTCGCTTGGCTGGGCCCAGATGAATGGATGTGNTGGGGGGTGTTCGTCCTCTACGGTGCTACCGAGATTCTCTGGCTGATGAGAGATGATTATTGCATAATTACTGACATAGAGCGCCACTTCAGAGGAATTCCAAGACCTGAGTCACATCTAGATCAGAACTTCATTCGAAGATTTATTGGCTCGATTTTCAGAATCAATATTAGCCCTGAGAATGCTAGAAAACTGACTCGAGCATGGGGGAGATTGGGTTGGTTAATTGCCACCCTCAGACTCTTCGTAATCTAATCAGATTGAGAGAATCANGGGAAGAGGCCATTTCTGTGAACGTACTCGACGGNGNATGACTGCGGGCGGCGGCTCTCGCTANGCGAGACATCTNNNNCTTCCNGAAGTAGGTCCNGAGGGGCAGTTGNTGCTNCANGAGGCATCNGTACTGGTNGTTGGCGCNGGTGGCTTGGGCTCACCTGCTCTNCTCTACCTCGCNGCNGCCGGAATAGGNAGGATTGGNCTAATCGATGATGACACNGTGGACGTNACAAATCTCCAGCGGCAGATNCTCCACAGTACTTCCGAGGTCGGTGAGTCAAAGGCTGCATCTGCCGAGAGGCGCATTTCCGACCTCAATCCCGAAGTGACCGTTGAAGCCATAGAGGGGAGGCTCGATACGACAAATGCTCTGGATATAATCGGCCGATATGACATCTTAATAGACGGCACGGACAATTTCGAAACTCGATACTTGATTGGAGATGCGTGCGAAATTCTAGGCAAGCCCTGGGTCTTCGGTAGCATTCACCGTTTCGAGGGACAGGTGGCCACATTCAACCTAGACGGCGGACCCAATTACCGTGATTTATTTCCCGAGCCACCTGAAGATGGTTTGGCTCCGAACTGTGCTGAAGCTGGAGTGCTTGGAGTACTTCCGGGGATAGTTGGATCAATTCAAGCGACTGAAGCAATCAAAGCGATACTGAGGATTGGAGATTCACTCAACGGGAAGCTGCTGGTCATCGATGCTCTGAGCATGGATTTCAGAACCCTAGGATTCTCAAAGGATAAGTCACGAGAAGTTGTAACGGAACTAAAGCAGGAGAATGTAGAGTCTTGTTCAAGTGATGTCGATTCGCCCAGTGAAATGATGCTCGTGATTAGTCCGGCAGAATTCGTCAAACGCCGTGACTCTGGATGGGATGTATTCCTATTCGATGTCCGGAGAAGCGAGGAGGAGGCGATTGCCACTCTGTCGGGAACCGCCCTGAGAATCGAGCATAATCAGGTACCGATGCGGATGGCTGAGATTCCTCTCGACAGGGACATTGTAGTTTACTGTAGGACCGGTGTTAGATCTGCTGCAGTGGCACGCTATCTAGTTTCTAGTGGGCTTGCGAAGGGCGAGGTGTACAACCTACGGGGCGGTATTCACGAGTGGTCTGACACAGTGAATTCAAACATAATTAAATATTAATGTGGTATGTTTTAATTCAGATTAGTGTTTATTTGTGGTATTTATGTATCCTATATGTGCCATTATTGGCATATTTATCTATTTTTGTTATATTTGTGGTTGATTAATTCACAGTACATCGAAGATTTGTTGTACTAACTGCTTGTGCGGCATATCATGCGCCAAGGAGTATGGCAATGTCCTGAATGCGGAATTCATCAGGTTTGGAAGGCGAAGGTGGGAACTGAGCGGCTCGACAGGAGTTGCGAGCATTGTGGCAAGAGAGTGAGGGCGAAGTTAGACCGTTCCTCCTCAGGTCAAGGCAGGCGAAGGAGCGTTCGAATCTGGGAGAGAGAGTCTAGTGTGAATGAGTCCGAACTTGAGCACGAGGCACGCAGGAGAGATTCAGCTACAGAAGAATCTGCACAAGTCTCCTCAGAGGTGGTGGTCGGCATCGCCTCGCAATCCACTCTGCCGAACATTTGGGGCGCAGGCTGGCAACCAGAGGCCGCGCTTGATTTCCCATCATCTCTCAGATCAGATACTGCCAGAATTGAATTCTTGAGATTCTTCGCCGAAAGACACGATGGGCATCTTGAACTTGTATCGGATACATGGGATGGATGCAACCCTCCCTCATCATTCGATGGTGAGTCTTTTCATAAATTCTCATTGGACCTTTTGAGGGCTGTAAAGGAGTCTCTACATGATCGATTGATGGCCCCCTCACTAAGCCCGGTGCACTCTGGAGAAATCATGCCCATGAGGACGGGTGAGTTACATCTTGAAAGACGTACTGCGAGACTGTTGATTGATGCTACTCTATGCTTGAGAAGGATCGCACATTATGCTTCGATAACTCTTGAGCAGCGGCTTGAATGGCAAAGGATGATGACTAGGACCAGAGTAGTTGATGAGCATCTCAAAGAGTTGTTCTCAGAGGGCCTAGAGACACCAGACGGTAGCCGGTTCGGAGGTAAGGGATTCCGCTCTACATGGCAGGAAGGAATAGTTGCCTGTGCTTCCGCGCTAAGGAGGGCAGTGGATTTGGTAGGAAATGTTCAGAGAGCTGATGTTGTAGCTCCGATGATTCGTGATGTCGGACTGGCTTTGGCGATGGGGCAGACTCCAACTGAGGTATTCGCAGCCCAGATGGGCAAGTCCGGATCATACATGGATGGAGGGCATGAAGCATCGGGAGGAAGGGATCTGCATATCGGCAACTGGGAGAAGAGAGTTCTCCCGCCGACTGCGCCCCTGCCAATTGCCAGCGCCACTACTACAGGCATAGCATTGGCCGCAGTAAGACTGGGTGTCGACAGGTTCCACCTAGCACCCGTCGGAGAGGGGTGCAGTAGCAGTGGCGAGTTCTGGGAGGCGATGAACCTCGCAGGAACTAGAGGCCTTCCCATGGCATTCATGATTCAGAATAACCAGATTGCACTGGACACCTATGTCGTCGGCCAATCTGGAGCCGAGACCTATGGGGACAAGGGGCACGCGATGGGGGTGCCATCGTGGACAATCGATGGTTCCGATCCTGGCCTATTCTACGCCTCGACTGCGGTTGCAAGAGAGTTCGCATCAGATGGAGGGGGGTCGACTCTGATTCATGTCGAGACCATGCGAGGATGCGGTCACGCTCACCACCATGATGATCTGTATTTGGGTGCATCCTCAGGTAATCCTCCAGGTTATGTAGACCGAGGACTACTCCGCTATTGGACTGATAAGGACCCTCTCCCAAATCATCGTGAACTATTACTCCAGATGGGATGTGATGAGGGTGTTCTCGAGCAGATGGAAGCAGAGGAACAGGCCCTGGCTGATTCATCTAGGAAGGAAATGGAAGAGATGCCGTGGCCCGAGGGGCATTCAGTGACCAAGGGAATCACCAGTCTCCACGATGCCAGCAGTCACTCCGAGCAGTTCAGTAGACTCGATGGAGGGCGTAAGGTTTCTGAAGCGCCATTGGAGTCTGGAAAGGTTTCGCTGGAGTTCTCTGATGCGGCGAACTCGACTAGTTACAGCCGCGCGATACAGAATGCGATGGCCGCAATCGCTGATGAGAGTGGTGAAGGAGTCGTATTCATGGGCGAAGATATGGAAGTGGCAGGAGCATTCGGGATGAATCTTCCACTAAAGGCGAAGGGGCACTCTGACAAGTTACTCGATATGCCACTCTCGGAGGCCGTAATTGTTCACTCAGCCACCGGAGCAGCACTAGGTGGGATGAGGCCGGTGGCCGAGATTCAGTTCGGTGGCTTCGCCGCTCTTGCGATGAATGCCCTGATTAACAACGCCGCGCAACTACGCTGGCGCTGGGGTGCAGATGTCCCTCTAACCGTACGCATCCCTCTAGGGGGTAAGACCCGCAGCGGTCCTTATCACGCGAACATAATCGAATCTTGGTTCCTCAACGATCCAGGCCTGGTGATGGTCTTTCCGAGCACCCCTCAAGATGCCTACGACCTACTCGTCGAGGCCCATGCTCTGGATGACCCTGTAATATTTCTCGAACACATAGGCCTTTACGGCCTTAGAGGAGGATTGACCGGTTGGGGAGATTCTATCAGTCAGGTCGTTGATCGAGAATCAGTGCACGAAAGGCTTGCTAGAGGAGAGAGTTCGATTGGCAGTGCTAGGGTTGTGAGAGGTGGCAAGGACTTGACAATCGTTACTTGGGGCGCCATGGTACACGTCGCTCTAAAGGCAGCACTGGAGGCTTCAAAGAAAGGATTTGAAGTCGAAATCGTCGATTTGCGAACCATCTCCCCATTCGATGCACAGACTTGCATTGACTCGGTATTGAGGACAGGCAGATTGCTTGTGCTGCAGGAGGCACAGTGGACTGGTGGTCTGGGCAATACAGTTAGCAGCAGAATCCTTGAGGAGGCTTTCTGGTGCCTTGAGACTCCACCTGTGGTAGTGGGAGCCTTGGATACTCCTGTTCCGTTCTCTCCGACTTTGGAGGACCATACCATGCCGACGGCCGATTTGGTCATCAGACACATCGAGAGAATGTGCTCGTGAGACAATACCGGTTAACCAAACGGTCATGAGCGGGTCTTGTTCCGCTCGCAATCATGGAAGGCATCGGTGACGGCCCCCTCATCATCATCGGATTCGCCCTACTTATGCTAGGTGGTGAGTTCGTTGTACAGGGTGCAGTAACTATTGCTGGTAGGATGAGGGTTCCACCTCTTTTGGTCGGATTCACCATAGTAGCCATCGGCACTTCGCTTCCAGAACTAGCTGTCGCATTAGAGGCAGTGAGGACCGATGCTGATGAAATCGCAGTCGGAGGAGTTCTTGGATCCAATGTCGCCAATGTGATGCTGGTCCTAGGGACTGCGGCTATGATAGGTGCGGCTTCTGATACTGGGAAGGGAGTCAGGCGAGATGCTGCCGCGGTGGCAGCTGCGACCATGATGCTGCTGATTGTAGTCATGGCCGGTGAGATTATGCGAATTTTCGGAGTCGTCATGCTTCTCGTTCTAGTTGCCTACTATGTCTACTCATACAGACAATCAAAGGCAGAAGGAACAGATGTCGAGGACAGCGACACCTGGCTTCCCGATCACCTGTGGCTGGCCATCCCTGCCACTATCCTTGGAGGTTGGATGATATGGACAGGTGCGGAGATGCTGGTCGAAGGGGCTACTGGATTGGCCAGTGAATATGGAATCCCCGAATCTGTTGTAGGCCTCTCTGTAGTTGCACTCGGCACATCTCTTCCTGAACTCGCAGTCACTCTAGTGGCGGGTCTACGGGGGCAGGGGGGCGTTGCAGTGGGCAATGTACTGGGTTCCAACGTGATGAACATTCTCGGCATTCTCGGCTTCGCAGCCACTTACTCAGGTGGACTGATTGTTGCGCCGGAGTTCGCTCAGCGTGATATCTGGGTCGTCGTCCTGACATCTGGGTTCGTCGTGGCCATGCTGTACTATGAGCGGGAGATAGGCAAGAAGCTTGGATTTGGAATGGTGTTGGGATATCTATCCTACATGGCTCTGCTCTACATCTAGTGTGTGCGAATCGCTAAGGGCGGAAGCCCGCTCCAGAGGCCATGGTCGACTTCACGCTGTCAGAGGAGCAGGAGATGCTTCAGCAGATGGCTCGCGACTTCGCTGCCTCTGAGATTCAAACCAATGCCGAGGAGTGGGACCGTGAGAGCAGTTTCCCTAGGGATGCAATCAGGAAGGCGCACGATCTCGGCCTACTGACAGTCAAGATACCTGAGGAATTCGGCGGCTTCGGCATGGGCTCCTTCGAAGAGGTTCTCATCTGCGAGGAATTTGGATGGGGAGATCCTGGCTTTGCCACAGCGTGTGGCAGCACAATGCTGGCTTCATATCCTGTCATCACGGGAGGTACTCATGACCAAAAGCAGCGCTATCTGTCAAAGGTCGCTGATGGATGCATAGCCTCGTACTGCGTAACCGAGCCTGGTGCTGGAAGCGATGTTCAGTCCATAACAACTCAAGCCACTCGCGACGGTGATGACTACGTCATCAACGGCAGCAAGATGTGGATTACTGGTGCCGGGTATGCTGACTGGTTCTTCGTGCTCGCTTACACTGATCCCAGTGCTGGATACAAGGGAATGAGCGGTTTCATCGTCGATGCTGACAGTCCGGGAATTACTCTGGGTAAGAAGGAGGATAACATGGGCCAGAGATGCTCTGATACAAGATCCGTCGATTTCGTAGATGTCAGAGTTCCTGCTGAGAACCTAATTGGAGAAAAGGAGAACGATGGTTGGATGAACGCCATGCGTGCCTTTGATTTGTCTAGACCTACAATCTCCGCTCATGCTGTTGGCAATGCAAGAGGTGCGATGGAGGAGTCGTTACAATATGCTAACGAGAGGAGTACGTTCGGGCAGCCGATTTACCGACATCAGGGAGT